>JBBRZA010000001.1:0-93614 GCA_038237145.1 Gaiellales bacterium
CAGATTCTGCGCCTCCGGCTTGCCGGCGGACGGGTGGGACACACCTATAAGACGAACGTGACGGTTACGGGTGGCAAGGATCCGGTCTGGACGATGTTGTCCGGGAAGTTGCCGACCGGGCTCAAGCTGAACTCCGCAACCGGTGTCATCAACGGGAAGCCCAAGCGCGCGGGATCGTTCCGCTTCAGCGTCTCCGTCAAGGACTCGCTCGGAGCGACGGTGTCGATTCGCTACGTCCTCCTGATCCGCAGGTAACCCTTCGGAGTCAGCCTGTGGCGTCCTCGCCGGCGGCCAGGACGCGCATGATCTCGAGCCTGTCGTCGAGCACCACGACGTCCGCGATCGACCCGGTCTCAAGACTCCCAAGCTCAGGCCGGCCGGCGATCCGTGCGGGCACCTCGCTTGCGGCCGAAAGAGCCGCGCCCACCGGGGCACCGAGCGCGACGAGATTCCGGACCGCCTCGATCATCGGCACCGTGCTGCCGGCGAGCACGCTGTCCGCTCGGCGCGCGATCCCGTTCTCGACCTCGAAGTCGATCCCGGCGAGCGTGTAACTGCCGTCGCCGGCACCTGCTGCAGCGATCGCATCGGTGACGAGCGCGACCCGCCCGCCGGCGGCCTGCCACACCAGCCGCGCTGTGTCGTCGGCGAGATGAACACCGTCGAGTATGACCTGGATGACGACGTCGCCCGTCACGAGCGCCGCGCCTGCAAGACCGGGCTCGCGCGCGGCGAACGGACGCATCGCATTGAAGATGTGCGTCACCGTCTTCGCTCCGCGCGCGAACGCCTCGCGCGCTTCCACGGAGGTCGCGTTCGAATGGCCGCAGGAGACCGTCACGCCGCGCTGCCTCAACAGCTCCATGAGCTCGTACGCACCCTCCAGCTCGGGCGCCAGCGTGACATGACTCACCGGTCCCGCGGCGAGCAGTCGCTCGAGGAGCGCACAGTCGGGTTCGCGCCTCGACTCGGCCGGATGTGTCCCGAGCCGTTCGGGCGCGATGAACGGGCCCTCGAGATGGGCGCCGATGATGTGCGGCGAGGAACCGTTCAGTGGAACCTCGTGCAGGGCCGCCGTCAACTCGTCCTCGGGCGACGTGATGAAGGTCGGCTGATAGGCGGTCACGCCGCACGCGAGCAACGCCTCGCCCGCTTTGCGATAACCCTTCGCGTCGGCCGAGAAAAAATCGACGCCTGCAAAGCCGTTGACCTGCAGGTCGACGAAGCCCGGAGAGGCAATTCCGGTTCCGTTCGGCGAGCTCAAACCTACGCCGGCGATGCGACCGTCAACCACGTCGACGTCGCCGGGAACCAGTGTCCCGTCGACGAGCGCTGCCCCGACTCCGAGCCGCACGGCTAACTCCCAACCGGCGCGACAACCGCCACGTCGACCGTCGGGATCGCAACACCCGTCTCCAGATCGAAGAAGTGCAGGATTCGCGGGTTAGGCGCGAGGCGACTCACGCGCCGGGGTTCAGGATGCTTGTGAATCTGACTGCTGGCGCTATTTGCCGCTGCTTTCACCGACGCGCGGCCGGTTAAGATCTTGACGGCCATGTATTGCAACACGTTCGCATTCTCCACGTTGGCCCAGTTCGAGCTCCTGGGAACGAACCAGGTTTACTTCGCCGCCCGCGCGAACGGCGCCAGCTTCGGGTTCGAGGCGTTGAAGGCGAGGAGTGTTGTCGTCGGCAGACCTGGTGTACGGCCCATTGCTGCCGTGAAGTCGGGGCGGCCTGCGATCGTGATCGCGCCGTCAGGCCGGACGCTGGCCAGCGTGGCCGCCGCTGTGGCGGACGTACGTGAGCGTGGATCCGAAGTGATGGCGATCAGCGACGACCCTGAGTTCCTCGCTGCGGCCGACACGGCCTTCCCGCTCGTCCCGGGCGTCCCGGAATGGTTGAGCCCGATCCTCACGGTCGTACCCGGACAGGCTGCGGCCGTCCGCCTGGCGACCTTGCAAGGCGCGAACGTCGACAGCCCCGCCGAGCTGACGAAGATCACGCTGCCTCATTGAAACGAGCTGGAGCTCGCTTTCACGAGCTCCGGCAAAACGTGGTTCGAACACGGTTACGAGGACTTCATCGGGTCGAGATACACGTCGTCGATCGCCGCGGCGCCGCCGAGCGGCTCGTTCCCGAAGCTTGCACGTGCAATCGTGCCGCCGACGAGACCGAGAACCACGACCGCCCTCACGCGTCGGACAAAAGAATTCGCTGCCACAGAACCCACTCCTCAAATAGCCGCAGTACGCAGTAACTTCCCGAGTGCCTGTCCTCAGTTTCCGCAGCCCCGGAATACCGGCTTCCCCCGTTGGGGTGATTTAGCCGGCGGGTCAAGAAATCGCAGCAGCGCGCCGATGCCGCAGAAATGGCGACATCGGTCGTGAGTGGATCCGCCCTTGCCCGAAACCGGCGCGTTTCCCAGTGGCATGAATGTCGACGCTGATGCCCTGATCGCAAACACCGCGAGTGGGACCGAAACCGCCAGGAACGAGCTGCCGAGGAGGAGCGAGGCAAGGCGGTCGCGATCGCCGAGGGGCGTGGCGGCGAGCTGCCACGATCGCCCGTATCGCAAAGCCCGGCCGGTGGAGGAAGCTGTCGCGGAGCTGAGGCGCTGCTCCGGCACCGACTTCGATCCGGTCGTCGTCGAGGCGCTCGCCACCGCAGTTTCCAGCACGCCCTAAGTTTCAGGAACGCGCCAATGCGTGAGAACGTGCCGCGATAGAGAAGCTGGCGCGCTTCGGGCTCGTTGCCCAGGGGATCTCGTACGGCCTCGTCGCCGTCCTCGCGATCGAGCTCGCCCTCGGAAACGGAGGCAAGGCAACGGACCGCGAAGGCGCACTGCGGGCGATCGTAGGCAGCGGGATCGGGCGCGTCACCGTGTTCGTTCTGGCCTTCGGCTTTGGCGCGTACGCGCTCTGGCGCCTGGCGCAGGTCTTCCTCGGCCACGACGTCGAAGAGAAGGGTGGGAGGAAGAAGTGGGGGAAACGGCTTTCGTCGCTCGGCAAGGCGGCGATCTCCGGCGCCCTCTGCTGGGGTGCCTTTTCGATCCTGCTCGGCAAGCACGGCGGCGGGGGCAACAAAGAGCAGGAGGCGACGAAGGGCATCCTCGACTGGCCCGGCGGGAGATGGATCGTCTACGGAATCGCGCTCGCGATCGCGGGCGCTGCGCTCTGGAACCTCTACCGCGCGCTTTCCGGGAAGTACAAGGACTCGCTCAAGACAGGACAGATGAGCGCGACAGAGCTGAAGTGGACAACGCGGATCGCGTTCGTCGGTTTGACGTCACGCGCGGTCGTCTTCGGCCTGATCTCCTGGTTCTTCTTCAAGGCGGCCGCCGACTACGACCCGAAGAAAGCGCGCGGCCTGGACGGCGCACTCCGGAAGCTCGCGAACGCGCCCTACGGCACGGCCCTCCTCAGCATCGTCGCCGCGGGCCTGTTCGCCTACGGCGTCTTCTGCGTGATTCAGGCGAGATACCGCGAGGTCTAGCCGAGCAGGTGTTTCTCGAGCCACTCGGCCGCGAGCCCGTATGCCTTCAACTCATTCGGGCGCTTCGTGAACCCATGGCCTTCGTCGTCGAACACCACGTACGCCACTTCGCGGCCCATTGACTGCAGTTTCTCGACCAACTGATCCGACTCGCCTTTGACGACGCGCGGATCCGTTGCTCCCTGGATCACGAGGAGCGGCGCCTGCACGTTCTCGACGTACGTGATCGGCGAACGCTCCCTGAGGAAGTCTGCTTCCGTCTCCGGGTCGCCGACGAAGCGCGCGATGAACCGCTTCCACGTCGGTGGGACCGCCTTGGCGAACGTGACGAGGTTCGACGGACCGAAGATGTCCACCGCCGCCGCCCAATATTGGGGCAGGCGCGTCACGCACGTCAGCACGGCGAAGCCGCCGTAGGAGCCGCCGTACACACCGATCCTCTCGTTCTCCACCCAGTCCTGTTCGTGCAGCCACTTGACGGCGTGCTCCCAGTCGTGCATGTCGCCCCCACCCCAATCGCGCTGGACCAGCCGCTGGTACGACTTCCCGTAACCCGTCGAGCCGCGGATGTTCGTCGCGAGCACCGCGATGCCGCGCGAGAGCAAGTACTGGTAGAGCGGCTGGTAGAGCGGCTTCTCCTGCGCTTCGGGCCCGCCATGAATCGACAAGACGACCGGCATCTTGCCTTCGATTTGGGGGCGATAGAGCCAGGCCGGAATCTCGCGCCCGTCGAAGGTGGGATAGCTCACGAGCTCGACGTCGACGAGATCGTCTTCGCACAGCCCGCCCATGCGGCTGTCGGTGACCGGGTTGGCCTTGCCGGTCGCAGTCTCGACGACCCAGGCCTCGGGCGGGCGCCGTGGAGTCGAGAGAATCAGCGCTGCGTGCGCGCCGTCGGGGGAGAGCGCGAGCGGCGGCTCTGCACCCGTCAAGTGTGGGCGCGAGCCGGCCGGCAAGTCCGGCTCCGGTAGGTCGCTACCGGTCTCGAGGTCACGGAGACGCAGGCGGTCGTAGCCGTTGTCGTTCACGAGCCAAGCCAGCACACGACCGTCGGTCGACGCGGTCACGTCGTCGACGTCCTGTGTCGGCTCCTCGACCCATTCGTAGCGGTCCGACGCGAGGTCGTAGAACGCAAGCCCGCGAAATTCGCTGCCGGCGTCCGTGAGCATGTAGAAACCGGAGCCGTCCGGCGCCCACGGGCCAGAGAAGAAAATCGCGTCGTCGTCGTGCGGCGTGAGCTCGCGCGTTTCCGCTGTCTCGAGGTCGACCAGGTGAATTGACGCGTCGCTGTTGTTGCGGAAGTCGAGTGTCAGCAGCTTCGAACCGTCCGGAGAGAAACGCCCCGGGAAGGAGAACATGCCTTCGCCGAACACCGCACGCGTTTCGCCAATCCCGACGTCGCGAACCCAGACCTCCAGGTCGGACGGGTTGCGCGCGTTCGCCGCGTAGGCGAACTTCGTCCCGTCGGGAGACCACGCAGCATCGCTGACGTAGTGCTGGACCTCGGGCTCGTCAGTCAGCTTCTGCGGCCAGCCGTGCTCGGAGTCGAGCATGTAGAGCTGATGAAACTCGTCTCCGTCGTGGTCGGCGCAGAGCACCATCCGGCTGTCGGTCGGCGATACTCCCACGCCACGCACGGTCTCGTCCGTAAATGCGGTCAGCTGGTCAGGCCAGCCGCCTTCGACGGGAACTCGCCACAGATTGAACTGTCCGGACATGTTGCTCGCGAACAGCAACTGCGACCCGTCGGCGGTGAACGCAAGGACCGAGGAGAAGCGGCGGACCGCGAAGAACTGCTCCATGAGCGGCAGCTTTCGCGTTTCCGTCACGGCCACGCCTGGACACTACAGTCTGACTTTGTGGCTCAGAGCCACTAGCCCCGGCTACACGTTGCGCCTGTAGAACAGGAATCCGAGCGGCGCGAGGACGCCGAAGGCGAGATACGGCGCGAGATCGACCCGGCGATGCTCACGTACATCCGAGACCTTCGGGCCGGTACCGAGGAGCGACCGGGCGGCGTCCACGGCCGCGTCGACGTCCTCATGCTGGATCGCAACCCCGTCGGTGGCCTCGGCCAGGCGTCTGATCGTGCGTGTGCTGAACGAATCGGGCCGGTAGGCGGGCTCCGGTTTGCCGTTCGGGAGATAGACGCGCTCGTGACGGCGCCAAAAATGTACGTAGATCGTCTTAACGGCCGGAGGGCCGCGAAAGAGCGCCCCGATGCTTCCGTCGAAAAAGGGGGCGCTCTCGCCGTCGGTCAAGAGCACGAGCAGCCGGTGACGCGCTTCCGGGGCGTAGAAGTTGTCCAGGGCGACCCGCGTGAGCGCGCTCAACGTCGTGATGAGCGTGTTGGATCCATCGCTGGGAGGAGGACGCTCGATCCCCGCCGCCTGCCGCAGCGTCACGTCAAAGGCTTCGCGATCTGCGGTCGGGAAGAGATTCGGGAGAACGCGGTCCGTCATCGTGGCGAGCCCGACTCGGATGTCCGGCAGCCTATTGCGCAGACGGACCGCGAATTTCGTGGCGCGCTCGTATCGCGTGGGATCGTCCGGACCTGAGGAGGCGAGCATCGACCGCGACGTGTCGATGACGAAGAAAGCTGCCGCGTCGCTCCTCACCTCGCGCGCCGACTTGTTGACGAGCGTTGGCTGGGCCGCCGCCAGCCCCAGCAACACGGCGATCGCCACCAGTGCCGTCATCGCCGCCGGCCGAGACACTCCATGTGTGTCGGGAAGGCCAAGGATATCGACCACCCGCTGCCGGTTGCGTTCGGCAATTACAAACGCGGCGAGCGGCGCAACGACGGCGAGGGCGACGAGCGCGCCGAACGGGGTCACAAAGGTCATCTAGTACCCGCGACCGGGTTGGGCGAGGGCGGCGTGTCCACCCGGTTGCCCAGGACGGTCCGTGCCCTTCGGGAGCTGGTCCTCACCGCTCCTGAGCTCGTACAGCGCGTACTCAAGGTTGAAGCGCGCGTCGGCATTCGAGTCATCGAGCGCCATCGCATCACGAAAGTTCCCGATTGCGTCGGTGAGGAACGTCGTCGCCATCGTTGAATCGCGGACGGCAAGCGAGAAGTCGAGGACGCCGAGCAGGTTCGCCGCCTGCGAGCGGCGCGTGCGGTCGTTCACTCCTTGCTCAACATCCGACAGCGCGACCTGCGCCTCCGCACGCAGAGACTCGAACGACCTCGCTGACAGGTTCTCGAGCGGGCGACCAAGCCGGAAGAGCCGAACCGCGCGCCGGTAACGCACGTCGTCGTTGATCCCGAGCACGCCGCGCGTGAGTCCGAACGGCGCGACTTCGACCGGATGCCAGAGCTTGGGCGGAAGCGGGTTCGCGGCAAAGCGGAGATCGTCGGCCGGGATTCTCTTCCCCCAGCCGCGCGCGTCGACCGCGAACAGCAGAAGGAAGGCAGCCGTTGCGAGACACACGACAGCACCAAGCGAGCGCACGATGCGAGTCATGCCGCGGCCTCTCGGGGACGCGCGATCTCGATCCGGCCGCAAAAGAACTCGTTGGCGGCGAGCGTCGCGAGGAGAAGGAGCGCAGGGATCACGAGCCAGAACGGCGACGCAGCCTGGAATCGCTGCGTGCTTTCCACATGACGCCTCGTGACGCTCGAGGGGGAGACGAAGCGCTGCTTGCCGACGATGTTCTCGACGAAGCGACGAGGCCCTGGATCGGGATGAAGCGCCATGACACGAAGATCGACGGTGGAAGAGCTCCGCAGCTGGGTCAGCGAGCGGGCGAGCGCCGGTAAGTCGGTGTCGGCCGTATCCAGATCGCTGATGAGCAGGAGCGTTCCGTGTTGCACCTTGTTTCGCACGAACAAACGCCGCGCGAGCTCCAGCGCCCCGGAGATCTTCGTTCCGCCGGAGAACGAACTGTCCCACGGGGATCGTATGAAGCGCGGACCGGGACCGAGCACCTTGGCGCCGTTCTTCGTCGGGGTGTAGTAGCGCAGCAAAGGACGCAGCTCCTCCCCGTGCGAACCGGGCGGGAGCAGTTCGTACGCACTGTCGGAAAACATGATCAGCCCGACCGGTGCGTCTGCATCCGCGAACGTCCGGAGGAGCCCCGCGATCTCCCGATAGCCCGACAAGTAGACGCTCTTCGACTGGTCGAGTACGAGGATCGTGCTCGTTTCACGAGGCAGAAACGACAACGCGCTCGCTTGTAGCTGAGTTGCCCGCCAGATCGACACCGCGGCCAGCGCCGCCAACGCTACGAGCAGACCGAGCCGGGTGACCGTCGTCCTGAGGAGTGGACGCCGAAGCAGATCCAGATCGGCGAGGGGTATGGCAGGACGCTGCAGCGCCGTCGGCATGCGGCGCCAAAGGAGGGTCAGCCGGTTTTCAGGCACCCTGTCCATTCGACCTCTGCTCGATCAGCTTGCGAACGTCGAGCGCGAGCGCGGTGGTCAGCGCCGGCTCGGGTGGAGCGGGCCGTGACCAGGCGAGCGCCCGCGCGGACTCGGCAAGCTGCACGTCACCGCTTCGCACGAGCTCCGTTCCGAGCAGCTCCAGCGCCTTCCGCTCGCGCTCCTGCCGGCCGGAGGCCCGCGCGCTCTCGACCGCGGCCAGCGCGCGCTCGAGCGGTCCCGGTTCGCGGCGGTGCCGCCGCAGGAACGTCGGCACTGGTAGATACGGCCGCAACAGCACGCCCGCAGCGCCGACCAGCAGCAGGACGCCGGCAATCGCGACCCAGAAGGCGCTGTCCGGGCGCACCGAGTACGAGACGGGAGCGAGGTCGGAGTCGACGCGCCAGGGCGGCAACGGCTGCTTGCTGATCCTGTTCGGGTTCTGACCGAAAGGTGTGACCCCCCGCGCACGCGCTGCGAGGTCGGCGGGATCGAGCCGCGAGTAGGAGATGATCACGGGCCACACGTGGGTCAGGGACGGGGCTCCGCCCCCGGATACCGCGCCTCGGTAGACGAGCCGCGCCGGCTCTAGCCTGATCCGCCGAAGCGAGCCGACACTGGCAACGCAGTTCGACTGGATGCAACGGAGGTTCATGCGATAGACGACGTGCGTGTAACGACCGAGGTTCTCGTACGTCCTCCGACTCGGCCCGACCTGCTCGTACGGCTTGAGCCGCGCCTCGAGCTGCAGCCGCCTCGGGTCGAGCCGCCGCCGATCAACGGTGACCTCCACGCGCATGTGAACCGTGTCGCCGAAAAGATGGGAGCTCGGGAACAGGGACCACGTCGCGGACAAGGCCTGCCCGCGCGGTAGCGATCCCGACGCCGACGGCTGGTCGTTGCCACTGAGGATGATCACGAGAACGACGGCGACGATGGCAGCAACGAGTGCGCCCGCCGCGGCCGCCGGTAGCCACCGGTCGAACCGCTTTCTCATAGCGCCGCCCGCCAGTGAAGTCGTTTCTCGGACCACCAGGTAAACGCATCGAAGATCTCATCGGGCCGTGCGGAGGAGAGGATCACCGGCTCGATGTCGAGGAAGAGGAACGTATCGAGCACGTGGCGCCAGCGAGCCTCGTTGAGCTCTCGCCGCTCAGCCGCCTCGCGTCGCCCCATCCGGAGATAGGAGACATCGCCCGTACCGGGATCGAGAACAGGTACCGACGTGCCGCTGATGTCGGGAAAGCTCTGCTCCCAGACCGGGTCCTGCACGACGACGGGAACGACATCCCAACGGCGCTCGAGGGCTTGCAGCCAGACGTCTCGAGGCGGCATGACGACGAAGTCGGAGACGACGAAGATGAAGCTGCCCGTGGGCAGCGAGGGCCGCAACGTGAAGAGATGCTGGAATGCCTGGGCGAGGTTGTCCTCTGGAGCCCGAAACGGCCGCTGTTGCTCGAGGCGCCACTCTTCGTGCTGGCTCCGCGGAGGTCGCCAGAAAATCTCGCCTTCCGCAAGGTCGACATAGCCGCTCAGCCCTCTCACGGCGGTCGTCGAGTCCGCGATCATCAATGTGGCCAGCCGCACGGCTGCCGGCTTCGAAAGCCAGGGAAGCCACTCGGGAAAGAGCGACATCCCAGGTCGCCGGTCACAGACGGAGATCGCACGCGGAGCCTCGTCGGTAAACCGTTCTCTGACAATGAACTCGTCCGCGTCACGCGCCGCCGAGAGTCGCGCCGACGCATTCCAGTCGATCGAGTCCATGTCGTCGCCAGGGTGATACGGACGCGAGCCTGCGACGTCCGATCCCGTGCCTCGGCGGACACTGCGCATGCCCCCGAATGAGAGCCCGATCAGGCGGCGTCGCGGCTCCAGCGGAAACGTGAGGCCCGCGGCCGACAACCGCTACCCGTGCCGAGCGCCGAGTGCGAAGGTTCCCGCGTCGGGATCCGCCACCGGGCGTGGGGCATGCTCGAGGCAGGAGTCGCGGAACCGCTCGGCCGCAACCTGCCAGCTGCTGCGCCTGGCCTCGGCGAGGAAGGCCGGGCGGAAGACGACACGATGCATCAACACCGGGATGAACAACTGGTCGACGTCGTCGGGAACGACGTAGCTGCGATCGCTGAGGAGAGCCCAGCCTCGCGCCGCCCGCTCCAGCGAGAGGCTGCCGCGCACCGACGAGCCGATGGCGACCGACTCGTGCTCCCTCGTCGCTCGGACTAGGTCGACGATCCAGCGCTTGATCAAATCGTCCACGTAGACGGCCTGTGAGGCCTTCTTCAGCTCCTGGACCTCCTCGACGCTGATCACCGGCTCGAGCAGCCGCAACGGGTGACCGTGACGCTGCTCGTCGAGGATGCGGCGCTCGTCGTCGGCGTCCGGATAACCCAGGGCCGTTCTGAGCAGGAACCGATCGAGTTGCGCCTCGGGCAACGGGAACGTCCCCTCGTATTCGATCGGGTTGTCCGTTGCGAGGAGAAAAAACGGGTCGGGCAGCACGCGCGTCTCGCCGTCGACCGTCACCTGCTGCTCCGCCATCGCCTCGAGCAGCGCCGACTGCGTCTTCGGCATCGCGCGGTTGATCTCGTCCACGAGCACGACGTTGGCAAAGATCGGCCCCGGCCTGAACTCGAAGTCACGTTCCTTCTGGTTGAAGACCGAGAGCCCAGTGACGTCGGTCGGCTGGAGATCGGGTGTGCACTGCACGCGTGAAGGCGTCGCACCCTCGATCGACTGAGCGATCGCCCGGGCGAGCACGGTCTTGGCGGTCCCCGGCACGTCCTCGAACAGGACGTGGCCCCCGCTGATCAGGGCCGCAATGACGAGCTTGACCTTCTCGCGCTTGCCGTAGACGACCGATTCGATGTTGTCGAGGAACCGGTCCGCGAGCGCGGCTGCCTGCGAGAAACGATCGGGCTCCTCTATGCGGGCCGCCTTGGTTGGTTCCATATCCCTCTCCAGATCCCCCGGATTGTAGGCGCTGTGCGGACGCGTTCATAAGACGACGTTGGTCGCGGCATTGTTAGGGAAATGCGTGTTTGCGTCCTCGCGACGGCCACGCCAAGGACACTACAGTTCCAGACCGTGGAGCGGACTCTGCCCTGGAAGTGGTACACGGATCCCGATGTCCTGCGGCGCGAAGGGGAACAGATCTTCGCGCGCGCGTGGCAATACGTGGGGCATGCGGGGCAGCTCCCCGCGGGAGGCTTTCTCGCCGCTACGGCGGGCCAGATCCCTGTAGTGGCTACACGCGCGCGCGACGGCGAGCTCCGAGCGTTCCTCAACGTTTGCCGTCACCGCGGGCACGTCGTGGCGACCGGATCAGGGACGCGCGAGACGCTGCAGTGCCCGTACCACGCATGGACATACGGGCTCGACGGGCGGCTGCGCGCCGCGCCACGCTCGGATCGCGAACCGGGGTTCGATGCGGACGAGCTCGGGCTCAGGCAGATCCAGGCCGACACGTGGGGACCGTTCGTCTTCGTGAATCCCGATTCCGATGCGGCCCCACTCGCGGAAGCGCTCGGCGACGTGCCGGCCCAACTCGCGGAGATCCTCGATGTCAATGCGTTGGAATTCCGCTTCCGCGCGGAGTTCGAGCTCGACGCGAACTGGAAGATCTCGTGCGAGAACTTCCTCGAGTGCTACCACTGCGCCGTTGCACACCCGGGTTTCAGCGCCGCCGTCGACGTTTCACCGGACGCGTACCGGCTAGAGGCGAGCGGTCTCGTGTCCAGTCAGGTGGGCCCGCTTCGCCAGAACGGCAACTCGTTCCTCGCAGACGGCGAGGTGCAGCGCAGCCAGTTTCACTTCCTCTGGCCGAATTTCGGCCTGAATGTCTTTCCCGGGCACCCGAACCTGTCCTGCGGGCCCATGCTCCCGATCGGTCCCGAGCGGACGGCTCGGTTTCTCGACTACTTCTTCGCACCAGGCGTCGACCAGGCTTGGATCGACGAGCTGCTGGCGTTCGACAACCAGGTCGGCATGGAGGACAGGAGTCTCGTGGAGGGGGTGCAGCGAGGCGTACGCTCGGGAATCCTGACCGAAGGACGCCTCCTCTCTGAGAGTGAGCAGCTTGTCGCTCACTTCCAGCGCCTTTGCGCCAAAGCTCTTACCGGTTAGCATCCGCGGCGCATGGCGACCGTCACCTTCGACCACCTGACCAAGGCCTATGCCGACGGTACGGTCGCCGTCAACGACCTCGACCTCCTGATCAAGGACGGCGAGTTCCTCGTCCTCGTAGGGCCTTCGGGCTGCGGGAAGACGACCGCGCTCAGATGCCTCGCGGGGCTCGAGGAGATCACAGCGGGGCAGATCAAGATCGACGCGCGCGTCGTCAACCGCGTGCCGCCCAAGGATCGGAACATCGCGATGGTGTTCCAGTCCTACGCCCTCTATCCGCACATGACGGTCTTCGACAACCTCGCGTTCGGCCTCAAACTCATGAAGACACCGAAGGACGAGATCAAGCGGCGCGTCGAGGAGGCCGCGAAGATCCTTGACCTCGAGAAGCTGCTCGACCGGAAGCCGCGAGCGCTCTCGGGTGGGCAGCGCCAGCGCGTCGCGCTCGGACGGGCGATCGTGCGCGAGCCGGCCGCGTTCCTGATGGACGAGCCGCTCTCGAACCTCGACGCCAAGCTGCGCGTGCAGACGCGCGCCGAGATCCTCCGCTTACAGCGACGGCTCGAGACGACGACTGTCTACGTCACGCACGATCAGGTCGAGGCGATGACGATGGGAGACCGCATCGCCGTGATGAGCCAGGGCGTCCTGCAGCAGATCGGTACGCCGCCGGAGCTCTATGACAATCCCGTCAATGTCTTCGTCGCCGCCTTCATCGGCTCGCCCGCGATGAACTTCGCGACGGCGAAGGCCGACGACGGCACCCTCAAGCTGGGTGGTACGACGCTCGAGCTCTCGGGCCCGGCGGCCAAGGCAGCGGCGCAGAACCGCGGCCGGGACCTGCTGATCGGTTTCCGCCCTGAAGACCTCCAGTTGAACGGTCACGGCGGCTCAGGTGCGGTGCACATCCCGGCAAAGATCGACGTCGTCGAGTACCTGGGCCACGAGGAGCTCATCCATGCCCAGTCCGAGGGCCACGAGATCGTCGCCCTGGTGCCATCTGACAAGAAGGTGCAGGCAGGCCAGGAAGTCGAGTTCGCGATCCATTCGGACAAGCTTCATGTCTTCGATCCGGAGACTGAGCTGAATCTCACAGCGAGAGGCTGAAGCGTTGGAGATAGCATCGAGACAGACACTGGGGTCTACAAGAGGAGGAGGATTCGAGTGAAGCGACGGAGATCGCTGATCGCGTCGGCGGTAGCACTTGCCGTTCTCGCCGCAGGATTGACGGCGACGGCCATCAGTGCAAAGCCGACGAAGCGCAGCGCAGGAACGATCGAGGTTCTCTCGCTCTGGGGCGGAAGCGAGAAGGACGCATTCCTGAAGGTCACAGCAGCATTCACGAAGAAGACGGGCATCAAGGTCGAATACACGTCGGCGCGTGACTTCATCCCGGAGGTTCGCACGCGTCTTGCTGCGGGGAATCCGCCGGACGTCGGAATTCTGCCGCGACCCGGCTACATCGGCACCCTTGCAAAGTCGGGGGCGCTGAAGACACTCTCGAGCCTCGGGATTACCAACTCGTACATGGCGGGGAATTACTCGTCGGGCTGGCTGAAGCTCGGAAGCTCGGGAGGGAAGCTCTACGGCGTGCCGGCCAAGGCAAACTCGAAGAGCGTCATCTGGTACAAGCCGGACTCGTTCAAGAAGTACAAGTTTGCGATCCCGAAGACGTGGGCTCAGCTCCTCTCGATCACGAAGAAGTACAAGGCGAAGGGTCTCGTACCGTGGTCGGTCGGCGCCGGCCCGAGCCAGAGCCAGTGGACGCTCACTGACTGGTTCGAGAACATCTACGCCCGGACTGCAGGGCCTGCGAAGTACCAGGCGCTCTTCACCGGGAAGCTGAAGTTCACCGATGCCTCGGTTGCGAACGCGGCGAGGATCATGACCCAGATCATCAACAACAACTACGTCCTCAACGGAGTCCAGGGCGTGCTGGGTCAGAGTTTCGTCGGCAGCATCACCGACGTGTTCGGAACGAATTCGAAGGCGCAACTCTTCTTCGAGGGCGGGTTCGTCGGCGGCATCGCGCTCAAGGACGTGAACCCGAAGCTGAAGCCGGGGGTGACGATCAACTCGTTCCCGTGGCCGACGATCAAGGCATCGCTCGACCACCCGGTCGTGGGCTCGGCGGACTTCGCGGCGGCGTTCAAGGACAACGCCGACGTGCGGGCCTTCCTGAAGTACATCTCGACCGGCGCGGCCGGATCCATCTGGGTCTCGACTGGTGCTGTCACCTCGCCGAACAAGAAGGTTCCGGCGAAGTCGTATCCGAGCCTGTTCGTACGTGCGGAAGCGAAGCAGCTCGCCGCCGCGAAGACGTTCCTGTTCGACGGTTCCGACCTGCTTCCGGGCGCGTTCGGTGACACGTGGGGCTTCGCCCTGCAGGACGTGATCCAGAAGCCGGGCAACATCAAGAGCATCCTCGCGACCTTCCAGGGCAAGATCCAGGGCCAGTTCTAGCTCTCGATCGCGTGGTGGCGCCCGGCAAAGGGCGCCCCCACGTTTTCGTCACCGCGGACGAATGATCACGCCGCCGCTTCCCACCCCCGTCGCCGCTCCCCCGCCGAGCGAGGGCCGCGGCGTGCGGCGGTGGTCGGGCTTGGAACGGTTGCAGGGAATGCTGTTCGTGCTGCCGGCGCTCGTCGTGCTCACGCTCTTCCTGATCTATCCCGCCTACTACACGATCCGGCTCGCCTTCTACGAAGGCGGCTTCGACTTCGGCTTCGCCCACTACCTCGGCATCGACAACTTCAAGCAGCTGCTGACGAACGACAAAGACTTCCTCGATCTGAGCAAGTTCCCACCCGGAGGGGCTCTCATCAACAACGTCCGCTGGGTGATCTTCTACATCAGCCTGTCGCTCCTCATCGGCCTCGGCCTGGCGGTGCTGGCCGTTCGCGTTCGCTACGAGCGCGTGGTCAAGACCGCGATCTTCGTGCCGATGGCGATCTCGGCGACGGCCGTCGGCGTCATCTGGCTCTTCGTCTATGCCCCGGACCCGGACATCGGCGTGCTGAACGCCATCCTCCACGCGTTCGACCACGGCTTCCGTCCGATCGCCTGGCTCGGACGGCCCGATCTGGTCAACTACGCACTCATCTTCGCGTACATCTGGGCGTCGGTCGGCTTTGTGATGGTCGTGCTGTCGGCGGCGATCAAAGGGATTCCCGCCGAGATCATGGAGGCGGCGCGCGTCGACGGCGCCGGTGAATGGAACATCTTCCGGCGCATCATGCTGCCGATGCTCAGCCTGCCCATTTCCGTCGTGACGATCTGGCTGTTTATCAACGTGATCAAGGTCTTCGACATCATCTACGTGATGACGGGCGGCGGTCCCGGGACGTCGAGCCGCGTGATCGCCTTCACGATGTACGAGGAGACGTTCCACAACGGCCGGCCCGGCTACGGAGCCGCGGTCGCGGTGATCATGCTCGTGCTGATCGCGCCGGTCATGGTCCTGAACGTCCGCCGTTTCCGCACCGAGAAGGTCGTCGCCTGATGGCCACTGTCGACTCGGCGGTTCAGATCAGGGCGCAGACGCGAAGCGAGCGCCTCGTGCGACTTTTCAGCCGGACACCACTGCACATCGCTCTTGTCGGGATCGCGCTGATCTGGCTCGTGCCGACGGTCGGTCTCGCCCTCACGTCCTTCCGCAAGCGGCCCGCAATCGCCTCCAGCGGCTGGTGGCATTCGCTCACGCAGTGGGATTGGACGCTGAACAACTACGACGCCGTGATCAACGCGACCGGGATGGGCCATGCGTGGGTGAACAGCGTGATCATCACCGTGCCCGCGACGATCCTGCCGCTGACGCTCGGCGCTCTGGCGGCGTTCGGGTTCGCCTGGGTGCCGTTCCCGTTCCGCGACACGCTGTTCCTGGTCATCGTCGCCCTGATGATCGTGCCGATCCAGACCTCGCTCGTGCCACTGCTGAAGCTCTTTGCTAATTGGGGCCACCTCAACAACGGCTACTACGGGATCTGGCTCGCACACACCGCCTTCGGCCTGCCGCTCGCGGTCTTCCTCCTGCGTAACTTCTTCGTCACGCTGCCGAAGGATTTGATCGAGGCCGCACGGATCGACGGCGCCTCCAACCTGGCGATCTTCCGCCGGATCGTCATACCGCTGTCGGTGCCCGCACTGGCATCGTTCGGGATCTTCCAGTTCCTCTGGGTCTGGAACGACCTGCTGATGGCGCTGATCTTCGTTTCGGATCCATCCAAGCAGCCGATGACGGTGCGGATCCCCTATCTGCTTTCGACGTACGGCCAGGAGTACAACCTGCTCGCGGCGGCCGCATTCCTGCTGATGATCCTTCCGCTCATCGTGTTCTTCGCGTTGCAGCGCTACTTCGTGCAGGGCCTCCTCGCAGGCTCAGTCAAAACCTGAGCGTCTTCCTCGTTCCGCACACGCACTGGGATCGGGAGTGGTACCGCCCGTTCCAGTCCTTTCGGATCTCCCTCGTAGACGTCGTCGACGAGGTGCTCGACCAGCTCGAAGCGGACGAGCGCCTGCGCTTCACGCTCGACGGCCAACTGGCGACGGTGGACGACTATCTGGAGATTCGGCCCGAGGCCGAGGAGCGGATTCGTGCGCTCGTGCGGTCGGGGCGACTTGCAATCGGGCCCTGGCAGACGCTGATGGACGAGTTCCTCGTCGACGGCGAGACGACGTTGCGCAACCTCGAGGCCGGCCTCCGCCGTGCCGAGCAGTTCGGGAGCGCGATGCCGGTCGGCTATCTGCCGGACATGTTCGGGCACATCGCGCAGATGCCGCAGATCCTGCGCGCCGCCGGGATCGAGACAGCGGTCGTCTGGCGTGGCGTTCCAGCTGCCGTCGACTTCCACCGGTTCGTCTGGGAAGGGCTGGACGGCTCCGCGGTCGTGGCCGAGTACCTCCCCGCGGGCTATGGCAACGCTGCGTACCTCTTCGACGTCCCAGGCCCGGTCGACCTGCGCCTCTTCGAGGAGCGGTTCTCGCCCTGGTTTCGCGGCGATCCCGTGCTCGGAATGGTCGGCACCGACCACATGCCGCTCGCGCGTGATTTCTCGGAGCGCGTCCCGGGCGGCGCGACCGTCGGCACGCTCGCGGACTACCTCGCCGGCGCGTCGCCGGAAGGGCTGTCGCACTGGTACGGCGAGATGCGCTCCGGCGCGCGGGCGAACCTTCTGCCCGGTGTCGTCTCCGCCCGCATCGACCTGAAGGCGGCGTGCGCCCGCGCCGAACGATGGCTCGAACGCTACGCCGAGCCGCTGCAGGCTCTTTATGGAGGCGACAGGCCGGAGCCTTTCCTCGCGCAGGCGTGGACGCGCATGTTCCAGAACTCAGCGCACGACTCGATCTGCGGCTGCTCGGCGGACGAGGTGTCGGCGCAGGTTCTCGTGCGCTACGCGGAGGCCGAGCAGATCGGGCACGAGCTCGCGCAGCGTGCCGTTGCGCGCATCGCCTCAGAGGTTCCGCGCGGTGCCTTGGCGGTCGTGAACCCGTCGCCTCACGAACGTTCCAACCTCGTCGAGCTCGAGGTCGTCGTTCCCGACGACTGGGAGGCGGTCGAGCTGGAGCTTCCCGACGGCTCGCGCGTCCCGACCCAGGAGATCGGCCGCCAGGAACTGCTGCTGTGGGAGACGAAGCTCCTCGGCGCTGAGGTTCCCGTGGCGATCGCACGGAGGCTCCACGGTCGCGAGCTCTTCGGCCGAATCGTGAACGGCTTTCGCATCGAGGACGGGCGGGCGACCCTGGAAGTCGGCGACGAGCCGGAGCCGGAGTGGCTCGACATCGAACAGCTCACCCGCGAGGTCACGTTTGCAACGACCGAGGGCGAGTGGACCCTCCGCGTGGTCGCGCAGCCAAAACGGACGGTCGTCGCAGAGGTAACCGCCCCACCCATGGGCTGGACCAGTGTCCGACCGGTACGTGTCTCGGGGTCTGACCCCAGGATACGGCCCTCGATGGACGTGTCTCAGTTGACCCGGATCGTTCACGGCGGTGACGTGGGCGACAGTTACAACTACGCGCCCCCTCCCGACGACGTCCTCGTCGAGGCTCCGCTCGACGAGCGCTTCGTGACGGTCGAGGAAGGTCCTCTTCGTCGCGTCGACATCCTTCACCGGACCTACATGTGGGACGGGCTGCGGGTCGAGACGCAAACGCGCTACGAACAACGCGCTGCCGAGCCCTTCGTCCGTATTCGCATCGAGTTCGACAATCCTTGCGACGATCAGCGCGTCCGGGTGCACGTCCCGCTGCGCGAGCCGGCAGATCGCTCGTACGCGGAAGGCCAGTTCGGAATCGTCGAGCGCCGGCTCGAACCCGAGGGTGGCTACGGCGAGGTCGCGATCCCCACGTACCCGGCGGCCGCGTTCGTCTCAGCGGGCGGAGTTGCCTTGCTACTCGACCACGTCACCGAGTACGAGGTCGCGGGAGACGAGCTCGCACTGACCGTGCTCCGTTCCATCGGGTTGATCAGCCGCATCCACCACCCATGGCGTGAGGATCCTGCAGGCCCTGCAGTACCGATCCCGGCTGCGCAATTGCGCGGGCCGCACAGCTTCTCATTCGCGTACCTCCCGAGCGACGAGGCTCTCCTCGAGCAGGCCGAGCACTATCGCCATCCGTTCCTGACGGCACACGGAACAGCCGAGGACGGGGACCTTGGTTCCAAAACCGGGCCTGTCCTGGAGAGCGGCCCGAGCGTCGTGCTGACCGCCTACCAGCCCGGGCGTGCACGCATCGTCAACCAGGGCCCTGACCCGCAGGCCGTCCGGTTCGCCGGACAGCAACTTGAGCTCCGGCCGTGGGAGATCCGCACCATCTCTCTTTGAACTCGTAACCGCTTAACACGAAATACCCAACCAAAGATTCGGTCCGGCGTCAGAACGATCTATGCGGCTCACCTTTCTGTGTCTCGTGGCGTGGCTCGTCCTGGCCGTTGCGGCCTTTGCTTCCAGTGGAAACGGGAGCGGGCACAGCAATGGGTCGGGCGGAATGGTCGCGCGCTAGCGGCGCCGACGCCAGCGCCCCGCCCGCGGCTCGCCTGCCCCGGGCTCCTCGCCGAGCGCCCGCGCGGCCGAACGGAAGTCGTCCCCGCTCAGCACCATCAGCTCCGACCGTTCGAGATCGGCCAGCTCGGTCCCCTGTACTCCGGCCAGGCGTAGCGCCTGCGCGTTGAGCGCCTGCTCGAAGAGCGTGCGCGCGAACCGGGCGTTCCCGAAGCCTTCGCCGCGGGCAGCGCCGGCGAGAATCTGCCGGAGTGCTTCCGTCGCGTCATCGTCGAGCGAGTACTCGTAGTCGCCCGCAAGCTTCCGCGTGATCGCGACAAGATCGTCCGTCGAGTAGTCGGGGAACGCGATCTCGCGCGAGAAACGCGAGCGCAAGCCTGGATTCGACTGCAGGAAGTGATGCATCAGTCGCGGATAGCCGGCCACGATCACGACGAGCCGGTGGCGGTAGTCCTCCATTCGCTTGAGCAGCGTTTCGATCGCCTCGGGCCCGAAGTCCTGCCGCTCGTCTCCCGGCGCGAGCGCGTACGCCTCGTCGATGAACAGCACGCCGTCGAGCGCCTTCCGGATTGCCCGGTCGGTCTTGATCGCGGTCATGCCGACGTACTGGCCGACTAGACCGGCGCGGTCGACCTCGACTAGATGCCCGCGCTTGAGCAGGCCCATCGCGCGATACATCTCGGCGAGCAGCCGCGCGACCGTCGTCTTGCCCGTTCCGGGGTTGCCGAGGAAGACGAGGTGCTGCGACGTCGCCACCTCAGGCAGGCCGTGCCGTTGGCGCTCGGCCTGCACCTGCAGGAAGGCGACGAGTGCCCGGACCTGGTCCTTGACCGTCTCCAGTCCGATCAGGGAGTCGAGCTCCGCCTGGAGCTCCGGCAGCGTCCGCGCAGGCTCCGGCCGCCGCAGCTGGTCGGAAATCCAGTCGGCGGGGTCCGGGGCGCCCGTGGTCTGGGACAGGCGCTCGCCCAAAACCCGCAGTCCGCGGGCGACGTCCTCGAGTGGATTCCGTGCCATGCTGCATGGTAGAGCCGGGGGAACCACCCCCCGGTTCCCCCGGACCCCCTCCCCTGGTCCGCTGCGCGGACAGGCCGCTGCGTGGCCCCCCTAGGACGAGGGATTAGGCATTAAGCCGACGGCGGGTCGGGCCGATTAGTTAACCTGGTTAACGAATGCCCGTCGCTATAGCCGCCGATCCCACCGTCCTCGCCAACCGGCTCCGCCCGGTGCTCCTCCACCTCAACAGGCAGCTCCGGCGCGAGATCCACTCGCTGGGCGTGACGGGCGGCCAGGTCTCGCTCCTCGTCCAGATCAAATACCACCCCGGCATCGGAATCCGGGAGCTGGCGGCGCTCGAGCGGATCTCCGTGCCTGGCATGTCCAAGTTCATCTCCCGGCTCGAAGAGGTCGGCCTCGTCCAGCGGGCGCCCGTCGAGGGAGACCAGCGCCGCGTCGGCCTGACGCTGACAGCCGCAGGCCAGAAGGTCCTCCGCTCGGTCAAGTCGAAGCGGACGGCCTGGCTCTCGGCGCGCCTGCGCGACCTCGGCTCCGAAGAGCTCGAAGCGATCGACGCGGCGATCGAACCGCTCGCACACCTGCTCGCGGAAGACGAGTCGTGACGGCCGCAATCCTTCGCGCCGGCGCACGCACTTTTCTGAGCGTCCGCAAGCACCGCAACTATCGCCTCTTCTTCACCGGGCAGGTCATCTCGAATACCGGGACATGGATGCAGCGCGTCGCGCAGGCCTGGCTCGTCCTCTCGCTGACTCACTCGCCCTTCGCGGTCGGAATTCTCGCGCTCTGCCAATTCATGCCGTTCACGCTCTTCAGTCTGATCGCCGGCGTCGTCGTCGACCGGCTCGACGCGTGGCGGGCTGTCGTCGGCACCCAGCTCACACAGATGGTGCTCGCCTCGGTCATCGCGGCGATCGCACTTGCGGGAGTCGCACGCCCGTGGCACGTCTACGTGATCGCGGCGCTGATGGGCCTCGTGCAGGTCCTTGATGCGCCCTCCCGTCAACAGCTGACGTTCCGGATGGTCGGCCCGCTCGAACTGCCGAACGCGATCAGCCTCAACTCCGGCGTCTTCAACGGAGCCCGCATCTTCGGCCCGGCGATCGGCGGCGTCCTCATCGCCGCCGCGGGCGCCGGAGTCTGCTTCGCCGTCAATGCTGCGAGCTACGTCGCCGTGATCGCAGGCCTCCTGATGATGCGGCGCCAGGAGTTTCACGCGGTGGAGCGGCGCGCGCGACCGCGCACGCTTTACATCAGTCTCAAGGAAGGACTTTCGTTCGCGCGGCACCATGAGCAAATCCGGCTGATGCTCGTTCTCACATTCGTCGTGAGCACGTTCTGCCTCAACTTCAACGTCCTGCTGCCGGTGCTCGCCAAGCAGACCCTGCACTCGGGACCACAGGTCTTTGGCCTGCTCTCCGCCGTCTTCGGCGTCGGCGCGTTGATCGGAGCGCTCGTTTCTGCCCACGTCGGCCGCGCGACAGTCGGGCTCACTGCGATGGGCAGCGCCGGCTTCGCGCTTTGCGAACTGCTGATCTCGCCGCTCCGCCAAACGGCCGTCATCGCTTTGCTCCTATTCGTCGCGGGTGTGTGCTTCACGACGTGGTCGTCCAACTCGAGCTCGCTCATCCAGCTCGCCTCACCTGATCATCTGCGCGGCCGGCTGATCGGGATCTACTTCTTCGCGTTCGCCGGCACGGGGACGCTGGGCGGAATCATGTCCGGCTGGCTCACCGCGCTAGGGGGCACAGAGCTCTCGTTCGCCGTAGCGGGCATCGCAGGGCTCTCGGTCTCGCTCTACGTCTGGCTACGTTCGAGAACCGTCCTGCTCGTTGAAGAACGACCTGTTGACGAGCCGCTAGCCGCCTAACACAATCTTTTCGCTGCCTCTACCGCATGCACACAGGCAGCGGGAATAACGAGGACAACAGTAATCGCGACCAGGGGGATTGCGATGAAACGCAGGCAGGCACTGGCAATCGCGGCGACGCTGGCACTCGCTGCGGGACTTGCAGTAGGCGCTCGTGAACACGGCAGCTCCGCGCAGGCGGCACCGGCGCAGCGGCCGAACGTCTTCGTTCTCGAGACCGACGACCAGACGCTCGCCGAAATGGCGGTGCTTCCCAACGTTCGGCGTCTCATCGGGGATCAAGGGGTTACGTTCGACAACAACTTCGACTCGTTCTCACTGTGCTGCCCCTCGCGCGCGACGTTTTTGACCGGCCAGTACTCGCACAACAACGGTGTTCGCGGCAACGCGCCACCCCAAGGTGGCTATCAGGCGCTCGACAAGTCGAACACGCTGGCCGTCTGGCTCCAGCGCGGCGGCTACTACACCGTGCACCTCGGCAAGTTCCTCAACGGCTACGGCCGCCAGAACCCGACCGAGATCCCGGCAGGCTGGAGCGAGTGGCACGGGGCGGTCGATCCGACGACGTACCGTTACTACAACTACACGCTCAACGAGGGTGGGACGCTGCATACGTTCTGTCCAACGCCGCAGCCGTCCTGCTACCAGACCGACGTCTACCGGGACAAAGCGAACGAGATCATCCGGCGCCGCGCCGCGCAGGGACCTTTCTTCCTGTGGGTCGCATTCCTCGGCGACCATTCGGGTGCGCCGCGTGAGCCAGATGATCCGCCCCAGCTCGGCACTCCGGTTCCGGCACCGCGACACCACGACGCACTGAAGGGCACCCCGCTGCCACAGCCGGCGAGCTTCAACGAGGCGGACGTGTCCGACAAACCGCGCGTGATCAGGCAGCGGCCACTGCTCAATGCACGCCGGATCGCGGCGATCCAGGAGAACTGGCAGCAACGCCGCGAGACGCTCATGTCCGTGGACGAAGCGGTCGCGTCGATCGTCGAGACCCTGCGCCAGGCCGGCGAGCTCGACAACACGCTCATCCTCTTCACCTCCGACAACGGCTTCTTCCACGGGGAGCATCGGGTCGCGAACGGGAAGGTGCTCTGGTACGAGCCCTCGATTCACCTACCTCTGATGATGCGCTGGACGGGGAACCAATCGTTGCCGCGCGGCGTCCACCGCAGCCAGCTCACGATGAACGTCGACGACGCCGAGACGATCCTCGACGCCGCGGGCGTCAGAGCAGGACGCACCGAAGACGGCGTCTCGCTGCTGCCATTCTGGCGCGACCGCGGCAAGGAGACCGGCCGCGACCTGCTGATCGACAACTCGCCCGGTGCCGGTCACTTCGACGGGATCCGCACGCTGCACTACAAGTACGCCGAGTACGCAAACGGCGACCGGGAGCTGTACGACCTGCGTAAGGATCCGGGGGAGCTGCAGAGCCAACACGCCAACCCGGCATACGACGCGTTGAAGGCGTCGCTTGCCGCGCGGCTGCACAATCTCGTCAGCTGTGCAGGCCCCGCGTGTCGGGCACGCCCTGCGGTGCGTTTCACCGCCGGACGACAAGGGCGCTGCGGAGTGGTGACGGCCACGGCCTTAGGCCAGGGCATCCAGAACGCAACGTTCTACGTCGATGGACGCCGCTTGCTGACCGACTACCGTGCGCCGTTTCGCGCGAAGCTGCGGTTCAAGAAGCGGGCCGTCGTCCGCGCTCGCGTCACCCTTGCCTTCGACCGGCTCGTGACGCTCGACCGGGTCGTGCGGGCGTGCAGCTAGTCAGGCTCTGTCCGCAGAGACACGTCCCGAACAGCAAGGGTCTGACCCCAGCACTTGCTGGCGTGCCTGAGGCAGTCCCGAACAGCAAGGGCCTGACCCCAGCCTTTCGTGGCATGCGACGAAGAGCAACTAGAGCGTGAGCTCGTGCCAAAGGAGGCCGCCGGTCGCCGTCGCCTCAACCTGGGGCCACTGTCCCTTCGTGCCGCCGTCGTAGGTGGCCGCGAGTTCGAACGGCGACGCCTTGATCGCCTCCGCCCATGTCGCGGGAGTCCATGCCGTCATGTCGTGGAGCTCCTCGACGATCTCGCCGGCACGAGGCCCTGAGAGGACCTCGATCCGAGATCGCTGCCTCGATGTGCCACTCACTAGGTCGAGCTCTTCGTCCGCCCAGTCGACCTTCAGCGTGGTCCCGCCACGGCTCGCTTCCCAATGCGAGCCGGCAAACGGCTCCTGGCCGGCTTCGACGAGCCCGACCTGGACGAGGTAGCGTGCCCGACGCTCGAGATGCTGCGACATCCGGTGCAGATGCCGCCCGAGCTCTGCGGGGCTGAGATGGAGCAGCGTGTTGATCGGACATACGGCCCCGTCGAAGACACGGCCCAGATCAAAATGAGTCATGTCCGCCTCGACCACCTCGCCTCTGGTCCCGAGCCGTTCGCGCGAGATCTGGACCATCGTCGGCGAGCGGTCGATGCCGACGACCTGACAGCCCCGATCCGCCAGCGCCTCCAGCATCCGGCCACCGCCGCAGCCGGGCTCGAGCACGGTGGTGGCCGCCAATCTGTCGACGAGCCAGTCCGCTTCGTCGGAGATGTCCCAGTCGAATGCGATGTCGTAGAGCTCCGCGTCGTCTTCGTAGAGCCTGGTCACTCCGGCGATCCTAAGCGTCGTCGGTAGGCTGAAGAGCCCAGTGGAAGTCTAGCGCCAGCACTACAACGTGACGCTCGCGATCCTCACGCTGGCCGGGATCGCGTTCGCACTGCAGCAGACGATGGTCATCCCGGCCCTGCCGACCCTGCAGCGGGACCTCCACACGACCACGACCTGGGTCACCTGGGTTCTGACGGTCTTTCTGCTCGTGGCCTCGGTTGCCACTCCGATCCTCGGCAAGCTCGGCGACCAGTACGGAAAAGAGCGGCTGCTCGTGATCTCGTTGGCGCTCTTCTTCATCGGATCGGTCGGCGCGGCCGCCGCCTGGAACATCTGGTCGCTGATCGGCTGGCGCGCGGTTCAAGGTGCTGGAGCGGCCGTGTTCCCCCTGAGCTACGGGATCATCCGGGACGAGTTTCCGCGCGAGAAGGTCGGGGTCGCGATCAGGCTCGTGTCGGCCGTGTTCGGCATCGGCGGCGGGTTCGGGATCGTGCTCTCCGGCGTGATCGTGGATCACATGTCGTGGCGCTGGCTGTTCATCGTCGGAGCCGTCGGAATCGGAGCGGCGCTCGTGCTGGTGCAGCGCTTCATCCCCGAATCGCCGATCAAAACGCCGCCGCGCGTCGACTACCTCGGGGCGACGCTGATGTCCGGCGGACTGATCGCGATGCTCGTCGCGCTCACGGAGGGTGAGAACTGGGGGTGGCTGTCCGGGCGCACGCTCGGACTTGCCGGCGCCGCGGTCGTGTTACTGGTCGCGTGGGGCATCGCCGAACTGCACGTGGATGATCCAATGGTCGACATGCGCATGCTGGCCAGGCACGAGATTCTTTTCACGAACATCACCGCGCTCATCTCCGGGTTCGCGATGTTCGGCACGTTTGTGCTCGTGCCGAACTTTGTCGAAATGCCGCACGGCCTCTCCGCGTCGGTGCAGGATGCGGTGCACTACGGCTTCGACGCAAGCGCGACGAAAGCGGGGCTCTATCTGCTTCCAAGCTCGATCGCCCTGCTCTTCGCGGGCCCGCTCGCCGGGCTCATCGGACGACGAACCGGCTTCAAGTGGCCACTTGCCGCCGGCATGCTGCTCGTGTCGATCTCGGCCGCCTCGCTGACCGAATGGCATGACAAACCTTGGCAGATCCTCGCAGCCATGCCCGTGCTCGGCGTCGGCGTCGGCTTCGCCGCCATGGCAACGCTCATCACCGAGGCCGTGCGCCCGACCGAGACCGGCGTCGCCACCGGGATGAACACCGTCATGCGCACCGTCGGAGGCGTCGTCGGCGGCCAGGTCGGCGCTGCGTTACTCGCCGCGCACACACTTCCGGGGACGAACGTCCCATCGGTCGACGGCTTCAAGATCGCGTTCGGGATCGCGGCCGTCGTCGCGTTGATCGGAGCAGGCGTCGCTGTGTTCATCACACCGCCGCGCGTGCGCCGCCGGGAGCGGCTCGTCGTCGCAACCACAGAGGCCGCGGACTAGAGTCGCTGCATGGACGCAGCCGACCGGCTCCATGAGGTGCTCGTGTCGGTTGCCGAGCAGCTCGCGACCGTACTCGAGGGCGCGCAGTTCGAACGCGGGGACGGCTATTGCTTCCTGTCCTTCCCGACCTTTCCGATCAGAGACCTGAACGGAGTCTGGGCCGACACCGACGCCGCGGCAAACCAGCTCGCAACTCGGCGCGCCCAGGCGAACGAGCTCCGTACTCCTTTCACGGTGATGACGCGCGCAGGCAAGACGCCGGCTGTCGAGCAGGCAGCGCGCGAGCTCGGACTCACGAACGAGATCAGGATCCCGGGCATGACGGTGACTGCACAAGACCTCAACGAGCCTGCAAGCGACCTCGAAGTCCTCAGCGTCAAGACTGCCGACGGCCTCGCGCAGGCGCTCGCAGTCGGCGCGAGTGGCTTCGGCGTTCCCGCCGACCTCGTCGTGTCGCTCTATTCCCTGGAGGTCGCGCAACTGGACGGGCTCGAGACATATCTCGGCCGTGTCGACGGGCGTGACGTTTCGACCGCGGTCGGTTTCACCATCGACCGAACGTGCGGGATCTTCAGCGTGGCCACACCGGAAGTGCATCGCGGCCGTGGCTACGGAGCGGCGATCACCGCACAGGCGGTGCGCGATGGTTTCAACGCCGGCGCCGACCTCGCCGGCCTACAGTCGAGCCCGATGGGCGAGTCCGTCTACAAGCACCTCGGCTTCCGCGAAGTCGAGACGTACACGCTCTTCGCGCCTCCGCCGAAGTCTCACTGACTTCTTAGGCGCATCTTGTGCTGCTCTTAGGCGGGCGTTGTTCCATATGCGGGAACACACCACAACCGAAAGGAGGTTCACGTGTTCCGGCCCAAGCACACCGCCTTGCTCGCCGGCGTCGTGACGACAATGGCGCTCGGCGGAGCGGGAGTTGCGATCGCCGCCAGCGGCGGCAGCTCGACCACCAAGTCCTCGGGCGCGACCACGATAGCCACGACAACCACACAGTCGAGCTCATCGCACTGCGATCACGACAACAGCGACACCTGACGAGAAAACACCGCCGGCGCCCAACTCGGGCGCCGGCGGCTGCAAACCTCGTGCGCTACGCCATCATCTGGAGAGCGACCTCGTAGAACTCGACGCCGGCCCGCGTTCCACCGCCTGAAGGCGACATCGCGTTCAGCGCCTCGTCGCCCTTCTTCATCGCCTCTTCGCTGTCGAAGAGCGTGATGCCCAGCGACTTCCCGGTCGAACGGTCGACGAGCATCATCATCCCCTTCGCGTCCTCCAGACCGGGCGGCCGATTGCCGCTCTCGACGTCGCCGCGGATCTGATCGACTGTCTGGTCGACACCTTCGCCGAGATTGAAGCTTGCAACGCGTGCGTGCATGACTTCCTCCTTTAGTTGGTCGCTCCCGCCGCCTGCATCTCCTCGGGGGAGACGTCACGGACGTGAGTTCCGAAGTTCCACTCGTGCCCTTCCGGATCCTCGACGGCGTAGTTACGGTCACCGTAGAACTGATCCTCAGGCTCGCGCACGATCTTCGCGCCGGCCTGCTTCGCGCGTGCGTGGTGCGCGTCGACGTCGTCGACGTAGACATAGACGATCTGCGTCTTGCCGCCGAGCTGCGCGGGATTCTTGTAGTCGCCGGGAGGCGTGCCGAACATGATCACGCCGTCACTCATCTGCACTTCGGCGTGAGTGACGCGACCGTCGTCGCCCGTCATGCGGACCTTTTCTGTGAAACCAAACGCATTCACGAGGAACTCGAGCGCGGCCTCCGAGTCCTCGTAGAGCAGGTACGGCATCACGCTCGGATATCCATCGGGCGGATTCTGCGGCATGGTGTTGCCCCCTTTCGTCTCGCTCCCTCCAAACTATCCCACGAGCGCGGCCGAAAGGGTTACCGCAAAGTTACAGCCGAACGCCCCCAACATCGACGCCAGATCGTAACCACCGTTGTGACGGACGCCGTTGACGAAAAAGGTGGGCGTGCCGTTGACGCCGCTGCGGCCGCCGCTGAGGAAATCCTCCCGGATCTTCGGCGCATGCCGATGCTCGGCGAGGTCCTCCGCGAACGGCTCGAGCTCCAGGCCGAGCGCGCCCGCGTAGGCTTGAGTAACCCCTCGCCGACCGGATACGCGGGCTAGCCCTTCAGCGCGAAGACCGCGTGCTGTGACACGGAGATCGTGACGACTCCGGCCGCATCCGTCGCAGCCGGCGTCGGCGCGCCGACGAGCCCGTCACCGGCCGCGTTCCAGAGCGTGAGCTGGAAGCTCTTGGACGGCGGCAGGCCGCCGATCGTGTACGACACCACGGTGGGTGAGACCGTGTTCAGCTGCGCCCCCGAGGTGTCGAGGCCGACGACTGTGTGCTCGCCCGCCTTGCCGACGTAAGCCGCGAGGAGCCGCGACGTGTTCGGCACCGACGCGACGTTCACCGTCCTCCCGCCCGCGGCCACTGTGGATGTCAGCAGGCGCACAGAGTTGTAGATCGGGTAGAGCGGCCAGCCTTCGGCGGGGCTGCCGATCATGTAGTAGGCCTGCGTGCCGTTGTCGTACTTCCCGAAGTACGAGTCCCATTTGCTCGTGCCGAGGTAACCAAGCTCGGCGGCGAGCACGTCGAACCAGGCGTGCTGGAAGGCGTTGATGTTCGTCCGCGCCATCGGCGTCCCGTCTTCCCATACGCCCGGGTCACCCGCCGGCGCACCGTTGAAGGTCCGCAGCCCGCGGACGCCGTACTCCGCCACGTAGAGCGGCTTGCGACCCGCCTGCGGGAGCGCGTTGACGATCGCGCGCACTTCGGTGAGCCGGTCGACGAGCTTCTGCGTGTCGAAGTAGTCCCAGAAGACGTGGATCGAGTAGGCATCGAGGATGTCGGACATCTTCGTGGCCATGTACTGGAACCACGCCTGCTGATTCGGAGGCCCGACATCCGGCGCACGGACGAGATCGCCGCCCATGTATTTCACCTGTCCGCGGATGCTCTGGACGTAGGGGTCGAGCGCGCGATACTGAGCTTCGTACTGCGCCATCGTGATTCGCGTCCGGTTCGGCTCGTTCTGGAGCGTCAGCCAGCGCAGGTTCGTGATGCCGCGGTTTCGGACGAGGTCGGTCAGGACGGCGGCCAACTTCGGGATCGTTCCGTTGGCGACGCTCAGCGTCCCGCCCTGCCAGGTGACGTTGATCGTGGTGCCGGTGCTCTGGGCGAGCTGCGCCGTGCGGACGAACGACTGCATGCGGTCCGGATCGGTGAACGCGGTGTTGTTGAAGAAGATCCGCGAGAACTGGGGGTGCAGCTCGCGCATCTTCTGCTCCATGTCCTTCGCGTTGTCGTCCGTGACTCCCGCCGCGCGGCTGATGGTCGCGTAGACGTGATGGTTGAACTGTCCTCCGTAGCCGGTAAAGCTTTGCGCCAGCGTCGCCGACTCCTGCACTCTGAACTCGGCGGTCTCGACGGCGAACCCGCGCGTGTTGTTCTTGAGCGTCGTTTCGATCGGGCTCGCAGGCGTCACCGTCACGGTCAGCTGCGTCGTGCCGAGCTGTGTCAACGTGATTGGGAGCTGCAGCACGAAGCGGCGGCGTGGGCCCACCTTTAGCTGCTTCGTCGCGAGCGGAGCGCCCGGCGTGGCGGAGACGGTCACGGTGGCGACGAGGCCAACGTCGGTTGTCCGATTCTGCACGATCGCCACCACGAAGAACGGACGGCCGACCACTGCAGAGCGGCCGGCGTACGCCCGCGTCAGCACCAGGTCCGGCCTCAGAAGCGTCTTGGTCTGCGCGTTCAGCACGACCTGCGGCCCGAACGAAACGGTGGCGCGCACAGGTCGGAGACGCGGGACGCGGCCGATGTTGAGGGTAGCCGTCCCTCCGAGAGCCGGAACGTTGCTGCGGACGAGCTTCCGCGCGCGCACCTTCTTGTAGGGAAGGAGAGTGACCTGAACTCCGGTCAGTGTCGCAGGCAGCTCGCACCCTGCCTTCTTCGCACTGACGCGGATGATGAGATCCGAGCGTGGCGGTCCCGTGAGCGACTGCAGGGAGAGCTTGTAGCCGGCGGCGTCACAGGCCTGCGCAGCGGCGGCAGAAGCGTCCCCGGTAGAAATGCCGAGCAGGCTGCCCGCGACCGCGACGGCACAGACACCGACCAAGACTCTTCGAGAGGACCCCATGACCCGGAGGCAGGGTCGCCGTAGCCACCGGATGTGTCAAATTCATCGATGGATCCGCGTAACGAAGCGGTGGTCTGTTACGTCGAGGTAAAGAATGCAGCCGCCGATGCTCATGGCTTACCCGGGGGAAGCCGAATACTTGTCGTGTGAGGCGAGTCTTAGCGATCCTCGCGGCGGCCGTAGCCTCCGGTTGCGGGAGCTCTGGACCGACGTCGTGGGAGGTGCACCCTGACGGCCGGATCGGCTCGCTGCAGATCGACGTTTCGACGGAGGTGCAGATCCGACGCTTCGCAGGCAAGCCGTCGAGAGTCGAGTCCGACTTCTGGCCCGGGAAGAAGGGGCAGTTCGGTCGTTCCCTGGAGTACCGGTGCGGCCAGAAGTGCCTGACGACCTACTCGATCAACAATGCGACCGGCAGACTCTCCGACTACTGGACACAGTCACCGCACTTCAGAACCGCGCGGGGGTCGCACGTCGGCATGAGCGCAAGGCGAGCGGCACGCCTCGAGGGCAGGAAGCTCCTTCCGGGCTGCGGCTTCCCGCGTTATCTCCATCTCCGTTGGGACCGGGACCGCGTCTTTGTGCTGGCGATCTGGAAGGGACGCGTGGATTCGATCGGGTACCTCGGCCCGCACACCGTGTATTACGACGGGCTCTGCTGACTAGCTCCCAGAGTGGTCCGCTACGGCTTAGATTGAGCATGTCGTGGCAGACACGAACAGATTCCTGAGCCGGGCCGCGGAGGCCAAGCGCAGCTCGAAGCGGGTCGAGCTGGACGAGGGTTTCGACCCGCAGAGCCCCGGCGTCTGGCTCGAGCTCGTGCGGGACGTCGCGGCAATGGCGAACTCCGGCGGCGGTGTGATCGTTCTGAACGGCGATGTGGAAGAGGAGCAGCTCCACGAGGAGCTCGCGCGCTATGCAGAGCCCGAGTTCGAGTCCTTCGAGGTGAGCGAAATCAAGCGCGCCGGACGGCCGGCTAACGCAATCGTCGTCGAAAGCGTCACGAATACGCCCTTGGTGTTTACGCGAACGGGCCGCTACCGCAACGCCGACGGGGACGAACACATTGCCTTCGCGCGCGGGGGTCTCTACTTCCGGCACGGCGCAAAGAGCGAGCCTGCGACCGGCGCGGACGTGCGCGACTTCATCAAGCGGCAACTCGATGCAACGCGTTCGCAGTGGCTCTCGAATATCCGCCAGATGATGCATGCACCCGACGGCGCCGAGGTCGCTGTGATCGAGACCGCCGAGCGAGACGACGAAGGCCGCCCGACACTGATCCGTCTCACGACCGACCCGCATGCGCCCCTGTACGGACAGGTCGATCCAGACCGCTCACACCCCTACCGCCAGAAGGAAGTGATCCGCGAGGTGAACGTCCGTCTGGTCGGAGCCATTGTGAATGCGTTCGACGTGCTCAGCGTGCGCCGCGTACACGCGATCAGCGAGGAAACGAGACCGGAATTCGTGCACGTCCCGAAGTTCGGCTCACCGCAGTACAGCGACGCATTCGTGGACTGGCTCGTCGTGGAGCACGAGCATGATCCCGAGTTCTTCGCGAATGCAAAGACGAGCTATCTGGCGACGCGCAAGCGGCGCTAGATCGTCCAGGTATCGCCGGCTTGGAGGAGGGTCGCGATGTCGCCCTCCTGCTGCTCACTTGCCGTCGCGAGCTGCTCCGACATCAAATCGTCGTAGACCGGCCGTGCGACGTCTCTGAAGATCCCGATCGGAGTCGCGTTCGAAGTGGACTGCGTCAGACGACTCAGCGCAAACGCCGCGCTCGGCTCGACATGATGCGAGTCGTGAACGAGCAGCTCCGCCTCATCGGTCACATCGACGATCTCGACGCTGCCGTCCGCCCGTTGCCGGACGCCTCTCTCATTCTGCTCACCGAAGCGAATCGGCTTTCCGTGCTCGTGGTAGATCCGGTTCGTCTTGTCCTCGCGGACGAAGTCGAAGGCGCCGTCGTTGTAGATGTTGCAGTTCTGGAAGATCTCGACGAACGCGCTCCCGCGGTGCGCGGCCGCTGCTCGCAGTACTTCCGTCAGGTGACCTCGGTCCGTGTCGATCGCACGCGCGACGAAGGCCGCCTCTGCGCCGATTGCCAGTGACAGCGGATTGAACGGCCAGTCCAGCGACCCCATCGGCGTCGACTTCGTCCGCGTCCCGAGCGGGCTCGTCGGCGAGTACTGGCCCTTTGTCAGGCCGTAGATCTCGTTGTTGAACATCAGGATCTTGATGTTCACGTTGCGCCGCAGCGCGTGGATCAGGTGGTTCCCGCCGATCGACAGCGAGTCGCCGTCGCCGGTCACGACCCAGACGCTCAGATCCGGGCGGGACGTGGCCAGCCCCGTTGCGATCGCCGGCGCGCGACCGTGGATCGAGTGCATCCCGTACGTCTCCATGTAGTACGGGAACCGCGCCGCGCAGCCGATCCCGGAGACGAAGACGATGTTCTCCTTCGGCACGTCGAGCTCGGGCATGAACGACTGGAGGGCGGCCAAAATCGCGTAGTCCCCGCAGCCCGGGCACCAGCGAACTTCCTGGTCGGTCTTGTAGTCCTTGGCGGTCAGCTTGCCGTTCGTTGCCATGGCTCGATGATAGTCCGCGCGCCCTACACCAGAAAGGTCAGTGGCCGAACCCTTCGGCGACCACGGTTCTGGCACAGATGAGCAAGAGGATCGGCGTGAGCACCGGCGCGACGCTCGGTCTCCGACTGATCGCAAGCGCGACGATTACGGCAGCAACGGCGACGCCGTAGACCCAGACGGACGAAATACTGCCCGTGTCGGAGAAGCGAGTTCGGCTCGGCAGGTAGTACGAGTCGAAGGTGTAGTACTGCGCCACCACGTAGGCCGCGGCAGCGACCGGAACGAGAGTCGCCGGCCAGCGGCGCAAGATACGCCGGCTGACCAGGGTGGCGACGATCCCAACCAGCAGCGCAACGAACGCTGCAATCGTGACAACAGCTTGTCTGGGCGCTTCCTCCCCGGGTAGGGATCCCATCGAGATCCACTCGAGCGCGACCGCCGTTTCGTACGCAGCCGCGGCAAACAGAACGAGCACGACGGCCCACCCGATGGAGGCCCCTTTCGAGATGGCGAAGATTGTACGCACCGTCCCGGCTAAGCTCACGCCGTGGCTGCGCTGCGTGGAAGCTGTCTCTGCGAAGGCGTCAAGTTCGAGGTCGCCGAGGCCCCGGCCACGCTCAGGTACTGCCACTGCGAAAGCTGCAAGAAGCTGTCGGGCGGCGCCGCAACGGTGAACGGCCGCGTGCCGTCGAAGTCGATCCGAATTCTGGAAGGCGAAGACCTGCTGCAGACGTTTCAACCGGCGGAGGGGAGCGCGAAGACATTCTGCCTCGCGTGCGGCTCGAACCTGTTCGGCGGTGGGTGGCCGGATTCGGAAACTGCGAGCGTCCGGGCAAGCGCGCTCGACGACGCGTTCGACGCGCGCCCGAGCGCGCACATCTTCGTTCGTTCCGTCGCCGCGTGGGAAACGCTGCCCGACGACGGGTTCGAACGGTTCGAGACGACTTCCCGCTAGCCGAGCGCCTGCCGGGCGGTCTCGACCGCTTCTTCCGCGAAGGCAATCCCAGCCTGGTCGTGGGAATCGCGCTTTCGGACCTCGAGAGCCCGCTCGGAAAGCTCGAGCGACTGCGAGTGCTCGCCTGCATCGAAGTACGCCCAGCCGAGATTGTTGAGCAGCGGTCCCGCCCAGTACGCAGCTACCGGCTCTCGCTCGCCGAGGTCGAGCCCGCGCTGCGTCACTCCTCCATCGCCACGCGATCCTCCGAAACGGCGAGCGCGCACATGTGCGCAGCGTCTCCAGCCAGGTAGTTCTCGCCTAAGTCAAGCGCACGCGAAAATGCTGCTTCGAAGAGCGGCAACGCGCCTCGGAATCGCCGCTCGAGCGCAACTTCCGGCCGCGCTCGAGGTCGATGCGCACCTTTGCAACGGCACTCGATCCGGCTAGTCCTTCCGCCTGCTCCAGCAGGCGATCGCAAGCATCGAAGTCGTCGCGCAAACCGGCGACCCGTGCGAGTTGCGTGAGCACCTCGGCGCGCCCGGCGTCTTCGGGCTCGTTCTCCAACTGTGCGCGAAACCTCTGCTCGGTAGCGTCCAGATCGTAGAAATCCCACAGATGCCTAAGGCGATCACCCACACCCCGCACGCTATCGGCTGCTCTCACCGTCGTCTCATACTGACCCTTACGGTCAGCGGCGTCATGCGTAGATTGCTGCTACCGGGACTGGGAGTTGCGGCCGCACTCGCGCTCAGCGGGTGCGACAGCAACGGCAAGTCGGGCTCCTCGCCTGCAGGACAGACGTCAACCGTCTGCGGCACGTACAGCGGGAAAGGTTGCGCGCCGGCAAACAAGCGCGTCGATCTGGCCGTGCCATCCTTTTCGCACTCGACCGAGATCACGAATCCACTCTTCCCGATCAGCCACGGCCGCTCAGCGGTCTTGCTCGGACACGTCGACGGCAAGCCCTTCCGGACCGAGACGACCGTCTTGCCCGGAACGCAGACGGTTGACTGGAACGGGCGTCGGGTTCCGGTCTTGATCTCGCAGTACATGGCTTATCTCGACGGACGGCTGGACGAGGTGGCCATCGACCGGTATGCACAGGCCGACGATGGATCCGTTTGGTACCTGGGCGAGGACGTCTTCGACTACCGGAAAGGGGCGATCGCGATTACGGAGGGCACGTGGCTCGCAGGGCGAGAGGGACCGGCTGCGATGATCATGTCCGCGCACGCGAAGCTGGGCGACGTATTCCGGCCCGAGAACGCAATCGGGATCGTCTTCGAGGAGGTCACCGTCACGTCGGTTGGCAAGACCGTCGCAGGTCCGCGCGGCCCGGTGGCGGGGGCGATCCTGACGAAGGAACTGCACTCCGACCGGACAACCGAGGACAAGCTCTTCGCCCCCGGGTACGGCGAGTTCCGCACCTCGGGTGGCGGCGACCTCGAGGCACTCGCGCTCGAGGTGCCGACTGATGCCGTGCCGGGAGCGTCGCCGACGGAGCTCGAGTCACTCTCGAAGGGAGCGAACGGTGTCCTCGAGCTGTCTCGGATCAAAGAGTGGGAGGCGGCGGCCGCAACGATCAAACGCATGAATGCGGACTGGGCAACTCTGTCGGCGGGCAATCCGCCGCCCCTGATCGCCAGCCGCCTGACCGGCAACCTCACTGACGAAGATCGACGCGCAGCGGTTCCATCTCTGGACGCAGCAGCTGCGCGTCGACGCTGCGGCCCAAGACCTAGCGGGAGTCACAGGGGACGTCGCGGTGCTCGAATGGATTCGCGACCGGATCACGGAACGCATCGACCCTGCGGGTCGGAAAGAGATCGATGCGCGGCTAAGCGCACTCCGTGGCGCGACCGATGCAAAGAACCTCCCCGCCGCGGCAGATCACGCAGCACGGCTCGGCGCTCGGCTCAGAGTTCTCGCCCGAGCCTAGGCGTCGACACGGCGCGCCCAGCACCGTCTGGCTCGTTCTCCAATCGCAGGCGGAGTCGCTGCTCGGTGGCGTCCAGATCGTAGAAATCCCAGAGGGGCCGCAGACGGTCTGGCACGTTCCCAGCTTACGCCAGGAACAGCGGTTTAACCCCCGACTGACCAGTCAATCAATCACCGGCAGGGGAGCAGCAAATCCTGCAGTAGGTGGGAGCCAGGACGGTTTCTGCGGCCCGGCTACCTCGCGCTCTGGGGGACGGCAAGCGAGGTAGAACCTGGCTCCCACCTTCGACTCCCGTTGCCCAGACCTACCAGCGGCGCTTGCCGTCGCCGCCGGCGCCGCCGCTGCTCACTTTCTTCCTGAGCAGGATGCGAACCAGCTGAGTGAGAGCCACGACGGTGGCCGCGGCGCACAAGCTGAAGCCCGTCCAGTTCTGGTCGAGCCCGAATGCAACCGCGCCGGCGCCCGCGCCGACGACGATGCCGGCCCAGAGCCACCTGCCCTCGACAGGCAGTGTCTTTATGAGTTCACCATTGCGTCGATCGCTTCGGCTACTTCGCCGGCGCGGAACGGAATCCCCCGCACCAGGTTGAAGCCGGTCGCATCGACGAGGAACTCGGCGCGGACCAGCTTCTGCAGCTGGCCGAGGTTGATCTCAGGGACGAGCACCTTGTCGTAGGCTCGCAGAATCTCGCCCGTGTTACGCGGGAATGGATTGAGGTAGCGCAGGTGAGCGTGCGCAACCTTCTTGCCGGTTGCGCGGACGCGGCGCACGGCCGCGGCAACCGAGCCGTACGTGCCGCCCCAGCTGAGGACCAGGGTGTTGGCGTCGCCATCCGGGTCGTCGACCGCGAGCTCCGGGATGTCCTGAGCGATGCCGGCGACCTTCTGCGCGCGCAGTCGAACCATCAGATCGTGATTGTCGGGGTCGTAGCTGACATTGCCGGTCACGTCCTGCTTCTCGAGGCCGCCGATGCGGTGCTCGAGACCGGGCGTGCCGGGTCTCGCCCACGGGCGCGCGAGCGTCTGCTCGTCGCGCCGGTACGGCTGGAAGTCTTCGCCGCCCGCCTCGGCAAAATTCGGCTCGATTGGAGGGATCGCGTCGACATCCGGGAGCAGCCACGGCTCCGAGCCGTTCGCGAGGTAGGCGTCCGAGAGCAGGAAGACGGGCGTGCGGTACTTGACCGCAATCCGCGCGGCCTCGAGCGCTGCCTCGAAACAATCCGACGGTGTCGCCGCCGCGATCACCGGCACGGGCGACTCGGAGTTGCGGCCGAACATGACGCCGAGCAGGTCGGCCTGCTCCGGCTTCGTCGGCATCCCGGTTGACGGCCCCGCGCGCTGGACGTCCACGATCACGAGCGGCAGCTCGAGCGTGATCCCGAGACCAATCGTCTCCTGTTTAAGCACGATGCCGGGGCCGCTCGAAGTGGAGACACCGAGCGCGCCGCCGAAGCTCGCGCCGAGCGCCGCGCCGACGGCGGCAATCTCGTCCTCCGCCTGAAACGTGCGCACGCCGAAGTTCTTGTGGCGCGCAAGCTCCTCGAGGATGGAGGACGCGGGCGTGATCGGGTACGCGCCGAGGAAGAGGGGCAGGCCTGACTTCACGGACGCCGCGATGAGCCCGTACGCGAGCGCCTGGTTGCCCGTGATGTTGCGGTACAGGCCCGGCTTCATCGTCGCCGGCTTGACCTCGTACTGCACCGCGAACGCCTCGGTCGTCTCGCCGAAGGCGTAGCCGGTCTGGAACGCCTTCACATTCGCCGCAGCGATCTCCGGCCGCTTCGCGAACTTCGACTCGAGGAAGGCGATCGTCCCCTCCGTGGGACGCCCGTAGAGCCACGACATCAGCCCGAGCGCGAACATGTTCTTGGCGCGCTCCGCCTCGCGCTTCGTGATGCCTTCGATCTCCTTCAGCGCCTCGATGGTCATCGAGGTGAGCGGGATCGCATGGACCTCGAACGAGTCGAGCGAGCCGTCCTCGAGGGGATTGCCGTCGTAGCCCGCCTTGGTCAGGTTGCGGTCTGTGAACGCGTCCTTGTCGACGACGAGAATCCCGCTCGGCGGCAGGTCGTTCAGGTTCGTCTTGAGCGCCGCTGGGTTCATGGCAACGAGGACGTTCGGCTGGTCGCCGGGCGTGAGGATGTCGTGGTCGGCGAAGTGGAGCTGGAAGCCTGAGACGCCCGGCAGCGAGCCTGCCGGTGCGCGGATCTCGGCCGGAAAGTCCGGATAGGTGGCGAGGTCGTTCCCGATCAGCGCCGTCTCAGACGTGAACCGGCCACCCGTCAGCTGCATCCCGTCGCCGGAGTCCCCGGCGAACCGGATCACGACGGAATCGAGCTGCTCGACGGGCTTGGAGGCCACGTGCTAGTTGTAGCGCAACCGTCCGGCGGAGACAGATCCCAGAGACTGTCCCTGGGAGAGGTCCCGATCAGCGCTCCGCGTCGAGCTCCAAGCCTACGGCGGCGAAGTTATAGAGCAGGAAGTAGGCAAAGCTCAGCGCCAGCGTGAAGACGAGCGTGACGGCGATCGCCTCTTGATAGGCGAACGGGTCACGCGCGACCGCGTGCAGGATCCGTGGCAGGACGCTTGGGTGCTCGACGGCGTCCCAGCTGTTCAGGCGCAGGAAGCGGCCGAGATAGATCCCGAGCGAGCCGAGGCCGATCGCAAAGAAGGCGAAGATCCAGCCGGCGACGACGCCGCGCCACTGACGAACCACGGTCTGCATCAGGTACAGCGACGCGAAACCGAGCAGCACGCCCATCCAGGCGAAAGCGGCGATCGTGACCGCGTCGTACCAGTACGGCGACAGCGGGTCGTGCTGCAGGTGGACGACGTCTGTCGCGATGTATGGCGCGTTCGGGAAGAAGAGCAGCCAGAGCCCGCCGAGCACGAGGAGCAGCATGCCCCCACGACGGCGCCGCCAGCGGTCGTAGACGAAAACCGCGAGCACGAACGGGATCCAGGCGAGGAAAAGATTCCAGATCAGGTAACGGAAGTTGACGTTGCTGGTGTGCACGTTGCGCACGACGACGAGCGCAACGCAAAAGAGCGAAGCTCCAAGGAGGCCCAGGACGGTCGCAAGACGGCGGCGACTGAAGCGCATCGTCAGTCCGCTTCGGCGAGCAGTGCGCGCAGGTCGAGCGGCTCCGAGATCATCGACATGCTGCCGTCCTCCTCGCGCGGCCACTCCTCTTTCGGACGGTCGCGGTAGAGCTCGATGCCGTTGTCGTCCGGATCGCGGAGATAGATCGCCTCGCTCACGCCGTGATCGGTCGCGCCGCTGAGCGGGATCTCGGCGGCGACCAGCTGCTTCAGCGCCTGCGCGAGCGCCTTGCGGTCCGGATAGCGGATCGCGACGTGGTAGAGACCAGTCGTGCCGGGCGGCGGCGGCGACCCTCCCTTCGACTCCCATGTGTTCAGTCCGATGTGGTGGTGGTACCCGCCGGCCGAGATGAACGCGGCCTGATCCCCGTAGCTCTGCATCTCCTCGAAGCCGAGGACGTCACGGTAGAACCCCAGCGCACGGTCGATGTCGCTCACCTTCAGGTGCACGTGACCGATGTCCACGCGCGGATCGATCGCCATCCACTTGAGGGTACAGCCGGCCGTCAGGCCGGCGTCGGCATCTCGCTGGCGAGCGAGCGTGCAAGCCGGTCGAGCATCGGCTCGAGCTGCGCATGATCTTCGGGAGACCAATCGCGTACGAGTTCCTCGAGCGTTGCGCGCTTCACCCTCACGATCACTTCGAAGACTCGGTGCCCGGCAGGCGTGAGGTCGTACGTGCCGTTCACCTGCGCGACGAGCCCACCCCGACCGAGCCCTTCCAACGCTGGTTCGAGCTGCCCGCCGTCGACCCCTGTCGCCGCCGCGATCGTCTGCGGTGAGGCCGGTGCGTGCTCCGCCAGACGGCAGAGCGCCCAGAGCTCTGTCGGCGGCAGATCGACCTCGGCCTTGGCCGCGAGCTCCTCGTAGGCGCGCCACCGCTCTTCACGTCGCGCGATCACGATCAGGACGCGCACGGTCGACGCGAGCAGGTACGCAGTGACCACCCAGGAGAGGTGTTCCAGCCCGCCGAGCTCGCCGACGATCGTCGGCAGCGCCGTCGACACGATCGTCCGGTCGAGCGACGCGGAGCAGAAAAACGAGAATCAGTGCGCCGAAGATCACCCGCACGCGCTGTTGCTGCGTTGCGGGTATCGGCGCTGGCGAGCTCATTCTCGAAGGATAGGCAGCGGCCTCAGCGCAATGCCGGCGAGTGCCCAGAGGGAGTACGCCATCCACGGATCGCCTATTACATCCGTCTGAACGGCGAGCACGAGCGTCGCCCCGAACGCAGCCGCGATGCCTGCAGCGGCCCACCAGCGTGTACGCCACGCGGTCGTGACGAGCCCGACGAAGATCGCGAGCCCCCACGCGATCCAAAGCAGCGCTCCGAATAACCCGGTCTCGGCGCCGATCTCGGTGTAGTTCGACTCTCCCGCCTTGATCGTCGTGCCGGTGCGTGAGGCTGTCTGGCCGGCGTTACCGAGACCGAAGCCCTGCGGGTGGTGGACGACTGTGCGTACACCCTCGCGCAGGCTGATCCAGTGGCTGTGGATCGAGGGCTCGTCGATGCTGCCGGCGCTGCCGCTCGCTCCTGGCTGGTTCTTCGCGTTGTTGCGTTGCTGGACGAGATCCTGCTGCGTCCACTTTCCTTGCGGCGCGACATGCGGGAAGACGTGCACCCACGCAACGCTGACGGCGAGCGTCGCGACCGCCGCGGCGATCGGCCACCAGCACCGCCTGACGAAAGCGAGCACGACGAACCCGGCCGCGAGCGCAAGCAGTGACGAACGGGAAAAGGTGAAGAGCAGCCCCGCGAAGATCACCGCGCTCAACGGGATCAGGATGCGCGGCCGACGCAGGAACGCCGCGCCGAGCAGTAACGCCACGACGAACGCGTACGCGCTCGCGAGCGGACCGAGGAAGGTCGACACGAGCCGGCGGTAGAACCCTTCCGCATCGCCGCCGTTGTTGAATACGAAGTTCTCCGGCAGGCCACCGGTGCCGTGGTAGTCGTAGCCGAGGTGCTTGTGGAAGTAGTCGACGACTGCGGAGTCGCGCCACCACGAGATCGGAACGAAGAAGTCATCGAGAAGCCCGAGCACGGCGACCGCGGCTGCCGTGCCGACGACGGTCCAGACGAGCCGGACGAGCGCCTCGCCGCGGAGAATCACGGAGCGGCCCAGGAAGTACGCGCCGACCGGCACGAGGTCGTGCTTCAGCGCGAGGCCGACCGCGGATCGGTCGGCGGTCCCACCGAGCCAATCCTGCGGCAGGACTGCATACACGCAGACGAGTGCTGCGAACGCGACCGCGAGCACGTCGGCGGGGTGAACCCGGAAGGCAAGACGTCCAGCACGTAGAACCTCGAGCGCCACACGGGCGAGCGCGACCCCGAGCAGGATCTCCTTCCAGGCCTGGAGGGCGGTCAGAGCGCTTCCGCGAACGCCTGCGCCGTAAAGCGCCGCCATCACGGCGTTGTGCGCCGCCAGTCCTACGATCCACGCGTACAGCGCGAGGACAGGCCGCCGCCAGACCAGGACCGCGCCGGGCACGAGCAGGAGCCCGTAGACCGCGACCGCGAGCCCTGAAGCCATCAGGCGGGTAGTAAACCGGGCGGGGAACGCTCAGGGCGCCCCCGCCCGCTAGTGGCAATCAGTCGCCCCAGGGATGCATGGGTTCCCCTCCTCCCAAGAAGAATCCGCAAATCGAGGGGCTTATGTTGTCATGAGGAAGCGCCGATTGACAGGGCATGACCTCAGAACAGGATTTGACTTATGTCCGAGAACTCCTGATGATGGCCAGGAGCGTGTCTGGGGGTGTTTCAACAGAGGAGGGAATAGGGGCGCGCCTCAAGCGCTTGCGCTTGGCGCGAGGCTTTTCCCAGCGGGATCTCTCATCGCCCGGCGTCTCGTACGCATACATCTCGCGTATAGAAGCGGGTGCGCGCACGCCGTCGGTCAAGGCGCTCCGCAAGCTGGCGCAGAAGCTTGGGGTCTCGGTCGAGTATCTGGAGACCGGCCGTGACATCCGCGAGGTGGACGCCCGTGAGCTGAAGCTCGCAGACGCTGAACTTCAACTTCGCCTCGAGTCGGACACCACCGCGGCAGAGCAAAAGCTCGAGGAAGTCCTCGCCGAAGCACGCGCCTCGGGCGATCGGGTCTCGGCGAGTCGAGCTGCGATCGGGCTCGGGCTCGCCGCCGCTCAGCGCGGCAACCACCTCGACGCCGTGGAACGGCTGGAGGCCGCCCTCGAGTACGAGCGCGTTCCTCCCCATCTCCGTCCTGACGTGTACTCGACTCTCGGCCAGTCCTACGCTGCCCTCGGCGCCGCGGACCGCGCCGCGCGCCTCTTCGAACAATGCCTCGCAGACGTAGGCGAGACCACGCCCGAGGACGTGACGCTCCAGGTCCGGTACGCAACCTTCCTGAGCTATGCGCTCAGCGATGCGGGGGACTACGACCGCGCAGCCCAAGTCGTTCGCGAAGCACTGCAGCGGGTAGGCGATGCCGCCGACGGCTACACGCGCGTGCGGCTTTACTGGTCACTCGCTCGTGTGGCCGCGATCGAAGGTCGTTCGGCGGAGGCGCTCACGCAGATCCGCAGGGCGATCGCCCTCCTCGAGGCAACCGACAACACGCTAATGCTCGCCCGCGGCTACCTCCTTTCAGCCGGCATCGAGTCCGCGGAGGGGCGCGTCGCAGAGACCCAGAACCAAATCGAGATCGCCGCTCGGCTCCTGGGGCCTGCTCCGGAGCCTGTGGATCTCGGCATGCTGCGCATCGGCCAGTCTCGCTTGGCGGCGCTCGAGGGCGACGGTGGCCGGGCGGTCGAATGCGCAAGGGATGCGCTGGCGATTCTCGGGGACTTTCACGGGTCCGAGCTCGGAACGGCCTGCTGGGCATTGGCCCGTGGGCTCGCGCTCGAAGGAGATCTCGACGCCGCAACACAAACGTATGGCCGCGCAGTCGATCTTCTGACGGTGCACGGCCGGAGACACAGCGCGGGGATGGCCTCCCTCGACTGGGCCTCGCTCCTCAAGGAGCAAGGGAAAGGCGACGAGGCGGAGCCGATCCTCCGCCGCGCGTACGATCTCGGCGTGGATGCCGAGACCGCAGCACCCCGCGTGAGTTGACCCTCGAGCGGGTCGTTCGCCCCGCAGGCCCGTACACGCTCGCTCTCTGCACGAAGCACGCGAGCGATGCAACGCGGCGCGTGCGTGACGGGATGCTGACGACGGCGCTGCGTGTCGGAGAACGCGTGGAGGTCGCGACAGCCAGGCAGACGCTGGACGGCAACGTCGTGCTGCGCGCTGCGAGTGAGGAAGGCCTTGAGCGGTTGCGGTTCGTTCTCGCCGTCGACGCCGACCACACCGAGTTTCTGCGCCGCTTCGCTCGCGATCCGCTCATCGGTGAGACGACGTCGCGGTTCCAGGGGATGCGGCAACTCCGAATGTCGACGGTGGCGCAAACCCTGCTGCGCGCGTTTTGCGGACAGTTGATCGACTCGCGCCGCGCACGGCAGCTCGAGGGCATCATCGTGCGCGCGGTTGAGCCCCGCATAGAGGGAACCGATCTCCACGCTCCGCCGACGTGCGCGTCGCTCGCGCGGTACGCACCTGTACGGCTGCGGCAACTCGGGCTGCATGCCAGTCGCGCGGCGGCGCTCGTCCGGATCTGCCGCTCCACCGATCTGGAGCGGCTGCACGCGCTGCCGACGGCAAAGGCGGCTGCCTTCATCGAGCGCCAGAGGGGACTCGGGCCCTGGTCGGCCGGCGTGGTGTGCCTTGAAGGGCTCGGGCGCCACGAGCGCGGACTGGTCGGAGACCTCACGCTGGTGAAGCTGATGTCGCGACTGCGCGGCTGCTGGGTGGAGGCGCACGAGACGGGCGAGCTGCTTGCGCCCTACGGCGAATGGGGCGGCCTGGCCGGCCTGTACCTGATGATGGGCTTCAAGCACGGGCTGATTCCGCTCCCCGAGGAACGGCCCGTCCGTTTCCCGCGGGCGGCGTACGCGTGATCGAGCTCGTCCTCGGCGACATCACGGAGCAGGAGGTCGACGCAATCGTCAACGCGGCCAATCCCGGCTTGCTCGGCGGCGGCGGCGTGGACGGCGCGATCCACCGTGCGGGTGGGCCGTCGATCCTGGAGGAGTGCCGCCTGCTCGGCGGTTGCGACCCGGGAAACGTGAAGCCGACCTCGGGCGGGGCGCTGCCGGCGAGACATGTGTTCCACGCCGTCGGCCCGATCTGGCGCGGCGGCGCCGACGGCGAAGCCGAGCTACTCGCGTCCTGTCATCGCCGCGCGATCGAGCTCGCAGACGAGCTTGGCTGCGGGTCGGTCGCGTTCCCGGCGATCTCGACCGGTGCGTACGGCTACCCGGTGGAGCTCGCAGCTCCGGTCGCACTCGGCGCGACGCAGTCGGCGCTTGCAGACCATCCCTCCGTCCACATCGTGCGCTTCGTCTTTCGAGACGAGGCGACACTTGCCACGTACCGAAGGGCAAGGGGTCTGACCCAAGCCTGACGGGTCGCGGCGCCCCTCGACATGTACCGAACGGCAAGGGTCTGACCCCAGCTGTTTGGCGGCGCCACCTTAGACTGCGTGCGTGGCTACGAACCGGAAGATCGCGATTCTTGGGGCCGGGCGGATCGGCGAGTCCCTGCTGGCAGGGCTGCTCAGCTCGGGCTGGCGGAAACCCGGAGACATCGTCGTCACGGGCCGCCGTGAGGAGCGGCTGAAGGAGCTCGCCGACCGCCACGGTGTCAAGGCAACCCTCTCCAACGCCGAAGCGGTCGCCGATGCCGGGCTCGTCGTGATCGCAGTCAAGCCGCAGGACTTCGACGTCCTGCTCGGCGAGATCGGCGGGCTGCTGGCGCCCGAGCAGACGATCCTCTCCATCGCCGCGGCGATCCCGACCGCACAGATCGAGGCACGTCTCGCACCGGGAGTGCCGGTCGTGCGGGCCATGCCGAACGCCCCCGCTCTCGTGCACGAGGGAATCGCCGGCATCTGTGCTGGGGCACACGCCGGCGACGAGCAGCTCGACATCGCCGAGGACGTGCTCTCACATCTGGGCCGCGTTGTGCGCGTCCCGGAGCGCTACATGGACGCCGTCACGGCAGTGTCCGGTTCGGGGCCTGCGTACTTCGCACTGCTCGCGGAAGCAATGATCGATGCGGGCATCCTGCTCGGGCTCGGACGGGAGACGTCGACGCAGCTCGTCGTCCAGACGATGCTCGGCACCGCAAAGCTCCTGCGCGACGAGGAGATGCATCCGGTCGAGCTGCGCGAAGCGGTGACGTCGCCGGGCGGGACCACGATTTACGCGATCCGCGAGCTCGAACAAGCCGGGGTGCGCGCTGCGTTCCTCAACGCCATTCAAGCGGCAATGGAACGGTCGAAAGAGCTCGCGGCGGGCGACTCCTGAGCGGCGACGTCGAGCTCGTCATCGTCGAGGACGCGACCGAGGTCGCCGCGGTGGTGGCCGAGCGGCTGGCACACGCGGCGCGCGCAGGCGGACACATCGCGCTCACGGGTGGCACGACACCCGAGCAGGCCTACGAAGAAGCGGCAAGGCGCGAGCCCGACTGGAGCAAGACGGAGATCTGGTGGAGCGACGAGCGCTGCGTGCCCCCCGACGACGACCTTTCGAACTACGCCCTTGCAAAACGCACGCTGCTCGACCGGCTCGAGTGCAACCCGCGCGCCGTCCACCGCATCAAGGGCGAGCTCGCGAAGGAGAGAGCCGCCACCGACTACGAGCTAGAGCTCGGCGACACCGTCTTCGACCTCGAGCTGCTCGGTGTCGGCAAGGACGGTCACGTCGCGTCCCTGTTCCCGAATGCACCGACCCTGCAGCAGAGCAAGCGGGTGCTCCCTGCGGAGCCCGGGCTGGAGCCCTTCGTCGACCGGGTCACGCTGAGCATCCCCGCCCTGAACAGCGCGCGCGAAATCGTCTTTGCTCTCTCAGGTGCCGGAAAGGCCGAGGCGGCACGCCGTGTTTTTGCGTCGGCACCAAGCCCTGAGACGCCCGCCAGCCTCGTCCGCGCGCGCAATGGCAGAACCACCGCAATCCTCGATCGCGCTGCTGCAGCCAACCTTCGGCCTTGACAGGCCCGCCTCTATATGTAGAAGTGCCCCGGGGGAAGACCAAGGGGGCAGGCTGTTTTTGCAAGAGACGCTGGTACTCGACAAGCCTGAGCAGCTAAAGGCGCTCGGCCACCCGCTGCGGGTGCGGGTGCTCGAGATGCTCGGCACAGAAGGAGATTCGCGGCTCACAAACCGGGAGCTCGCCCAGCGACTCGGAGTGGATCCCGGCCATCTGCACTTCCACGTGCGCATGCTGCTCAAGGCGGGATTGATCGAGCTCGCCGACGAGAACGGGCGCGGACGCGAGAAGCCGTACCGCGCCGTGGCGAAGATCTTCCGCGTTGCGCCCGAGCTGCTTGCAGCAGGCGGCGCCAAGGACATCCAGGCGGCGATGATCGACCAGGTACAGCGTGCGCACGCGCTCTATTCAGCCGACGGCACGTTTCGGAGTGCCCAGCTCGAGGTGAAGTTGACGATCGAACGCGCGCTCGAGCTGATGTCGACGTTCCTGGGTGCAGCGCGCGACCTCGAGGACGACGACGCCGATAAGATCGTCCTGACTATGTTCGCGCACCCGCCCGCGCACTAGGACCGGGGCAACAGCGGCGAGCTGAGCTCGACAGCCAGGTCGTGGCGCGCCGCGAGTGCCTGCAACACGACGACCGTGTCGGCTGCGGGGAGATCCTCGAGGTAGTCCTCGCGCGTCTCGAAGGATTCGAGCACGGCCCCGATCGCCTTGCTGTACCCGAGCAGGTTCTCGGCCGCGATGTACGCGAGCGCGTCTCCGACAGGCGCAGGAAAGTCGTCGCGGTTTCGCAGCCCGTCCGCGAGCACACGCACTTCCTCGTCGCGGCCGAGCACGAGCAGAGCGAGTGTCGCCGCGTACCAACCGATCGGCGACTCCGAGTCGGCGGCGCCCTGCCCCAGCGTCCAGCGTGCGTCGGACTCCGCGCCGTCCCAGTCGCCGGCGAGGATGCGCGCCTTGAGGATCGCGATCGGCCTCCCCCAGCTTCCGGGCGGCGCGAGTTGATAGCTCTCCCGGTAACGCTCGACAGCCCTTGCGAACCATTCACGCGCTTCCTCCGTATCGCCACCCATGAGCCGTGCCAGACCCACGCCTGCGGCGGCGTTGCCCATCCGCGTCAGTTGGCGCTGGCGGGAGTCCTGATCGTCCGCATCCGGCAGTCGCGCCTCGCCATCCCGGTACCGTGCGTCTTCACGCCGTGCGTGCTCCGCCCAGTCCACCACGGCAAGAGCTTATGAAAACGTCCTTCTACGATCTCCCGCTGCTGACCGCCCCCGGACAGGTGTTCACTCCCCGCGCCTCGACGGAAAGGCTCGTCGATGAGGCCCTTCAGCGGATCGACGGAGTGCCGATGCGCATCGCCGACGTCGGCACGGGCAGCGGCGCGGTGGCGATCGCGCTCGCCGTCAACCGCCCGAACCTCGAGGTGTGGGCAACCGACACGAGCCCGGCCGCGGTCGAGCTCGCGCGGGAGAACGCGAAGCTCCACGGCGTCGAGGATCGCGTGCATGTGGTCCAGGGAGACTTGCTCGAGCCGCTCACAGAGCCGGTCAACCTCGTCGTTGCGAACCTGCCGTATCTCTCGGCGAGCAAGCCCGATCCGCGCTATGAGAACGAACCGCCCGAGGCGGTCTACGCACCTGGCGACGGGCTGGACCCGTACCGCCGCCTGCTGAACGCCTGCCGCGAGGGCAAACTCGAGACCGGCGGCACGCTCCTGATCCAGTTCCACCGCGATCCGCTCGCCGCGAACTGCTGGGAGCTCGAGGACCTGCGCGAGCAACTCGAAGCCTCGGCGTAGACTCGCCTGATGGAACGTCGTGAGGTCGTGTTCGTCGACGGCGTGCGCACGGCCTTCGGCCGAGCCGGGCCGCAGGGCATCTTCTGGAAGACGCGCGCCGATGACATGGCCGTCAAGGTCGTGCGCGTGCTGCTGCGCCGCAATCCGGAGATTCCGCCGGAGCGGATCGGCGACGTCGTCTACGCGGCCACTGCCCAAGTCGGCGACCAGGGGTTGACCCTTGGACGCGACGTCGCGCTCCTCGCCGGTATCCCACAGTCCGTTCCCGGCTTCGCGGTCGACCGCATGTGCGCCGGCGCCCTGACCGCAGTCACCGCCGGAGCCGGTGAGATCGCGTACGGCGCGTGCGACATCGTGCTCGCCGGCGGCGTCGAGCACATGGGTCACCACCCGATGGGAGAGGACGTCGACTTCAATCCGCGCTTTGTGTCCGAGCGCCTCGTCGACACGTCCGCGGTGACGATGGGCGCAACCGCCGAGAACCTGCACGACTGCTTTCCGCAGATCACGAAAGCCGATGCAGACGCGTTCGCAGTCCAGTCCCAGCGGCGCGCCGCTGCAGCGTGGTCGAACGACGTCATGCGCGAAACCGTCGTGCCGATGAGCGTGTTCACAGACGAAGGCTGGAAGCTCGCCGCCAGCGACGAATTTCTCCGTCCGGACACGACGCTCGAAGCCCTCGCCGGTCTGCGCACGCCGTTCCGCGCCGGCGGGCGTGTCACTGCCGGGAACTCTGCGGGGCTCACCGACGGGGCAACGGCCTGCTTCCTCGCCGCGGAGGAGACCGCGGCGGAGCTCGGGCTCGATCCCAAGATGCGCCTCGTCGCGTTCGGGTTCGCGAGCGTCGAGCCGGAACTGATGGGCATCGGACCGATTCCGGCGACGAAGCGCGTGCTCCAGCAAACAGGCCTGGCGCTCGATGACATCGGGCTTTTCGAGCTGAACGAGCCGTTCGCCGTGCAGGTGCTGACGTGGTGCGACGGGATGGGCGTCGATCCGGAGGATCCACGCCTCAACCCGTACGGCGGCGCGATCGCCTGCGGGCATCCACTCGCTGCGACCGGCGTGCGCCTGATGGCGCAGCTCGCGTACGGCTTCAAGGAACGGCCCGACGTGCGCTACGGCTTGACCGCACTTTGTGTTGGCATGGGCATGGGTGCTGCGCTCTTGTGGGAGAACCTTGGCACCAGTCACTGAGTTCAAGCTCACGCGCGCGCGCGACGTCGCGCTCGTGACGATCGACAACGGCGAGGACTGGACGAAGCCGACCTTCTTCGGGCAGGAGGCGCTCGAGTCGCTCGACCGTCTGCTCGGAGAACTCGAGGGCGCGGATTTCAGCGCTGCGGTGATCACCGGCAAGCCGTTCGTCTTCGCTGCGGGCGCGGACATTACGGAGTTCCCGGACATCACGCCCGAGCGCGCGATCGAGGGGGCGCGCGCGGGACACGAGCTGTTCGGGCGACTCAGCTCGTTGCCGTTCCCGACGGTCGCCGCGATCAACGGCGCCTGTCTCGGCGGCGGTGTCGAGCTGGCGTTGCACTGCACCGCGCGAACCATCTCGACCGGGGTTCGCCACTTTGCGTTTCCGGAGGTCTTCCTCGGCCTCTTTCCCGCGTGGGGCGGAACGCAGCTTCTGCCGCGCCTCGTCGGACCGGAGACCGCGATCACGGTGATCGTGTCGAATCCCCTGCGACAGAACCGGATGCTGACAGGCCCGCAGGTCGCGGAGCTCGGCATTGCCGACCGGCTGTACGAGCCGGCGGAGTTTGTCGATGAATCGCTGGCATTCGCGCGGGAGCTCGCCGACCGGCCGCTCGAGCGGCCCAAGCCCGACTGGTCCGACGCAGAGACGATTTTCCGGCGGGCGCGCACGGCCGTGGACGACACGGTGCACGGCGCGGCGCCGGCACCGTACGCCGCACTCGACCTGATCGCCGGCGCACAGGAGTGGACGATCGAGGAGGGCTACGAGCGCGAGCAAGAAGCAATCGGCGAGCTCCTTCCCGGCCCGCAGGCACAGGCGTCGCTCTACGCGTTTCAGCTCGTCGAGCTGCGCGCGAAGAGGCACCCGGCTCGTCCCACCGCGCCGCCGCTGAAGGTCAACAGGATCGGCATCGTCGGCGCCGGCCTGATGGCACGGCAGATCGCGACACTGTTCTTGCGCCGGTTCGAAGTGCCGATTGTGATCCGCGACGTGAAGCAGGAGATCGTCGACGAGGCGCTCGCCGATATCCGCGCGGGGATCGACAGCCAGGTCGCCAAGGGCCGCTACGACGAGGGCAAGGGGCGTTTCCTCGCCTCGCTCTTCTCGGGGAGCACGGACTACGACGGCTTCGCCGACTGCGACCTCGTGCTCGAGGCGGTGTTCGAGGAACTGGGCGTCAAGAAGCAGGTCTTCGCAGAGCTCGAGCAGGTGGTGCGGGACGAGTGCGTGCTCGCAACGAACACGTCGGCCCTTTCGATCACGGGCATGGCCGCCGACCTGCGCCGGCCCGAACGCGTCGCCGGCATGCACTTCTTCAACCCGGTCGGGCTGATGCCGCTGCTCGAGGTCGTGCGCGCCGCCGAGACCGACGACGTGACGCTCGCGACCGTGTGGGACGTCGGCGAGAAGCTGGGCAAGCGGCCGATCCTCGTCAACGACGCACCGGGCTTTGTCGTCAACCGAGTGCTGACGCGGATGACGCGCGTGATCATGGACGCGGTTGAGCACGGCACTCCCGTCGAAGAGGTCGACGAGGCGGTCATGTCACTCGGTATGCCGATGGCGCCGTCCGTCCTACTCCAGATGGTCGGCCCGCGCGTCGCCAATCACGTGCTCGAACGGATGCACGACGCGTTCCCGGACCGCTTCCCGCTCTCGCCCGCGCTGGCGGCGATCGCCGACGGCGGCGAGCCGGTCGTTCTCGAGGACTCGCCGCGCACACGGGAGCAGATCGTCGAGGACGTTCTCGAGGCCGTAGCGGACGAGATCCACCTCCTGCTCGAGGAAGGCGTCGTCACCGAAGCGGCCGACGTCGACACGGGCCTCCTGCTCGGCGCCGGCTGGCCGTTCTTCCTCGGCGGGATCACGAAGCACCTCGACCAGATCGGCATGTCGGAGCGCCTCTTCGGGCATACGTTTACCGACCTGGCGGCTGCGGCCCCTGCCTGACCGGACCGTACCGGTGCCAGGCACGGGTACGAGAAGGTGCCACCTTCGTCGCAGAAGCCGCTACCGTCGCAGGCCATGCAGGCTCCCGCGGACCGTACCGGTGCCAGGCACGGGTACGTTCCTGTGACGAGGTCCGCGCGAAGTAGGCTCCCACCATGGCGCACGATGACTGGCGAATTCGAATCGAGCTTCCTGACGAGGGAGGTGCGCAGGACTTGCTCGGCCGGCTCGGGTTGCGGCAGAGTGGCGCCGACGAGCTCGCCGATGAGCTGCGCGAGCACCGGCTTGCGGTCTCACAGGACGGCGACACAGTGTTCGTCTACGCGGCCACCGGCATGCAGGCCGAGCTGGCCGCGCGCATTGTCGACAGCGAGCTGAACGACCTGGGACTGACGCCGTCCCGCTTCGTGACCGAGCGCTGGCTCCACGACGAGGAGCGCTGGAACGACGACCCCGAGCAGCCCGACGTCGAGGAAGAGCTTCTGCAACGAGGCTACGCGCCGTGGGAGGTGCGGGTCGAGGCGGACAGCCTCCGAGAGGCCCATGACCTCGCGTAGCAGCTCCGGAGTGAGGGCTACGACGTCTCCCGCACGTTCACGTACGTGATCGCGGGCACCGGAAGCCGAGAGGAGGCCGTCGAGCTCGCCCGCAGGATCCACGGCGAGGTCGAGCCGGGCGGGGAGCTGGTCTACGAGGTGCAGCCCCAGAACCCGTTTGCCGTCTTCGGGGGCCTCGGCACCTAGGCCCCCGGTCGATATACTGGTTGCACGACGCCCGCCTTGGGGATTCGCGGGGTCGCCTTTTCTTACAAGTGCAGCGCTTTTAGACGCTGCGTCCATGCAGGAGATCAAAGAGCAACCGACCACAGCGTCGGAGGCGACGGACGGCCTGATGGTCGACGCCCTCCGAGCCGAAGCCTGGGCGGGCGAGCCTTTCATTCGTGAGGGCGAGGATCCCGCCAAGGTCCTGGCGCCGGCCACATCCCGCCGGCGCGCGCTAGACGACGCCCTCGCAGAGATCGAGGGCGGACGTCGCACGCCCTCATCCGGCTGGAAGGTCGAGTACGGCCTCATGCTCGGTCTCGAGCGGGTGCTCGCCGAGGAGAAACCGCACCTCGCCTCCGGCACCGAGCTGCGCCGCCACCAGATCGACGCGCTCGCCGGGATGCTCACAGAGCTGATCGCGTCGCACGAGAAGGAAGCGGAGCCAAACGGAAACGGAAACGGCGCCGTCGCCGGGGTCGTCGAGGCTGAAGTGGAGGACGAGGACGAGCCGGCGGAGGACTCCGTCGAGGACGTTCTCGACGAAGAGGCAGAGGAGGACGAGCACTACACGGGCCCGGACCCGGGTGCGGTCCGGCGCTACCGGTTCCGCCATCCGACCGCATCGGGCAAGACGATTGCGGCGGCCGGCTTCGTGGAGGCCGCGCGCTCACTCGGCGTCCTGATCCTCACGCACCGCCGCCTGCTCGTCTCGCAGTTCCAGCGCGACCTCACCGACGAGGGTTACAGCGACCGCTTCGCCCCCGCTGTCGAGCGCGGCAAGGAATCGCTGCGAGACGGCAACCCGCTCACCATTCAGACCTACGCGTGGTTCGCACGTCACCACGACTCGATCTCGCGCGAGGCGTACCAACTCATCATCTGCGACGAGGCTCACACAGCTCTGGGCGAGAAGACGAGCGCAGCGATCCGATCGTTCCCGGAACCGCTCTACATCGGCATGACGGCGACGGAACAACTGATCGCGAAGCAGGTGTCGGACGTCTTCCCTGCTTCGGTCGACGATCTACCGCTGCAGGACGCAGCACGGCGCGGGTTGATCGCACCGTTGCGCGACCTACGCGTTCCGCCCGTCGCCGCGATCAACCAGGTGCCGATCGTCGGCGGCGACTTCGACCAGGAGGTCCTGGCGAAGACACTCGACCACCAGGCGTTGAACCAGGCTGCCGCGTCCCTGTATCGCGAGCGCTTCGACAACACGCCGGGCATCGTCTACGCCGCCGGCGTCGACCACGCCTACAACCTCGCCAAAGAGTTTCGCGCGGTGGGCCTCAAGGCTGAGGCCGTCTCCGGCCGCACACCGCCGGTGCGGCTCGCCGAGACTCTCGCTGCCTACGAGCGCGGTGAGATCAATGTCCTAATCAACGCGATGCTGCTCGCCGAGGGCTGGAACTCTCCGCGCGCAACCATCTGCATGCATCTCGCGCCGACAGCCTCGCGACGCGTGTATCAACAGCGGATCGGCCGGATCATGCGCACGCATCCACGCAAGGAGGCCGGGATCGTCGTCGATTTCGTCCCGAAGGCGGCGACGCACAACGAGCGCGTGATCTCGCTGCACTCGTTGCTCGACGCCGACTTCTACCGCGAGGGCGCGCGTGTCACGCCCGCGCCGCGCCGGAGGGTCCAGCGTCGGGCACGACGCAAGCTCACTCCGGCCCCATGGCTCGTTCCGGTCACACCCGACGTGCGGCGCCGGCTCGCCGTGATCACACGAGAGTGGCAGCGCGTCGACCCGAAGTATCTCGACGAGGACGAGCAGCGCTACTGGGCGACGATCGCGGGACGCCAGATTCGCTTCGACGAGCGAGCTGCGTTCGTAGAGAAGCTAACGGCACGCGGTGCATCGAAGGCGTGCCTCGAACAGTTCCTCGCGACATGCGCTGCGGAGAACCCGAACCGCCGCCTCCGCATCATCGCTCTCTCGGACCGCGTGTCGATGACGGTAGAGCGTGCCGACTTCGACGATCTCGTGACGCTGGTCACTCAGGCGCCGACGTGGGAGAAGGACCGCATGGGCGGTGTCCGCGTCATGCTGCGCGCGATCGCAGAAGGAAAGGCCGACGCACCGGATCAGATCTTGGAGCGCTGGACGTGGCGCCTTGCGCGCGCCTCGCGCAAAGTGCAGGACCGCCGCGCCAGTGCGGAGTTCCCGGAGGCGAAGCGGCTCCTCGGAGCTCTCGCCAATTCACGCGGTCACAGGCACGAGGAGAACGCGGCGAAGCTGGTCAACGCGGCGCTCGAGCTACCCATTGCGGTCGGAGCCGCCTTGCTCGCGTCCGCCGAGGGGTATACGCCGCGGGCAACGCAGCTGATCGAGGCGGCACGCGAGCGCCTGGGCACGGTGCGGGAAGTCGCCGGCGCGCTGGCGGAGAATCTTCCACAGCCGAAGGTAACGTCGGGGCGCTCCCGACGCAGGAAGCGACGCAAGCGCAAGAAGAGCGGCGCGCCGCAGCAGCAGGGCCAGCAGCAGCAGCAGCAGGCGCAAGCACCACAGGGGCAGGGGCAGCAGGTCGAGCCCGCGGAGCAGACGAAGCCGAAACCGCGGCCCAGAAAGAAACCCGCCCCCAAGGCCAAGCCTGCATCCGCTGAAACGCCAGCCGCCTAAGAACGACTAACCAGGGTGCTCATCCTCGTCCCGATCGCGTTCGCGGCGGGCGTCATCACCGCGTGCACGCCCTGCATCCTTCCCGTGCTGCCTATCGTGCTGGCCGGCGGGGGCGGGGGAACGAAGCGACGCCCGTACGCGATTGCCGTTGGCCTCGTCACAACGTTCACTTCGTTCTTGCTCGCCGGGGCATGGTTGTGGGGACTCATCGGGATCAGCGCGAAGCACCAGATCCAGATTGGCGCAATCCTGCTTCTCCTGCTCGCCGTGACGTTGATCGTGCGGAAGGCCGGCGAGTTCGTGGAGCGTCCGTTCCGTGTCCTCACGCGCCGTCGCGCGGGCGACCTGGGCGGCGGCTTCCTGCTTGGTGCCAGTCTAGGACTCGTGTTCGTCCCGTGTGGGGGCCCGGTGCTCGCCGCACTGACGGCGAACGTCGCGACAGATCGCGTCGGCTGGTGGATCGTCGCGATCGCGATCGCGTACGCGCTCGGTGCGGCACTCCCGATGCTGGCGATCGCACTCGGAAGCCGCCGTCTGGCCGAGCGGTTCAGGGAGCGCGCACAGACGATTCGCACCGCAGGTGGCGTGCTCATGGCCGCGGCCGCAGTCGTGATCTATCAGGGCTGGGCAGAGAACCTCCAGACGAAGGTGCCAGGCTATGCACAGTGGGCGCAGGACGCGATTGAGGGGACCTCGGCGGCGAAGAACCGGCTCGACCGGCTAGGAGGGAAGACCAAACCGGTCTTCGTTGCGCGCGGGCAGCAGCTGGCATCGCAGCTCGGCAAGGTGCCGCTGAAGGACTACGGTGCCGCGCCCGACGTCCACGACATCTCGGCGTGGGTCAACTCGCGCCCGCTCAGCCTCCCCAGGCTCCGCGGCAAGGTGGTGCTCGTCGACTTCTGGACGTACTCGTGCATCAATTGCCTGCGCACGCTCCCGTATCTGAAAGCGTGGGACGCGCGCTACCGCTCGAAGGGTCTCGTCATCCTCGGCGTGCATACGCCGGAGTTTGCATTCGAGCACGATCTCGGCAACGTCCGCGGAGCGGTCAAGCGCCTGGGCGTTCGCTACCCGGTTGCGCTCGACAACAGCTACGGAACCTGGAAGGCGTACGCAAACAACTACTGGCCTGCGGACTACCTGGTCGACCAGGCAGGACGAGTACGTCACATCCATTTCGGCGAAGGGGACTACGCGCAAACCGAGCGGAACATCCGTCTCTTACTCGAGGCCGGCAACGCTGGTCAGCTGCCGCAGGCCGGACCTGGCGCTGACCGCACGCCGCGCGAGCTACGCACCCCCGAGTCATATCTCGGCTATCTGCGTATCGGCAACTACATGGGCTCGCCGTTGCGAACGGACCGGCCGGCTGCGTACCAGTTCCCGCCGTCGCTCACGCAAGACTCGTATGCGTACTCGGGAATGTGGAAGGTCGAAGGAGAGCGGATCGTCGCCGGAGACAACGCACGCCTACGCCTGCACTTCCAGGCGCGCACGGTGCATCTCGTTCTCACCGGCCGGGGATTCGTGACGGTCAAGCTGAACGGCAAGCGGCAGCAAGCTGTGCGAATCGATGGCGACAGGCTCTACACGGTCGTAACGCAGAAACGCGCCTCGGACCGCCTGCTCGAGCTCAGCTTCACGCAGGGCTTGGCTGCGTACGCCTTTACGTTCGGCTAGGGCTGTTCGGAGGGCCCGCGTTCGGGCCCGCCGTTGCCGCGCTCGCGCTCGCGAAGGAAGCGCGTGAGCTCGGCCGCAAGTGACTCGCCGGAGGGGATGTCCTCCTCGTCTTCCAGCAGCTCGGCGCGCTGCTCGAGCTCCTCGACGTACGCCGAGGTCTCATCGTCGGAGGAGACCGCCTCGCTCACCTGCTCGCTGTAGCGCTCCGAGGCCTCTTCGAGCTCCGACGTGTCGATCTGCGTCCCGAGGACGTCGCCCAGGCGCTGGCAGAGCGCGAGCGCGGCGCGAGGGCTCGGCGCCAGCGAGACGTAATGGGGGACCGCCGCCCAGAGGCTGACCGACGGAATGCTCGACCGGTTGAACGCGTCGTGGAGCACGCCCACGATGCCGGTCGGCCCTTCGTAACGCGAGCGCTGCAGGCCGAGCCGCTCGATCAGTTCCTGATCGGTCGCCCCACCGGTCACCGGCGACGGTCTGGTGTGCGGCACGTCGGCGAGCAACGATCCGAGCGTGACCATCATCTCGACGCCGAGCTCGCGTGCAAGCTCGGCGATCATGTCGGTGAAGGTCTGCCAGCGCAGATTCGGCTCGATCCCGAGCAACAAGACCGCGTCACGATCGACGCCCGGAATCGGCGCGTGGTAGAAGGCGTTCTCCGGCCACTCGATGTGCCGCGTCTGACCGTCGACGAGCGAGACATGCGGACGGGTGGCCTGGAAGTCGAAGAAGTTCTCCGGCTCGATGTCGGCGAAACGGTCCGCCTCCCAGATCTTGGCGAGGTAGCCGCCCGCGAGCGAGGCACCCTGGCCGCCGTCGTTCCAGCCGCGAAATGCTGCGATCAGAACCGGCTCGCGCAGGCTGGGCCGAGTGACGATGCGAAGTTCGTCAGCGATCGGCGAAGTCTACGTTCGGCCGGAAGAACAGCGTCGCGAGGGCGACCGTGCCCACCCAGACGGTGGCCGCCAGGAAGACGTGCAGGAGCACCAGCCCCCACGGCAGGTGTGTGCGCCACTGCAGCTCTCCGAGCCCCATCTGGGCGAGCAGGACCACAAACAGGGCAGCACCGAACTTCAAGAGGCGCGGCGCGCGATCGCGGCGCGCGGCGAGGTAGCCCAGGCTGAAGATGAAGGTCAGCAGGAACACTCCCACGATCGCGCCGTGGACGTAAACGATCGGCTCGAGGCGTCCCAGGCGGTCGATCTTGTCGGCCGCGCCCCCGCCGGAGTGCGGGCCGGACGCAGTTGCAAGCGCCCCGCTGACGATGAGCACGAAGCCCGCGGTCACGAACGCGAGCCCGAGCCGACGCAGCTCCGGAGGAACGAGCGGCTCGACCCGGCCCACGACCGCCGAGCGGACCTCGAGGACGAGAATCGTCGCGCCCGCGAGCAATGCGATCGAGAGCAGCAGATGAACCATCACGATCGGCCAGCGCAGATCGGTCGCGATCGCAAGGAGGCCGATCGGCGCCTGCGCCAGTGTCCCAAGGAACACGGCAAGTGCGATGCGCCGAACCCACAGTGGCAGGCCGGGCACGCGCCGCACGGCGAGCCAGGCGAGCAGCGTCACGACGATCGTCACGCCGCCGACGAGGCGGTTGCCAAACTCGACGAACGCGTGCGCGTCCTTCGCCGGTAGCGGATGCCCCGCTTCGCAGCCGGGCCACGCCCTGCAGCCGAGACCGGAGTCGGTGAGCCGGACCGCAGCCCCAGTGCCGATGATCAGCCACAGCGCCCCGAGTTGCGCGAGCACGAGTGGATAGGGCTGGGCAGGGGTGAGAACGAGCGCCCGAAGCCGAGCGAGCGCCGTGGGCTGGGCGTGCACGGCTTCGAGTCTATTCAGAGGGGATCGAGAATCGCCGGGTAGCCGTCCGCGCCTTCGAACGGCGTCGGGCGCGAGCCGAGGAACAGCGGGCGGTCGGCGGCGTTCAGGAGCACGGGCATCACGTCCGGGCCGCGCAGGTGACCGAGCATCCCCTCGGCGCAGGTCGACTCTCCGAACTCGCTCACGCGGTCTGCGCGCACTCCGGGGCCCGAAACGACGAAGGGAACCGGATCACCGGAGTGGATGACGTCCGGCGACGCGGGTGTCGCGTGATCCCCGGTGACGCAGACGATCGCGCGGTCGGTCGGCAAGGCGCCGAGTGCCCCGTCGAGGGTCTCGATCATCTCCCGCTTCTGTCGAGGGTCCTTCGTGTGTCCCGCGGCGTCCGCGCTCTTGACGTGGCAGAAGATGAATGTGTCTCCCGCATCGAGCCGTTCCCGCGCGAGCGCAACCCGGCCACGCAGATCCGCGGCCGCATCGGAAGTCTCGGGCTCCTCGCGCGGAGCGAGGCCGACGGCGAGCGCAAGGCCGCGCAGGAACGCCGAGCTCGCGATGAAGGTTCCATGTAGCCCGTGTCGCTGCTCGAACGTCGGGACCGTGCGCGGCCTGCCCCACCACTTCAGTGTGATCACGTTGAAGCGCTCGCCCTCCAGCCGTCGCATCACTTCGCGGCTCCACTCCTCTGCTGCACGGGCCGTTCGCTCCGCCTTGGGGACGACCGCCTGCGGGCGCAGCATTGGATGACGGTCGCGGAAGAAGGCGTCACTGTCGGTCACGCGCTCGTCCGCGCCTCCGGCGACGCGCAGAACCGCCTCGCCCCGCCAGACGTGGTCGAGTGAGAAGGTCAGGCCGTCGATAGTGATCCCGTCGCACAGTTCGACGAGTCGCTCCGCTTCCTCCGCATCCCGGTCGGGATCCGGTCGGCCGGTGAGCCACCAACCGTCGTCACGGCGCTCAGCCGGCCGGAGCGCGGCGTAGGCAAAGACGTGCTCGGCACTCACTTCCTGTCCACGACCGAGAGCCTCGAAGACGCCGCGGCCGGGGAACTCGTCGGGGCGGTAGCCGAACATCGACCAGTGGGCGACCTCGCTGGAGGGCGCGCGCCCCGGGCCGATCGCATACAGGACACCGCATGAGCCCGAAGAGCAAAGCCGATCGAGATTCGGAGTCTTCGCTGCCTCCAGCCCACTGCGCCCACCGAGCGACTCGTGTGCGCGGTCGGCAAGCCCGTCCAGCAGAAAGACGACGATCGGGTGCATCAGGCCGAGACGCGCTCGAACGACCGGATCACGCGTGCCACGCCGGGCGGAACCAGCGCTTCCCACTCACCGCCGGAACGCAGTGCCGCCCGAACGTCGATGCCGGAGATCTCCTTGTCGACGCTCTCGTCGAGCACCACGACCTCGTACCCGGCCTCACGCATCCGATCGAGCTTCGTGCCACCCCACTCGGAGAACAGTCGCAGGAATTGCGTGACGCCCGCCGGCACGTACGCAGGCCACAGTTCGGGCTCGTTCACCGGGAACGGAATCACGTGCGCGCGAATGCCTTCATCCTCGGCGACAGCCTCGATCATCAGTAGCCGCTCGACGTACGTGAACGGATTCGACTCGGGCAGGTGGCGGAGCGGGTCGCTCGGCTCTTCCTTGATGCGCTGTGGATCGGGATTCGTGATCCCGACGAACACCTCGTCGGACTGCGCCGCTGCTCCGCGGAGGTATTCGAGGTGTCCGTTGTGGAAGGGCTGGAACCGCCCGTGAATCATCCCGACGCTCACTCGACGAAAACGCCGGCGCCCTCCTCCACGCGGCCGATCCTGCGAACGAAAAGCCTCCGCGCCCCGAATTCGGCCTCGAGCGCGGCGCCCTGCTCCGCCGGAAGCGACACGAGTAGGCCTCCGGCGGTCTGCGGGTCGTAGCCGAGCGCGGCGAACGTGTCGGAGAGGTCGTTGGTGGTCACGTGCGCTGCAGCGAAGTCGCGGTTGCGAGGGTCGCCGCTCGTTCGCACGCCCTTGCGCGCGACGTCCAGGGCGCCGTCGATGGCCGGGAACCGTCCCGACTCGAGGCGGATGCAGACGCCGCTGCGGTCGGCGACCTCGTGGGCGTGCCCGAAGAGCCCGAAGCCCGTGACATCCGTGACGGCGTTGGGCTCGAGCGGGCGCAGCACCTCGGCCGCATCTTTGTTCAACGTGCGCATCCACCGAATGGCACGCTCGAGCTGCATGTCGCCGGCCTTGCCCTGCTTGTAGCCGGTCATGATCAGCCCTGTACCGAGCGGCTTGGTCAGGAAGAGCGCGTCGCCGGGGCGTGCGCCGTTCTTCGGCCAGATCCTGTCGGGACGCACCGTGCCGACGACCGCGAGACCGTACTTGGGCTCGGCATCGCGAATCGTGTGGCCGCCTGCAAGCAGTCCGCCGGCAGCGCGCACCTGCGCGTCCGCAGCGGCAAAGATCTCCGCGAGCATCTCGATCGGCAGCTCTTCGGGGAACGCAGCGATCGAGAGCGCCAGCAACGGAGTTCCTCCCATTGCGAACACGTCGTTGAGCGCATTCGTCGCTGCGATCGCCCCATAGTCGCCCGGATCGTCAACGACCGGCGGGAAGAAGTCGAGCGTGAAGATGAGCGCCCGCTCGTCGTCCAACCGATACACGGCGGCGTCGTCGGCAGGCGCCAGGCCGACGAGGAGGTTCTCCGCCTCCACGGGAACGAAGCCGGCAAGGAGTTGCTCGAGACGGGCCGCCGAATACTTCGCGGCACACCCTCCGCACGAGGCAAGGTCTGTCAGTTTGACGCGTCCTGTTTCGGTTTCCAAAGCAGCCCTCCCGAGGGGTGAATGGCGAAATGTAGGGGTCTGCGAGCCTTTCGTCTACAGACTGCGGTCGGTCACCGTTGTTACGACCTGGTGACCGCTTCTATTCCCGCCTGCCGAGAAGATTGGCCACGGGGAAACCATTGTGGTTCCCCCGTGGCTTTCAGGGGAGAGGAGGAGCCTTTCGGATCCCCCACGCAAGAGTTCTGCACGGTCGGCGCGGAACCTTCCGACTTGAAAAGATGGCGGCGTGGACAAGGCGGCGCTCGTTACAGGCGGCTCTTCCGGTATCGGGTTCGCGATCGCGAGCATGCTGCGTGAGAACGGCTTCGCCCTGACACTCGCGGCCAGGACGCGCGCGAAAGTCGACGTCGCGGCGGAGTCGCTCGGCGCTCATGCCGTCGCCGCCGACGTTGGGAAGGAGGAGGACTGCCGCCGCCTCGTCGTCGAGCATCGCGATCAATACGGGCGGCTCGACGTGCTCGTGAACTCCGCCGGCGTCGGGATCGCCGGCCCTGTCGACGAGCTCGAGACGAAGCACATCGACCTGCAGCTCAACATCAATCTGCGCGGAACAATTCTGGTGACTGCGGCCGCGCTCCCGCTCTTGCGCGAAGCACGCGGTTTGATCGTGAACATCGCGTCGATTGCCGGAACAGGCCCGGCCGGACAGCTGTCGGTCTACGGCGCGTCCAAGGCTGGCGTGATCAACTTCACGGGCTCGCTCAACCGCAACGAAGAGAAGCACGGCGTCCGGGCGACCGCGCTTAGCCCGGGCTTCGTCGACACGCCGATGACCTCATGGGCGCCGGTCCCGCCGGAGCGCATGATCCGCCCGGAGGACTGCGCCGAAGTCGTGCGCGCGCTGCTACGGCTCAGTCCATACGCGCGGCTCCCCCACGTCGTGATCGAGCGCGTGGACTCGGCTGATCTCGGCGCCTAAAGCTCGCCTGGTGTGCGAATGATCTTCCAGAGGAGATAGAGCCCGAGCGCGAACGCGCAGCAGAAGCCGGCGAAGGCCATCCAGCGCAGATCATGCACGCGCGCGAGCAGCGCCGAGGAGACGAGCAACGCTGCGACGATCACCGATCCACCTACGCGGTTGGCCGTCGATCGCATGACGCGCTCGAGCGGCTCGAGGTCCGTGGGCACGATGCCGACCTTGAACGTGCCCGTCTGGAGCCTGTTGGCCAGCTGGCCGACGCGGCGCGGCATGCGGCCGAGCGGCTCGAGCTGCGTGTACAGCCACGAGAAGAGCTGATTCGGCTCCAGCCGCCGTTCGGCTTCGCTCAGCATCACCTCGAGCGAGTCCTCCTCCATCAGCGCGATCGGGTCGAGCTCCGGATCAAGCACGCGCGCGATGGAGTCCGCTTGCGCGAGCGTCTTCCCCACGAGCGCGAACGTCGTCGGCAACCCGATCCCGTGCTCGAAGGAGATCCGCTGCAGGTCGGCGAGCGCTTCGCACGCGCGGATCCTCGCGAGCGGCCGGTCGTGGTAGCGCGGCAGCTTGCGCCTGATGTCCTGCAGAAAGCCCGACTCGTCGGAGCCGAGGCTCGTGCGCGAAAGCCCGATGATCAGATCGGCGACGTCGTCCGCGCGGTTCTGGGCGATGGCGAGGAGCAACAGGGCCAGGTTCCGGCGCGTGTCGTCGTCGAGCCGGCCGAGCAGCCCGAAGTCCACGAGTGCGAGTCGTCCGTCCGTGGTGAGCAGGACGTTGCCGCGGTGCGGATCTGCGTGGTACACCCCTTCGACGGTCACCTGATAGACGAAGGCGCGGAAGAACTGCCGCGCGAGCTCCTGTGCACGCTCCTGTCCGAGCCCGTGATCCGCGTCGACCTTCCGCCCGTGGATCGGTTCGAGCACGAGCACCTTCTCGGTCACGTATGGGTGAATCACCTCGGGGACGACGAGATCTTCGTAACGGCGGAGCACGCGGCCGATGATCTCTGTGTTGTTCGCCTCTTCGACGAAGTCGAGCTCGGCGCGCAGGTGTGCTTCGAGCTCGTCGGCGAGCGCGCGGGAGTGCAGCAGCTGCGCCCGCTCCGAGTGCCGCTCGAAGAGCTCGGCAGTCGAGCGAAGGAGCGCGAGGTCGAGCTCGATCTGCTCTTCGATCCCCGGCCTCCGCACCTTGACGATCACTTCGCGGCTGCTGCTCAGCAGCGCGGTGTGCACCTGTGCGATCGACGCCGTTGCCACGGGCTCTGGGTCGATGCGGACGAAGACGTCAGCGGAGAGCTCCTCCGCGATCACGCGCTCGATTTCCGGGAACGGCACCGGGGGGACATGGTCGACAAGCTTCTCGAGTTCATCGATGTAGACGTCCGGAAGGAGGTCGGGGCGCGAGGAGAGGAGTTGCCCGAGCTTGATGTAGGTCGTGCCGAGCTGCTCGAGCGCCTGCCGGAACTCGCGGGCGCCCTCCCGCGTCGCCGGGCGGCCACCCCAGACGCCGAGCTCGCCCAGCACGCACAGCAGCCCCGTCTTCCTGGCGACCCGCCCGACGTACAGCCGACGCCCATCAGGGCGATATCTCCCGCTGCCTATGCTTGGAAACGCGTTGGCTTCACGCGCTGCCGCGCGAGAAAGCTGTCGACCGCTTCGCGATGGAGGCGCAGGACGCGGCCAACGCGCACCGCATCGAATCGGCCGTCGTGGATCAGCCGCCTGACCGTCTCAGGATGCACGCCGAGCTGATCCGCCACCTCGCGTACGCTGACGAGCCCGGGATCTCCGCCTGCAGAAGACACTCGTTGCGAAGCCTTGCAGGTCCCACGGCCACGCGCATGAGCCGTTCGAACCAGTGTCGAAGACAGCAGGGACCCACCGGCTCGGCGCGCCTCGCTTCGAACGGCTCGTCGAGGAGCCACAGCCGGCCGTCAACGCTACTCAGCGAAACGACGGCGAGCAAAGCGCGCACGGTTTCACGCTAGATCTCTGCGCCGTCGTGCGGCCCTGCAGGCCACAGGCTCAGCGCCGGCAGCAGCGCGGCCACGATCAGGATTGCGAAAACTGCGAAATAGATCAGTCGAGCTCTGGACATGTTGGTCACCTCCTTTCGAAAAGCTGGGGTTAGAAGCGAACGTCTTGCAGGGCGTCGGCGGCCTGGCGGTAGAGCCGGGCAGCAGCCCGATCGTCACCACGGCGAGTGGCGAGATCGCCCTGGGCGACCCACGCTGATGCACGGTGGCTCCCGGACGAGAGCTGGTCGTATGCACGCTCGCCGGCCTGGAACGCCTCATCGGCCTCGTCGAGCCGATCCTGTTCGAGCAACGCGCGGCCGAGCACGAGCTGGGCATTGCCGATTTCACCAATCTCGTCACCGCGGTCCCCGAGCAACTCGAGCGCGTACCGCGCCTGCTCCTCGGCCCGCGTGACGTCGCCGGTGCGCAGATGAACCTGGGCGATGCCGTTGACCGCGTGTGCGGCCTCCGCGTCGTTTCCGACTTCGAGGGCGATCCGAACGGCGTCCTTGAGGAGGCCCACAGCCTCCTCGGAATGGCCGAGGAGGAAGTTGAGCCCGCCGAGGTTGTTCAGCAGCCGGCCGACGTTGCTGCGATCCGAAAGTTCCTCGTACGCCGCCTTGGCGCGCTCGGCATAGGAACGCGCGAGGACCCAGTGCCCCTCGCGGTCGGCGATGATCGACGCCTGGAAGTAGACGTCGGCGGCCGTGCGCTTGTCGCTCAGGCCTTCGGCCAGCTCGAGTGCGCGTTCGACGTCTTCGCGGGCAGCCTCGAGATCGCGGCGCCGGCGATAGCAGCGCGAGCGCCAGGCAAGGATGTTCGAGCGCAGCTGGTCTGACGGAATCTCCGAGCGCTCGGCCAACTTGAGTGCCTCGTCGAAGAGGCCGATTGCCGTCTGGATGCTGTTGAGCTTGTAACGGGCGACGCCCAGCCGAAAGAGCACGTCGGAGCGCTCGACATCCGAGAAGGACGTGCCCTCACTGAGCGCGCGGGCCTGCTCGAGCAATGCGATCGCCTCGCGGACCTCGCCGCGGCGCATTCGCACGGTCGCTTCACCGGCGAGCGCACGCGACTCGAGCTCCTGCATGCCGGTGGCCAGCACGGCAGCTCGGATGCTCTCGAACTCCTCGAGCGCCTCGTCATTGCGGCGGGCCTCGAGCAAGGCCTCCGCACGCGCAAGCGCTGCATCGACACGGCCGCGCTCATCGGCCGAGACGCCGTTCGCCAGAAAGCCTGCGTCGACGCCGAGCCGCTGCGCGAGCCAATCGATCGTCTCGCGCGTGGGACGGGTCTTGCCGCGCTCGATCTGGCTCACGTACTCCTTGGAAAACCGATCGCCCGCGAGATCTGTCTGAGTCATCGAGGCGGCAACGCGGAGCTGGCGCAGGCGCTCGCCGAGCCTCAGCCCGGCCTGAGCGGCAGAGGCTCGCTGTTCCTGACGGATGGCGGTCGAGTCAGACACGTGCGGCTAAGTAGACGACATACTTCACAAAACTTCAACCTGTCCTTTCGGGCATCCCCCAAAAAGGTCATGCTCGGGCCGAAAACCTGTCAACTAAGCCTAACTCAAATCACTTGACCTAGCTACTTGACAGGTCCCGAAAAGCCTCCTACAGTGAGGCCATCTTGCATCCGGGCCAGACGCCAGGGTCGGCTGCAGGAGGCGCTTCACCAGGTGGGATCCGCAAGGGGAGTGGCTGGGCCGCAGAGCCAAGTCCCGGGGAGACCGCCACACAGGGCGGAGTCGCCTAACAGGAATCGACCCCCGGAGCCGCAGCCGGGGGTCTTCCTCTTTTCAGGGCTGGTTCACCTCGATGCCGAGGGCCGGTTCTGCGGCGCCCTCGTGGCGGGGCAGACGGCGGACGGTCGCGACCGAGATGATCGCGCCCACGAGAACGAGCGCGGCGCCCAGGTGGACCGCTCGGTGATAGCCGCCCACGAACTCGCTTTGCCACAGTGGATTCGTCGGCGGGACGGTGACGCGCGTGGCCACGAGAGCGCCCATGATCGCGATCCCGAGCGAGCCGCCGACCTGGCGCATGCTGTTGATCACCGCTGAGCCCACACCCGCCTGAGCGACGGGAACGGAGCCCATCGCCGCAGCCGTCGTCGGCGCCATCGTGACCGCCATCCCGACGCCGCCCACGAGCAGCCCCGGAAGGATGTTCCAGAAGGACGAGTTGGCGTCGAGCGTCCCGAAGAGAAGCAGGGAGAGCGAGAGCAGGGTCATCCCCGCCCCCATCAGCCAGCGCGCGCCGATTCGGTCGGAGAACCTGCCTGCGGCCGGAGCGACGAGGATGATCAGAACGGTCATCGGGAGGAACGATGCGCCGGTCTCGATCGCGCTGTAGCCGAGGACGCCCTGTAGCAAGAGCGAGTTGTAGAAGAAGATGCCGAACATCGCGAGCCCGACGAGCAGCATCGCGGCGTTGGCGCCGGCGAACGTCGGATTCCGGAACAGCGAGAGATCGAGCATCGGCAGACGCTGGCGCAGCTCGAGCAGCACGAAGGCGGTCAGGGCCACCACTGCGATTGCGAACAGCATGAGCACACGCGTCGAAGTCCACGCATGATCGTTCGTCTCGATCAGTCCGAAGGTGAGGGCGAAGAGACCGGCGGCCGAGGTGACCAGTCCGGGTAAGTCGAGCCTCTGCTCTTTGGACGTGTCCTTGGTCTCGTCGATGAAGAGTCGCGCCGCGATCACGCCGAGCACGCCGACGGGAATGTTGATGAAGAAGATCCAGCTCCAGTTGACCTTCTCCGTCAGGAGGCCGCCCACGATCGGGCCGATCGCGAGCGCAAGCGCAGAGACGCCGGCCCAGATGCCGATTGCGGTTCCTCGCTGGCGCGGCGGGAAGGTCGCGGTGATGATCGACAAGGTCGCGGGATTCATCAACGCGGCGCCTACGCCTTGCACGGTGCGTGCAGCGATGAGAGACCCTGCGCCGCCGGCGAGGCCGCACCACAATGACGCGCCGGTGAAGACCACGAGGCCCGCGATGAAGATCGCCCGGCGGCCGAGCAGGTCGGCGAGCTTCCCGCCGCTGAGGAGCAGCACGCCGAACGTAAGTGCGTAGGCGTTCACGACCCATTCGAGCTCCGAGATGCCGATGCCGAGGTCCTGCTGGATCGACGGCAACGCCACGTTCACGACGGTGTTGTCGAGCATGATCATGAACAGGCCGACCGAAACGGCGACGAGGGTCAACCACTTGCGGTTCTCAGGCGTGAGGAGTCGAGCACGCATCCCAGAAAGGTTAGAGAACCGTCCCCGACCTAGGTGGTAGGGGTATCCGTAATCTTCGCCCGTGTCCGACTTCATCTGGAGCCCGACCGCCGAGGACGTCGAGAGCGCGAACCTGACCAGGCTCGCGCGGCGGCTCGGGGTCGAGCGCTACGCGGATCTGCACCGGATCTCGGTCGAGGAGCCTGACCGCTTCTGGCCCGCCGTGATCGAGGATCTCGGCCTCGAGTTCTCCGAGCCCTGCGAGCGGGTCGTGGACACGTCGCGCGGCAACGAGTGGGCGACCTGGTTCACGGGCGGCAAGCTGAATCTCGCCTGGAACTGCGTCCACAGGTGGGCTGCCGGCGAGCTCGCCGAGCAGGAGGCCGCGATCTGGCAGGGCGAGGACGGGGCCCGGCTCTCTCTCACCTGGCGCGAGCTTTCCGACGAGGTCTTCCGCCTCGCCGAGGGGCTCGCCTCGATCGGCATCGGCGAGGGAGATGCGGTCGGGATCTTCCTGCCGATGTCTCCTCAGGTCGCGATCGCCTCGCACGCCTGCGCCCACCTGGGCGCCGTTCAGGTCCCGATCTTCTCCGGCTTCGCCGCTCCGGCGATCGCCGCACGGCTCGCGGATGCGAAGGCCAAGGCACTGATCACGGCCGACGGGTCACTCCGGCGCGGACAGCTGGTGGCGATGAAGCAGATCGCCGACGAGGCGCTCAAGTCGGCGGCGACGGTCACGCACACGGTCGTGTGGCGGCGTCTCGGGCTCGAGGACGTGCCGATGACAATCGGGCGTGATCGCTTCTGGGACGAGCTCGTCGACAACACGTCCGGAGATCTGATCCCGAGGCAAGTCGATTCCGAACATCCCTACCTCCTCGCATACACGTCAGGGACGACCGGGAAGCCGAAGGGCGCGCTGCACGTCCAGGGCGGCTTCCTCGTCTCGATCGCACGCGAGGTTGCGTACCAGACGAACGTCAAGCCCGGCGACCGCATTCACTTCGCCACGGACATGGGCTGGATCATGGGCCCGTGGACGGTGGTCGGCGGCGGCGCGTCTGGAGCGACCGTCGTGTACACGGAAGGCGCGCCGGATTTTCCGGCCGACCGCATCTGGAAGCTGATCGAGTCCGAGCGCGTGACGATGCTCGGCGTCTCCCCGACGCTGGTTCGCGCGCTGATCCCAAGAGGCGACCCGGAAACCGACCTGTCCACGTTGAAGGCGATCTGCACGACGGGGGAACCGTGGAACCGCGATCCGTACCACTGGTTGTTCGAGAAGGTCGGCGGCGGCAACACGCCGATCGTGAACTGCTCCGGCGGCACCGAAGTCGGGGCGTGCTTCCTCACGACCTGCGTGACCGAGCCCGTGAAGCCTGTCGCGCTCGGCTTCCCGGCGCTGGGTCAGGACATGGACGTGTTCGGGCCGGACGGGACCTCGTTGCGCGGCGAAGTCGGCGAGCTCGTCTGCAAACGGCCATGGCCCGGAATGACGCGCGGCGTCTGGGGCGACAACGAGCGCTACCTCGACGCGTACTGGCGACGCTTTCCGGGAGTCTGGACGCACGGGGACTGGGCTTCGATCGACGAAGACGGCTACTGGTTCCTGCATGGACGCTCAGACGACACGCTCAACATCGCGGGCAAGCGAATCGGGCCGGCAGAGCTCGAGTCGGCGGCGGTCGCCCACAGCGCGGTCGCCGAAGCCGCGGCGATCGGGATCCCGCACGAGGTGAAGGGAGAGGTCGCATGGATCTTCTGCGTGCTCAAGCCGGGCGGCGAGGGGACCCCGGACCTCGCGCTCGAGATTTCGTCCGCCGTTACCGACGAGCTCGGGAAGGCTTTCAAGCCGGAGCGGATCGTGTTCGTGTCGGCGCTCCCGAAGACCCGCAGCGCGAAGATCGTCCGGCGTGCCGTCCGGGCCCGCGTCCTGGGCTCGGAGCCCGGCGACCTTTCCTCGGTAGAGAACCCGGAAGCCCTCGACGAGATCGCCGAGGCCGTAGGCCGCCCGTAGGTTTTCCGTTTCTCGACGCATACGAGTACGGAATACGAATCTAAATGTAAATTTCGCTGCAGGAGTGCACAGGATCGGGCTAGAACGGGCATCTAGTTCTTCGACCGCGCAATGGTGGTTGCCGTCACGCTCACCGCGTTCGTATTTGGACTGGCCACGCCGGCAGGAGCAGTTCCACAAGGCTCCGATCCGTCCGCATTGGCAGCCGTGGCATCGTCGTGCTCCGGCGCGACGACCGCCGCCGGGGACGGGCACTCTCGACTCGAGGCCATGTACTGCGGTATCAACGTCGTGCGCCGCGCCTACCGGCTCCCACTCGTCAGGGGGAACCTTCCGCTCAACCGCTCCTCCGTCTTGAAAGCGAGCGCCGTCCGCCGTTGCGGCTTCACGCACACGCCGTGCGGAATGGATTTCTCCGGGACGTTCAAGAAGGCCGGCTATCTCCCGGCGCGCTCATTCGGCGAGAACCTCGCGTGGGGACAGGGAGCGCTGGGCTCGCCGCTGCAGACTCTCCAGCTGTGGCTCAACTCGCCGCCACATCGCCAGAACCTGTTGGCACGCCGCTGGCGAGACCTCGGGATCGCGTTCGAGCGCGGCCACATGTTCGGTCGCGACGGTGTCGCCCTCTGGGTAATGCAGTTCGGCCGACGGGGTTAGCCGAGTTTTCGACTGAGAGGCGTAAACAGCTAGACTGGCGCCGTGCGGCTCGCACTTGCCCAGATCAATCCGGTCGTCGGCGATCTCGAGGGGAACCGCAAGCTGATCCTCGAGCGACTCGCAGAGGCGAAGGGCAACGCCGCAGACCTCGTCGTCTTCCCGGAGCTCGCGGTGACCGGCTACCCGCCCGAGGACCTCCTGCTCCGCCCCGGGTTCATCCGTGCGGCGGAGGAATCCGTGGAGAAGATCGCGCGCGAGGCAAGAGGCGCGACTGTCCTCGTCGGCGCGCCGCATTTCGACCGCGACCTCTACAACGCCTGTTACGTCTGTTCCGCCGGTGAGATCAAGGCGGTTTACCGCAAGCGTTTCCTACCGAACTACGGCGTCTTCGACGAAGACCGCTACTTCGCACCGGGTCGTGACCTGATCCTGCTCGAGCACGGGAAGACCCTCGTCGGCCCGACCGTCTGCGAAGACATGTGGCAGCCGGGGCCGCCCGCGACCGATCTCGCACTGGCCGGAGCAGAGTTGCTCATCAACATCTCGGCTTCGCCTTTTTACGTCGGGCGTCCCGACGAGCGCGAGGAGATGTTCGTGACGCGCGCGCGGGACAACTCGTGCTTCGTCGCGTTCTGCAACACAGTCGGTGGGCAAGACGAGCTGATCTTCGACGGCCACTCATGCGTGCTCGACGACGAAGGGAACGTGCTGGCACGCGCACCCGGGTTCGAGGAAGCGCTCCTGGTCGTCGACATCGAGCCGCAAGAAGTGATCGGGCGCCGCCTCAGCGACGTGCGCCGTCGCGCCCTCGCACGCGAACGCGAGCAGATCCCGCCCGTCGAGATCATCCACGTCGGCTCGCCGGGGCCGTCCAGCAACGGCAGCAAAGCCGTCGGCGAGGTCGTCCCGTTCGTCGACGAGATCGAGCAAATGCGGCGCGCGCTCGAGCTCGGGCTAGGAGACTACGTCGGCAAGAACGGGTTCCAGGAAGTGGTGGTAGGCGTCTCGGGAGGAATCGACTCCGCGGTGACCGCTGCCCTGGCGGCGGAGACACTCGGACCGGAACACGTGCACTGCGTCTCTATGCCCTCGCGCTATTCCTCGGAGGCCACGCGCGCAGACGCCCGCCGACTTGCCGAGAGCCTCGGCTGTCCGTTCATGGAGATCCCGATCGGCAAGATCGTCGACGCGTTCGGAGAGGCGCTCGAGGAAGCGTTCGCCGGGACCGAGCCCGACCTCACGGAGGAGAACATCCAGGCGCGGGCTCGCGGCGTCCTGCTGATGGCACTGTCGAACAAGTTTGGCTGGATGCTCGTCGCGACCGGCAACAAGTCGGAGCTCTCGGTCGGTTACGCGACCCTCTACGGCGACATGGCGGGCGGCTTCGCCCTGTTGAAGGACGTCTACAAGACGGACGTGTTCCATCTCGCGCGTTACCTCAACGAGAGAGCGGGTAGCGAGCTGATCCCGCAGAGCATCATCGACCGCGCGCCGAGCGCCGAGCTGCGCGACGACCAGCTGGACGAGGACTCGCTGCCGCCGTACCCGAAGCTCGACGAGGTGCTCGAGCAGTACGTGGAGCACGACCGCACGCTGGAGGAGCTGTCCGGGGACGGCTTCGACCGCGACGTCGTCGAGCGAGCCGTCGCGATGGTCGACCGCGCGGAGTACAAGCGGCGGCAGGCGCCGCCGGGAGTGAAGCTACGCCCGAAGGCGTTCGGCCGCGACCGGCGCACGCCGATCACGAACCGCTGGCGCGGCTGAGCTCTTCGAACCAGCGAAGGCGTTCCTCCCATGACACGGCGGCGTTCGCCGGAGAGGTCGATGGGAGCACGAACAGTCGCGTGTTCGCGAGGCGCCGCTCTTGGACCCCGAGCTCCGGGCGCTCGCCGAACGCGCCGCGATACGCCTCCTTGCCGACGAAGCCGATCCACGCCGGCTTCAGCTCTACCGCGATTCGCTCGAGTCGTTCCGCAGCGCCCGCGAAATCACCCTTACGCAGATCACCGGAGCCCGGCGTCGTCCGCGCCGCCGCGTTCGTCACCCCGATGCCGTAGGTCGGGAGCTCGAGCTGCTCCGCCGGCTCGAGCACGCGTGGCGTGAATCCTGCAGCGTGGAGAAGCCGCCAGAAATCGTTGCGCGGATTCGCGAAGTGGGCCTGCGCCGCCGCGGAAACCCGGCCGGGGTTGATCCCACAGAAGAGCACCCGCAGACCGGGAGCGAGGACGTCCGGTATCGGGGACTGAGGCGACGTCTTGCGGCGCCGCCCTAGAGGCTGTCCGGGCTCCGCCCGGGCAGCCGTCTTATCTCGCTCGTTGGTCAAGCAAGCACCAGAGTGCGCCGGTTACGGCGGGAATTAAGCTGCTTCGGGCTCGGCGAGGTCGAGCGGGTCACGGGCGTCGAGGAACTCCTCGAAACGCACTCGGAGCGCTTCGCCTTCGAGCGCCAGCTCCGGACGGGCGCGACGGGGCTCGAGCCTCACGATCCGGACCGTGTCGTCCCAGCCGCCGTAACACCTGGCGTAGCACTCAGCCTCGCTGAGCGGCCGGAGACGTCGCATGGCCACACATTACGACGGACTCCGGACGGTTCCTGCCACGGCTCGGCAGGATACGAGGATGGCCGCCAAGGCGAAGGAGTTCCGCTACGCCATCGGGCTCGACCGCACGGGCCGCGTCACCGCTGACGGGCGAGCGCCGCTCGACCTCGATGCCGCGTGGACGCCCGAGCATCTGGTGCTCGCCGGGCTCGTGCGCTGCACGCTGCAGAGCTTGCGCTTCCATGCGGCTCCTCTGGGGATCGACTTCGTCGCGAACGGGTCCGCGTCGGCGCTGATCACCCGGCGGCCCGACGACGGGCGCTACGGGTTCGTCGAAATCGACGTGAAGCTCGACCTGGAGCTCGACCCGGCGCCGCCCGGAGAGGAGCTTGCCGCGCTGCTGGCGAAGGCGGAGCGGGACTGCTTCATCGGCGCGTCGCTCAAGCCGTCCCCGAGCTACAGCTGGCGCGTGAACGGTGCCGCTCTCTAGCTTGTGGCTCAGAGCCACAAGCCAATTCACCGGCCCGCCTCTCGGATGCGATCCGCGACGTCGTAGGTATCGATGACCCGACTCTGCATGAAGTCGTAGTAGGCGTCGAGGAGGATCTGGCGGATCTCGTCGCGCCGCGCGCACTCGGCGTCCTCCTGTTCTCGGTGGGAGATGATGGACCGGCGCAAATGGACATAGCTTGGCTTCGGCAAGCCAAGTTGCGCGGCCGCGACGCCGACACGCCGTGAGATCTCGGCCATGGATTCCGTTCGATCGTCAAGGGCCCGGACGGCCTCGAGGATGCGACGGTCGTAGCGTGGAGCGATCTCGACCACGCGAGCAGCATCGCCTCGTGCCGGTCGCGACTCTGAGGCGATTCTGTGCCGAAAACGATTAGTGGCTCAGAGCCACAAACTCTGAGCTCGCTACGACCGTTCGAGTGGCGACATCGTCAGGCCGTGGCCCTGCAGTTGCTGCCAGTAGTGCTCCGCGACTTCCTTGTGCCCTGACCAGACGATCGCGCGCCCGCTCGCGTGGATCCGGTCTGCGAGCTGCAGACCCTTGTTGTACGAGACATCGGGAATCGTCGACGACAGCGCGGACGCGACACCCTCGAAGGTGTTGTGGTTGTCGTTCATCACGATGACGTTCCACGGCGCGCCGAGTCCCGTTCCCGTGCCTCTGTCGATCCGCTCTTTGGTGGCCGGAGCCATGCAGCAATCGTAGTAACGTCTCCGCCGGTGTCCACCGTCACCTACGACGTCGAGGCCGTCCGCGCCCGGTTCTCGGCGCTGCGCCAGCCGCTGGCCTTCTTCGACGGGCCCGGCGGCACGCAGGTTCCCGATGAGGTCATCGAGGCAGTCTCCCGCTACTACCGGGAGTCGAACGCCAACGTCAGCGGACCGTATGAGACGAGTCGCCGCACTGAGGCGCTCGTGGCCCAGGCACGACTGACGGCCGGCGAGTTCCTGGGCTCGAGTCCCGAGGAGGCGATCTTCGGCGCGAACATGTCGACGCTCGCGTTCGCATTGACACGCACTGCCGGACGGGAATGGCGGGAGGGCGACGAGATTCTCGTCACCAAGCTCGACCACGACGCGAACGTGTCGCCGTGGCTCGAGCTTGCTCACGACAAGAACCTCGCGGTGCGCTTCGTCGACATCAACGACGACACGACGCTCGATCTCGACGACCTCGAGCGGCAGCTTTCCGACCGCACACGCGTCGTCGCGTTCCCGGTGGCATCCAACGCCGTCGGCACCCTCACCGACATGCGGCGGATCGTCGAGCTCGCACATGACGCGGGCGCGCTCGCCTGGGCCGATGCCGTCCACTACGGCCCCCACGGCCCCATCGATGTCACGGACTGGGGCGTGGACGTGCTCATCTGCTCGCCCTACAAGTTCTTCGGCCCGCACCTCGGCCTCGCCTTCGGCCGTGCGGAGCTACTCGAGACGTGGCGCCCCTACAAGGTGCGGCCGGCGCCCGACACTCCACTCGGGCGCCGCTTCGAGACCGGCACGCTCGCACACGAGCTCCTCGCCGGCTTCGTGGCCGCTGTGGAATACATCGAGTCGATCGGCTGGGAGTCGATCAAGGCGCACGAGCGCACGCTCGGCGAGCGCTTCATCACAGGCCTGCCGGACAACGTCACGCTGTACGGCCTTCCGACCATGGACGGCCGCGTTGCGACCTTCGCGTTCAACGTCGACGGCGTTCCCACACAGGAAGCAGCGACACGCCTCGGCGAGGCCGGCTATGCGGTCTGGGAGGGCGACTACTACGCAGTCGAGGTGATGAAGCGGCTCGGCCTCGAGAAAGGCGGGGCAGTCCGTGCCGGGATCGTCCACTACAACACGGCCGACGAGGTCGACGGCCTGCTCGCTGAGATCTCGAGGCTCTAGCGGGCGCCGGCCCAGCGCGTTGCGGCGCTGGCACGGGCGAAGCTGCGCTCTACATTGTCGTCCACCGTCAGAACAACCGGCCCGTGGACGATCAGATGCCTGTCGGCCCGCTCCTTGAGCAGGTCGGCATAGAAGCCGTGCACGAGCCACTCCCGCCCAGGCGCCACCGCGGTGCGCATCCGCAGGCGGACGAGGCCGGGTGCGAGGTCGTCAATCTGGTGGACGGTCGGGCGGCGGATGAACGTCGTCGGCCCTTCCGGCAGGATCGCGGCCACGTGCTCGACGAGCACCTCTGCGGCCTCCCGGCTGCTGGCGACGAACTCGACATCGAACTCTTTGACGCCGCCGGGCAGCACCCGAACAGCCGCGATCTGCGAGTTGTGGATGTTGATGATCTCACCATCGAGCGAGCGAAGCTTCGTCCGGCGCAGCGAGAGGTCCTCGACGATTCCCTGGACCTCCAGCATCGGGATCGCGATCGTGTCGCCGACGGAGTACCAGTGCTCGACGAACATGTTGAAGCCGGCGATGATGTCCATCAGCATCCTGCGCGGAGAAGCCGACGAGGATCAGGATGAAAGAGGCTCCGGCGACCGCGGTCAGGCGGCCGAACCCACCCGTGAGCTGGGCAGCCGTCAGAACAAGAGCCGTCGCGAACGCGACGTAGGCAATGCCGGTCCGAATGACCGCGACGCTCGTCTCGCGCCGTTTGAGCTCGACGATCTTGGCGCTCAGGTCTCCGCTGGCCCGGTGCCTGCGATCGGACCAGGCCATACCTTCCGCGCGACGATGGCGCTCAGGCGGGACACGGCCCAGGCGGCCGCGAAAAGGAGGATGATGGTGAGGGCGTTGAGCATCTGTTACAAGCTTTCCTTTCATTGAAGGTATCGACGGGGATCCTGGTGCCACAAGCCCCCAGCCAAATCTTTATTGCGCGTTTACCTCAATGACACCCGTCGAGCTACTCCAACAGCTGATCCGGTTCGACACCACGAACCCGCCGGGGAACGAATCCGAGTGCGTCGGCTTCGTCCGGAGCCTGCTCGAAGAGGCGGGCTGCGAGACGCAGACCTACGCAAAGGACCCGGCCAGGCCGAACCTCGTCGCCCGGCTGGCGGGCGCGGGCGACAGCCCGCCGCTCCTGCTGCAGGGCCACGTCGACGTCGTCACGACCGCCGGCCAGGACTGGCAGAGACCGCCATTCAGAGGAGACCTCGTCGACGGCGAGATCTGGGGTCGCGGCGCGGTCGACATGAAGGGCGCGGTCGCGATGTTCGTCTTTGCCTTCCTACGCGCGGCCGAGGGAGCGCTTCTATCCGATCCAACTCGGCGAGAAGCAGATCTGCTGGCTGAAGGCGACGGTCCGCGGCCCGGGCGGGCATGGCGCCATGATCCACCGCGACGGCACGATGGCCCGGCTCGCGCGGATGCTGGACGACCTGAATCGCAAGCGGATGCCGATCCATGTCACTCCGATCGTGCGCGAGATGATCGAGACGATCGCGGCCCATCTGCCACGGCCGAAGCGCGAACTTATGCTCTGACTCCTCAAACCGGCCGTTGCGAACCGCGTCCTCCCCAGGCTCGGACCGAAGATGCGGCCCATCGAAACGCTCCTGCGCAACACCGTCAACGCGATGATCGTGCGTGGAGGGGAGAAGGTGAACGTGATCCCGGCGCAGATCGACCTCGAGCTCGACGGGCGACTCCTGCCGGGCTTCACACCCGACGACCTGATCGGGGAGCTGCACGGGATCATCGGAGACGACATCGAGGTCGAGCTCGTGCGGCACGACCCCGGGCCCGCCGAGCCGGACCTTGCCCTCTTCGAGATGCTTGCCGGGGTTCTACGCGAGCTCGATCCCGAAGGCATCCCGATGCCGCTGCTGCAAGGCGGAGTGACGGACGCTCGATTCTTCGCGCAGCTCGGAATCCAGACGTACGGCTTCATCCCGATGCGTCTGACGGCCGATTTCCCGGTCCTAGAGATCGTCCACGCCGCGGACGAGCGCATCCCCGTTGCCGCCCTCGAGTTCGGCACCGAAGCCGTGACCCGTGTGCTGCAGCGGTTCTAATGGGCGAGAAGGACTACTCGGCCACGCCGCTCGGCACGAAGCTCGGGGCGAAGCCCGGTGTCGAGGTGCTTGTGTTCTTCACAACAAGCCGCAAGGGGCTCGAGCGTCGCTTTTCGGCCTTGAAGAAGACGCTCGCGCCGGCCGACGGGCTCTGGATCGCCTGGCCGAAGAAGGCGTCGAAGGTCGAGACCGACCTCGATTTCCCAACCGTGCAGGAGATCGGGCTCGCCGCGGGTCTCGTCGACAACAAGAGCGCCGCGATCGACGGAGACTGGCAGGCCGTCCGCTTCGTCTACCGCAAGGAGCATCGGCCTCGGTAGCATCGCCGGGGCCGTGAGCTACAACCTCGAACGCCTCGACAACGGACTGCGCATCCTGACCGCGCCGATGGACTCGGCGCAGTCCGTGACCTGCGCGATCATGCTCGCCGCCGGGTCCCGCTACGAGACGCCGGAGACGAACGGCATCGCGCATTTCGCCGAGCACATGTTCTTCAAGGGCACCGAGCGCAGGCCCACCGCCCGGGACATCTCCATGGAGATCGACGCGATCGGCGGGGAGTTCAATGCGTTCACCGGCAAGGAGTACACCGGCTACTACGTCAAGTGTGCGGCGGAGTCGCGCGACGTCGCACTCGACGTGCTCGTCGACATGCTGCGCCACTCGAAGTTCGATGCTGCTGAGATCGACCGCGAGAAGGGCGTGATCATCGAGGAGATGAACATGTACTACGACACGCCGCGCGACTTCATCGGCGGCGTGTACGAGGATCTCCTCTACGGCGATCAGCCGCTCGGCTGGGACATCATCGGTCGCAAGGAGACCGTCCGCAGCGCGAAGCGCGAGACGTTCAACGGCTATGTCGATCATTGGTACAAGCCTTCCAGGATGGTGGTCGGGGTCGGCGGGAAGATCGGCGACGACCTCCACGAGCGTGTCCAGGAGCTTCTCGGCGACATGGAGGAGGCCGAGACAGGTCGCCCCGAGCCGGTCAAGGTGGATCCGCACGACCACGCGCACGTCAAGGTGCACACGAAGGCTTCCGACCAGGCGCACATCTGTCTCGGCGTTCACAGCTATCCGCTCGAGCATCCGGATCGGTACGTGCTGCAGGTGCTCGCTACAGTTCTGGGCGGCGGGATGTCGTCTCGCCTCTTCACAGAGGTGCGCGAGCGCCGCGGGCTTGCCTACTACGTCTACGGCTTGAACCACAGCTACACGGATACGGGCTCGCTCTACGCGCAGGCGGGCGTCGACATCAATCGCATCGACGATGCCGTCAGCACCGTCGCGGCCGAGCTGCGCAAGATCGCCGTGGAGCCCGTGCCGGCGGACGAGCTCGAGAAGGCCAAGAGCTTCGCGAAGGGTCGGTTCGTACTCCAGCTCGAGACGTCGCAGGGCCTGATCATGTTCGGGCTGCGCCGCGAGGTGCTGGAGAGCAGGACACCGGCCCCGGAAGAGATTCTCGAGGCGATCGGGAAGGTGACGGCGGACGATGTCAGCCGTGTCGCGCAGGATCTGATCGCGCGCCAGGGCTTGAACCTCGCGGTGATCGGGCCGTTCGACGATCCAGCGCGTTTCGAAAAGCTGCTGGCGTAGTTTCGATCGGCGGGCTTGCGAGCACGATGCAGGCCGTGAAACTGTTGGCGGCGGCATCTCTGGCCGTTGTTGCGCTCGCCGCGGCGGGTTGCGGCGGTAGTAGTAAGTCGGCTGTCACGACGATCGCCACGGCGACGAATCCGACGGGCACCGCCCCGGTGACGCATGGGCGCTACAGCTATCCCCCGGTGCTCGTCAACAACTTCATGCGCAGCTGCACGCGGGGCGGACAGGCCAAGAAAGCGTATTGCGCGTGCACGCTCGACAAGCTGTCGAACACGGTCTCGACGCAGGACTTCACCCGGATCGGGCTCTCCGGCGGCAAGGTGTCGCCGCGTGTCCGCCGGGCGATTAAGCAGGCAACGATCGCCTGCGCCGACAAGCTGTAAGCGTCAGTCGTCCGCGGCTTCGGTGGTCGCGCGCTCCTTGAGCTCTTCGACGACCGTTGGGTCGGCCAGCGTGGTCGTATCGCCCAGTGCGCGGTTCTCCGCGACGTCGCGGAGCAGGCGACGCATGATCTTGCCGCTGCGCGTCTTGGGAAGCTCGGGCGTGAACACGATGTTCGCGGGCTTGGCGATGGGACCGATCTTTTTGGCGACATGGTTCCGCAGCTCCTCGAGCATCTCGATGCTGCCCTCCTCGCCGCCTTTGAGCGTTACGTAGGCGACGATCGCCTGGCCGGTCCGCTCGTCCTTACGGCCACAGACCGCTGCCTCCGCCACCTTCTTGTGGTCGACGAGCGCGCTTTCGACCTCGATCGTCGAGATGCGGTGGCCGGAGATGTTCATCACGTCGTCGACACGGCCGAGCAGCCAGAAGTCGCCGTCCTCGTCGATCCGCGCGCCGTCTCCGGCGAAATACACGTCGTCGTACTTCGACCAGTACGTGTCGCGGAAGCGCTGGTCGTCCTTGTAGATGCCACGCAGCATCGCGGGCCATGGGCGCTTCAGCACGAGGTAGCCACCGCCGCCCGGCCCGACTTCCTCGCCGCTCTCGCTATACACACCGGCGTCGACCCCGGGAAACGGCTTCGTCGCCGAGCCCGGCTTGGTCGTCGTCACTCCCGGCAGCGGCGTGATCAGGATCATGCCGGTCTCCGTCTGCCACCACGTATCCACGATCGGAGTGCGGTCGCCGCCGATGTGCTCGCGGTACCAGATCCAGGCCTCGGGGTTGATCGGCTCGCCAACGCTGCCGAGCAGGCGCAACGACGAGAGGTCGTGCTTCTGGGCGTGCTCAGGCCCCCACTTCATGTGCGAGCGAATCGCCGTAGGCGCCGTGTAGAGGATGTCGACCTTGTACCGCTCGACGATCTCCCACCAGCGTTCCGGGTTCGGGTAGTTCGGCACGCCCTCGTACATGACACCGGTCGTCCCGTTCGTGAGCGGGCCGTAGACGATGTAGCTGTGCCCCGTCACCCAGCCGACGTCGGCCGCGCACCAGTAGACCGAGTCCGGCTTGATGTCGAAGATGTAGTGGTGCGTGGCGGCGACCCCGATGAGGTAGCCCGCGGTCGTGTGAACGATGCCCTTGGGCTTCGCAGTCGTCCCCGACGTGTAGAGAAGATAGAGCAGGTCTTCGGCGTCCATCGGCTCGGGAGGCGCAGAGGCAGGATCGTCGTCCTGTCCCTCCGTGAGCTCGTGCCACCAGGCGTCGCGTGACTCATCGAATGGGACCTCGTCGCCCGTTCGTCGCAGCACGACGACGTTCCTCACCGTCGGAGCCTGCGCCACCGCCTCGTCGGCGTTCCGCTTCAGCGGAACCTTCTTGCCCGCGCGCCACCCCTCGTTCTGCGTGATCAGAAGCTCGCACTCCATGTCGTTCATGCGGTCCGACAGCGACTCCGCGGAAAAACCACCGAACACGACCGTGTGCGGCGCGCCGAGCCGCGCGCACGCGAGCATCGCGATCGGCAGCTCGGGAACCATGCCCATGTAGATCGCAACCGGCGTCCCCTTTTTCACGCCGAGGTCTTTCAGCGCGTTCGCGAAGCGCACCACCTCGCGCTGCAGGTCGCCGAAGGTGATCGTCCGGCGCTCGTCCTCCGGCTCGCCCTCCCAGAAGTACGCGACCCGGCCGCCGTTGCCGGCCTCCACATGCCGGTCGACACAGTTGAAGCAGACGTTGAGCTTGCCGCCGAGATACCACTTCGCGTAGGGCGGCTCCCACTCGTAGAGCTTGGAGAAGGGCTCGAACCATGTGACACGGTTCCGGCCCTCCGTCTCCCAGAACTCCTCCCAGTCGCGCTCGTAGATGTCGGGCTGGGCGTTGGCCTGCCGCGCGAACTCAGAGTCGGGCGAGTAACGACGCTCCTCGAGGAGCATCGTCTCGATCGTGCTCGTCAGTGGTCGGGTCGGTTCCATTGGTGGATGGCCGGGTCGTGAGCACCAAGCGAGACAAGGACGCAGGGAGCGCTCGGGCTGGTTAGCCCGAGTGCGACTGAGGACGCAGGATCGCGCAGCGTGCTCGCGGGCCGGGGGCCGCCGAATGGGATCGATCCGACCACTAAGGCTCCAGTTCGTACGGGTAGTCCGTCAGCACTTCGTGTCCGTCCTTCGTCACGAGGACGAGATCCTCGAGCCGCAGGCCGCCGTAGCCGGACCGGTACAGCCCGGGCTCGACCGTCACGACATCACCCGGGATGAGGTCGTGGCCGATCCGACCCATCGACGGCAACTCGTGCACCTCGAGCCCCACGCCGTGGCCGAGGCCGTGGAAGAACCCGTCCTGCAGCACCTCGCCCGGCTCCTTGTTGAGCTGGGTCTTGTAGCCGGCGCCGTGGAAGATGTCGCAGACCTCCTCGTAGAGCTTGCGGCCGTTGACACCCGGCTTGACTCCGGCAGTAGAGGTGTCGAGCGCCTCCTTCACGAGCCGGTGCCATTCCTTGACCTCGTCCGAAGGCACGCCCACGACGTAGGTGCGCGTCATGTCCGCATAGCACCCGGTCGCCTTGTCTCTCGGGAAGAGGTCGAACACGATCGGCTCGTTCGGCGCGATCTGTCCGGAGCCCATGTCGTGGCCGACGGCCGTCTGGGGCCCGTGCGAGACGATCATGTCGCTCCCTTCGACCTCGTGATCGGCGAAAACGTCCTCGATGACGCGCTTCAGCCGCTTGCAGGTCAGCGGCTGGCCGTCGACTTCGAGACCGGCGCCGTTCGGCTCCGCGCGCCGTAGCAGGTCGCGTGACACGTCGAGCGCCGCTTCGCATGCCTTCTGCGCATTGCGAATCCCGCGCAGCTCGGTCTCGTTCTTCGAACGGCGGCGGTTGTCGAAGAGGTCGCGATCGATGGCGAGCTCGATCCCGCTCGCACGAAGATGGTCTGCATGCCCGACGGGAAAAGTCTCGGGCACGGTCGCGCTCTCGATCCCGAGCTCGCGACATGCTCGAACGGCGAGCTCGAGCACCACCTCCCAGCCCTGTAGGCCTCGAGTGAAGAGCTCGTCGGAGCCGAGTTGCTCGAGCGGCATGATCTCGAGCGCCGGCGCGTCCTGACGAACGCGCGGAATCTCCAGGGAGTGGAGGATCGCGATCCGGCGGTCGCCCTTCTCCGCGTAGAGGAAGGGATCGGGGATCGGCACCTGCACCTCGTGCCGCAGCTCGGGGGTACGCATCGTGTCGCCGTAGATCAGAACGTCGGGCACGCTCGGATCCTAACTCGCCCCGCAGCCAGTAGGCCGCTGCATAAACTCCAAACGTGGACGACCCGCTGCAGCGTGCCCAGAAGTTGATGGCTCAGTGGGACGACGAGCTGCGCAAGGAACTGCCCGAGGGCGCCGACATCTTCGACGCGCACACGCATCTCGGCACCGACATCGACGGCATGGTCGGGGTCTACGAGGATCTCGAGCGAGGGATGGACAAGTACGGGATCTCCCGCTGCTTCATGTTCTGCCTGGACGAGCCTGACCGTCACCCGGGCTTCCGGGCCGGGAACGACAGGACGCTGGAGTTCGGCGAGCGCTCGAGCGGGAGGATGATTCCCTTCGTCCGCCTGGACCTCGCAGAGGATCCGATCGGCGAGGCGACACGGATGCTCGACCGCGGCGCCAAAGGAATCAAGCTGCATCCGCGGGCGCAGAAGTTCCTGCTGAACGACGAGCGCCTCTCCCCGATCTTCGAGGTCGCCGCCGACCGGAAGGTCCCGATCCTGATCCACGGCGGCCGCGGCCTGCCGCCGATCGCAGACGACCTGGCTCGCGTGGTCGACCGTAATCCGGACGCGCAGCTGATCGTCGCGCACGCGGGAATCGCCGATCTCGCGGCGCTCGCCGACCGCCTCGGCGGGAAGGCGGGCGTCTTCTTCGACACGTCCGTCTGGAGCCCGCTCGACCTGCTCGGCCTCTATCGGCTCGTCGGTCCGGAGCAGGTCGTCTACGCGTCGGACTATCCCTACGGGCAGCAGCCGGCGTCCCTGCTGATCTCACTACGTACCGCGCGGCTCGCGCAGCTGAACGACGAACAGGTACGTGGGATGCTCGCGGGCAACGCCAATCGCATCGCCGACGGCGAACCCGCGCTCGAGCCTTCGGCGCCGAAAGGCAGCGACAACTTCTCGCAGCCTTTGGCGCTCGCGCGCATCCACCAGTACCTCTCGATGGCGACGCCGCTCCTCTGGACGAGGCAGCAGGACCGCATCGGAGTGCTCGGCCTCGCCCTCAATGCCTGCGACGACCGGACGAACGGGCACCGAGACGAGCTCGAGCAGATCAAGGAGCTCCTGACTGTCGCAGAGGCCATGTGGTTGACGCTGCCGGAGGATGGGGACGAAAGGGACCGTATGGCGCACACACGCGCGACCTTCCGGCTCATCCACCTCGCCGACATCGTGGCGGTGACGACGCCTGCCTGAGCTGCGCATCAACGGCGAGACACATTCCTATGACGCGCCGGTCGGCCGGTCGCTCGCGCAGGTGCTCCGTGAGGACCTCGGCTTTACGGGCACCAAGATCGCCTGCGGCGAAGGTCATTGCGGCGCCTGCACCGTGCAACTCGACGGCGTTCCGATGCTCTCCTGCATCACGCTCGTCCACACGGTCGGCAACCGGGAGGTGACGACGATCGAAGGGCTGCGCGACCATCCGCTCGTCCATGCGTTCGTGCGTACCGATGCCGTGCAGTGCGGCTTCTGCACGCCCGGTCAGGTCGTTTCGGCCGCCGCGCTCGTTGAGTCGAACCCGAGTCCGTCCCAGGACGAGATCCGGCACGCGATGTCCGGGAACATCTGCCGCTGCGGGACCTATCCGAAGATCGAGGAGGCCATCAGAACGTGGCAAGACTGATCCGCACCGAGAAGGAAGTCGAAGGACGCTACGAGGAAGTCTGGATCGTGGTCGACGAGGACGCACTCGACCAGTGGCCCGCGGGACCGCTGACGACGGTGGGACGGAAGGTGCCCCGCGTGGACGGTCTGATGCGCGTCCGCGGCGAGGCCCCGTACACCGCCGACCTGCAGCTTCCCGCGATGTTGCACACGGCGGTGCTTCGTAGCCCGTACGCGCGCGCCCGTGTCACGTCCATCGACCTGGAGCCGGCGCGCGGCGCTCCGGGCGTGCGCGCGGCGATCGGTCCTGCCGACCTCGACCAGCTCACCGACGAGCCTGCCTACGTCGGCCACGCAATAGCTGCGGTCGCGGCGGACACCTTCGGACAGGCTCAGGCCGCGGTCGAGCGCATCGCAATCGAATGGGACGTGCTCGAGCCGCTGCTCGACCCCGACGAAGCGGTGCGGCAGGAGTCGTTCGTCTCGGACGTGGCCAAGTACGAACGCGGCGACTTCGAGCGCGGGCTCGCCGAGGCAGACGTGGTCGTCGAGGCCGAGTATCGAACCCAGGTCGTGCTCCACAACTCGATGGAAACGCATCAAGCCGTCTGTCACTGGGAGGACGACGGCATCACGATCTACATCTCGACGCAGTACATCTGGGGCATCCGCGCCTCGATGGCCGACGCGCTGGGCCTACCGCCCGACAAGGTGCGCGTCATCTGTCACGCGATGGGCGGCGGCTTCGGAGCGAAGAACAGCCCCGGCGACTACACGCCTATCGCGGCCGAGCTCGCAAAGAGGACCGCGCGGCCGGTCAAGTGCGCGCTCACGCGGCGTGAGGAGAACGTGGCTGCAGGCAACCGCAACGCAACGATTCAGAGACTGTCCGCTGGTGCAACATCCGACGGGACGCTCGTCGCGCTCGGCGGCGACTTCGTCAACGCGATTGGTCATTCGGGCTGGTCCGCCACGACCGAGGGGCCGATGAAGATGCTCTACGCGTGCGAAAACGTGCGCACGACGCAGTACCCGGCGAAGCTCAACCTGCCGCCGATGGCAGCCTTTCGAGCTCCCGGCTTCGTCGAAGGCACGTTCGCGCTCGAGTGCCTCCTTGACGAGCTCGCAACGAAGCTCGGCATCGACCCGCTCGAGCTGCGGCGTCGCAACTACGCCGACTCCGATCGCACGGATGATCGTCCCTTCTCGTCGAAGAACCTCGCGGAGTGTTATCGCCGCGCGGAACCGCACTGGGCGAAGCGCGACGAGGTTCGTGCACGCAGCCAGGGGCCCTGGAAGCACGGCATCGGTCTCGCGTCGCAGATCTGGTACGGCGGCGGCGGGCCGCCCTCGTACGCATGGATCCGCATCGGCTCCGACGGCCGCGCACAGGTCGTCACCGCAATGCAGGACATCGGCACGGGCACGCGCACCGCGATGGCGCAGATCGCGGCGGAGGAGCTCGGGATTCCGCTCGAGCACGTGCAGGTCTCCCTCGGCGACTCGGCGCGCGGACCGTTCGCTTCCATCTCCGCAGGGTCGTCGACGGTGCCATCGATGGGGCCGGCGGTGCGCTCGGCGGCCGGGGACGCCAAGCGACAGATCATCGAAATCGCAGCGCAGCGGTTCCACCTCGAGGAGCGGGTGCTCGATCTTGGGGACGGCCAGATCGTGTCCGCAGACGGTGGCTCCTGGCCGCTCACCGAGGTCACCGGCCTGCTCGAGAGCGGACAGATGCTGGGCAAGGGCGCGCGCGGGCCGAATCCGGCGGGTATGCAGGTCCTGACCTTCGGCGTCCAGGTCGCGGAGATCGCAGTGGACGTCGAGACCGGAGAGGTGCGCGTCGACAAGATCGTCGCGATCCACGACGTCGGCCGCGTGATCAACGCGCTCGGCGCCGAAAGCCAGGTCGAAGGCGGAATCATCCAGGGCATCGGCCACACGCTTTCGGAGGAGCGAATCGTCGATCCGTCGACGGGATCGATCCTCACACGCACGCTCGATGCGTACCGGATGCCGACGATCGCAGACGTCCCGGAGATCGTCACGGACCTCGTCAACGTGCCGGATCCGCACCTGACGAACCTCGGCTCGAAGGGCCTCGGCGAGCCACCGATCATCCCTGTCGCAGCCGCGATCGCGAACGCCATTCGAGATGCGACCGGAGCGGAGATTCGCTCGCTGCCGATCACCCGCGAAGAGATGTTGCGCGCGCTGCACGAGGCGCACGCACGGGAGAAGGAGCGCAGTGGAGCTCCTGCAGCCGTCTAGCCCCGAGGAAGCCACCCGCGCACTGGGCAACGGCTCGCGCGCGCTCGCGGGCGGGACGGAGCTCGTCCCGCTCATGCGGGACGGCCTCGTGCGGGCCGACACGCTCGTGTACATCAGCGACGTCGTCCCGCGCGGAATCGACGGCACCCGCATCGGTGCGGGTACGACTCTGGCCGAGCTCGAGGTCGCTGCACAGATTCCGCAGGCGCTGCGCGAGGCGTGCACGCAGGCGGCTTCGCCGCAGCTGCGGTCGATGGGGACGATCGGCGGCAATCTCCTGCAGGCGACACGCTGCTGGTACTGGCGGCTGGGTTTCGACTGCTGGCTGCATGGCGGCGAGAAGTGCTTCGCCAAAGACGGCGCGCACCGCGAGCACGCGATCTTCGGCAACCAGCAGTGCGCGTCCGCTCACCCGTCGGACATCGCAGCGGCGTTGCTCGCGCTCGGCGCCACCCTGCGCACAACACGGCGTGAACTTGCGATCGCGGAGCTCTACCGTCTGCCGACCGACGACAACCGCGACGTCACGACGCTCGCACCCGACGAGTTGATCCTCGAGCTCGAGGTTCCGGCGCCTGACGCGTCCATCTACCTCAAGGCGATGGACCGGAGGAAGTGGTCGTTTCCGATCGTCGGCGTCGCCGCCGCGCGCTTCGGCGACGAGGTTCGAGTCGCCCTCGCCGGAGTGGCTCCGATTCCCTGGACGCTCGACTCACCCGCGGCGATCGACGAGGCCACGCCTCTTCCCGGCACGGCCTACAAGGCCGAGATCGCCCGCGCCCTCGTCCGTCGCGCGATCGAAGGCATTTGACAGACGCGCGGGCAAAGCCCGCCCTCGCGGTGATCGTGGGCCTCGCGGTCTGCACGCTCGTGGCCTGTGGCGGCGGCGACAAGACAGGTACCCAGACGGCCGGCACGCAGACGGCCGCGTCGCCTTGCCCCACGACCGGAAAGCAGGTGACGTTCCCGATGCTCGATAAGTCGAAGGCCCACACGGTCAACGTCCTGACGAACTTCGGTTCCTTCGACATTCGCCTGGATGTCGGGGACTCGCCGTGCACGACTTCGTCCTTCGCCGCGCTGGTGCGGAAACGCTTCTTCGACGGCACTCGGTTCCACCGGAACGTGCCCGGCTTCGTCATCCAGGGTGGAGATCCGACGGCAACTGGCACGGGCGGCCCCGGCTACAGCGTGCGGGACGTTCCGCCGCGCAATTCGCTCTACACGGAGGGTGTCGTCGCAATGGCGAAGAGCACCGCGGAGCCGCCTGGAACCGCCGGGAGCCAGTTCTTCGTGGTCACAGGGGTGAACGCGGGCCTACCGCCCGAGTATGCAATCCTCGGCGTCGTCACCAAGGGGCTGCCCGTGGTCCGAAAGATCGGCCGGCTGGGCAATCCGGAGAACGAAAAGCCGACGCGCCGGGTCGTCGTCCTGCGCATGGTCGTCACGCCGTAGCCTGACAACATGATTTCTGCAGTCGTGCTCGCGGCAGGAGCATCGACGCGCTTCGGCTCGCCGAAGCAAGCGATTCTGCTCGAGCCTGTCCTGGAACGGGTGCGCGGCAGCGCTGCGATCGACGACGTCGTCGTCGTGCTCGGCGCCCACGATGTCGAGACGTCTGCACGTTCCGTGCGCTGCCCGGACTGGGAGCTCGGGCCGGGTGCTTCGCTGCGGTGCGGTCTGGCGGCGCTCGGCGACGAAGTCGAGGCAGCGGTCGTCGTCCTCGGCGACGGGCCGACACTCGATCCGCGTGCGATCGACCGAGTGGTAGCCACATGGCGCAAGAGCGGCGCAGAGCGGGTGGCCGCGACCTACGGCCGCATCCGCCTTCATCCGCTGCTGCTCGCCCGCAGCGCCTGGAGCACTGTGCCCGACGAAGGGCTACGCGGGCTGCCAGCCCACCTTGTGGCCTGCGACGACCTCGAACCTCCAGGAGACGTCGATTTTGCCGATGACTTGACCAGGTAGAGGAAGGATGGCCGCCCCCGAAACGAGAATGAGGTCGAGCATGGAGCTCGTCCACCCCCTAGAGCCGACCGGCGAGGAATCGCCGCTGGCGCGCGCCCGCCTGCACCGACAGTTGACCGTCGACGAGACGGCCCGGCGCGCAGGCATCACCGCCGAAGAGGTGCGCTGGCTCGAGGAGGGCCGTGTGTATCGCTTCCCGAAGCCCGACGATGCGCTGATCGCAACCGCCCTCTATGCCACGGCGCTCGGGCTGGACAACCGCGAGGCGCGCGAGCTCGCAGGCCTCCCCGTCCCTCCGCAGCCGATCGAGCGAAGCCCGCTGCCCCGGCTGCTGGTCGTAGGGGGAGTCGTGATCGCTCTTGCGGTCTTCGCCGCGTTGCTCCTAATCCCACGGTCAGGTAGCAAGCCGACGCAGGGCGGCCCGAGCGCCATCCTTCCGCCGCCGTGGCGCGTTCCGGTCAACGTCCTGAACGGCAGCGGCGACATCAACTACACGCGTCAGGTCGGAAGCCGTATCGGCGCATTCGGCTACAGCATCAAGAAGGTCGGCCGCGCCGACAACTTCACGTATCCACAGACGGCGGTGTTCTTCCCACCGAAGTGCGAGGGCGTTGCCTTCCGGCTTGCGAAGCAACTCGGTGTTGCGACGAAGCCGCTTCCCGGAGGTAACGGGCCGTGCCAGCTCTACGTGATTGTTGGACCGGCGCGCGGACCCGGCGAATAACAGTCGCGCGATCCGGTTCGTCCCTTCCGGCGCTATAGCAGAGGCGTGCGTAGTTCGGCGAGCTTCGTCTTGAGCCCGACCGCCATCGGCTCATGCACAGCCTGGCGCACGAACTGACGCAGCTTCTCCTCGAACCTGTAGCGCTTGCGGCAGTACGTGCACCCGTCGAGATGCGCCTCGGCCTCCGCGCGCTCCAGATCGGTGATCACGCGGTCCATGTACGGCTGCATCATCTCTTCGCAATGCGCGCACGGATCGTACGCCGTCATCATTCCTCGCCTCCCACCGCAGACTCGGCCATGGCCTGTTTCAGGATACGCCGACCACGGTGGAGGCGCGACATCACCGTGCCGATCGGGATGTCGAGGATCTGCGCGGCGTCCGCATAGGTGAAGTCGCCGACGTCGACCAACACCACTACGTCACGGAAGTCGTGGGGCACCTCGGAGAGCGCTGCAACGACATCGTTCTGGGACAGCCGCTCCACGACGCGCTCCTCGTCGCTCGCTCCGTCGCCTGAGGCCTCGAGCTTGTTGTAGAGGAAGTAGTCGCCTTCCTCGAGCGGTTGCGTGTCGGGCGTGCGTTGCTGCTTGCGGCCGCGATCGATGTTGAGGTTCGTCAGGATTCGCAGCAGCCAGGCGCGTAGGTTCGTGCCGGGCGTGAACGACCGCCAGCTGCGAAACGCGCGCGCATACGTCTCCTGCATCAGATCCTCGGCTTCCTCGCGGGAGCCGACGAGGTGGCGTGCCACTCGATAGACCTGATCCGACAGTGCAAGCGCATCCTCCTCGAAGCGCACGCGGTCGCGCGCTTCAGTTGCAAGTTGCCTTGCGTCGGGCTCGCGTGTGGTCTCGCTCATGCCGGGCCACCCTACCAAGGCGTTCCTGGCGTAAACGTACGGTTATCCACAGTAATTCCGAGACAGCGAGTTTAGGCCACTTCGCGGAAGCCGCCACGGGCCATCGCGTCGAGCAGCTGCTCGCGCTTCGTGCGCTCGTCATCCCAGGCGAGCGTGACCTGGCCCATCAGGTTGGCGTTGGCCTCCTCGAGGCCTTCATGCCCTTCGAGCACTTTCGCGAGCCGCATTACGCAACGCTCGCAGCGGATGCCGCTGATCTGGATCGTCTCGGTTACGACGGCCACGGTTCCTACGCTACCGACCGTTCGACGAGGTCCGCGCAGACAGCGGGCAGTCCTCTGGCCCGGCCGATCTCGAGCTGGCGGTCCGCCTCGCACGTCTCCGCGTCGAGGTCGTGTAGGAGAACCGGCAGTTCGCGCGCCAGCGCCGCAACGGTGAGGGCTTCGTCGCGGTCGGGATGAATGAGCTTGCCGTGCGGTCCGAAGCGCGAAGCGGCCCAGCGGTTCTGCTCGTAGACGCCGCGCTCGCCCGGCTCGAACGGGCGCGGCGGCGAGTCGATTGCCCACGCGCAAAGCGCGTGCACGAGGCCGACGATGGCACATGTGCGTTCAACTGAGGTCGCCTGATCAGGTGTGCGAATCTCGAGCGTTCCGAAGCGCGGATGCGGGCGAACGTCCCACCAGAAGCTTGTGTAGTCGTTCGCCAGTCCCGTCGCCGCCATCCGCTCGATGAAACGCTCCCACTCCACGTAATCGCGAAATGCCGGCGGTGCGCCGTGGCGCGGCAAGAAGCCGAGGACTTCCGCTCGGATCGAAAGCATCCCGGTGTCGCGACCCTCGAAGTACGGAGAGTTTGCAGACACGGCAAGCACGAACGGCAGCCACGGCAAGATCGTCTCCATGACGCGGAAACACGTCTCTGCGTCGGGCATGCCGATGTGGACGTGCAACCCGCTGACGCCCTGACGTCGCGCGGAGGGGCCCGCGTACTCGACGAAATCGCGGTAACGCTCGACGGGCGCGATCTCCTGCTCGGACGGGAAGCTCGTCGGATACGAGCCTGCTGCCGCAACTCGATGCCCGTTGCGTTCGGCGATGTCCCGCGCCGCGCGCCGCAACTCGACCAGACGGTCGAGCGCCTGATCCGCCGTGTCGCTGACGTCGGTCGTCAGTTCGACGACCGATGCGTGCAGCTCGGTCTTGAGCGTGCCGGGAAGGGTGCGTCCCTCCGCGCCGGCAACAAGCGTCGCGACCGCGGGCACGAGCTGCAACGTCTCCGCATCGACGATCCAGAGCTCCTCCTCGACGCCGACCGTCAAGGAACGCCCGAACTGCTGCTCGATCACCTCGCCCTGACGCCGTGGACCGGGCCGCCAGCCGCTTCCCACGCGTAGTAGGACGCGCTAGGCCCATAGGAGCGCTCGTATGCCTGGATGCGCGGATTGCGTCCGACCTCCTTGGCGCGCTGCGCGTGGTGGAGCAGATTCGGGTCATCGCGCCGCTCCCAGACGAGGATCAGGTGCGCGGCAGTCATAAAGCCCGCAACGAACGTGCAGCCTGACGCCGGACAGGGAAAGGGATTTGTGCGCACGCAGAACCAGCCGCTGCGATCGCCGCTTTCGTCGTCTCTCCAGAGCTCTTCCTCCCAGATGAGCTCCGCGTCCGCGAGCACGCCCCGGCTCGGCTCGATCCGCCCCTCCTCCACCGCGGACAGGCTACCCGTCAGGTCCCGTCCTCAGGCACTCTAGGACCGGGTCCGGGCAGCCTGGCCAGCAGCCGCAGTCTGGCCAGGTGCCGGGCGCGCCTCGTTGCGCGCCCACCCGGGCCCTTTTACTGGGCCTTCCAGTCGCGGAACGCGCTGAGCAGGGCCTCCTCGGCCTCCCACGGCACATCGTCCACACGCAACGTGCCGGTGAGCTCGATCGTGCGACGCATCTGCTCGACATACAACGTGCAGCCGTCGCAGCCGGAGAGGTGCGCGTCGAAGCGCTTGCGCTCGCCAGAGGACAGATCGCCCTCGAGGTATGCCGTGACGAGCTCGACGAGCTCGCGACAGTTCAGATGGGCGAGACCGATGCTCATTGTTCCTCCGACAGGTATTGCTCGAGCGCGCGCCTCACCTTTGCGCGAGCGCGATGAAGCAACACGCGTTGATTGGTCTCCGAGAGCTCGAGAGTGTTACGGACCTCGTCGGCAGTCCACCCTTCGACGTCGCGCAGGGTGATGACCGTCCGCTGGTTCGGCGGAAGCCGTTCGATCGCGCGTTCGACCACTGACCGGGTTTCCTTCGCCAAGAGCCGGTCCTCGGGCCACGCGCGCGGCAGCACCGCCCAGTGACCGGTACCGGTGAAGCGCGAGCGCTCGACAGCCGGCTCGAAGCCGCCGTCGTCCGTGTCGAGAGCCGAGAACGGAACCGACCGCCGATCTCGCTCCCCGCGTGTCTTCGCGGTATTGGTGAGGATGCTGAAGATCCACGTCTTCAGCGAGGATCGACCTTCGAATCGGTCGATTCCGTTCAAAACCGCCAGCCAGGTTTCCTGGACGACATCCTCCGCCAGGGCGGCAGTGGGCACGAACATTCGCGCGACGCGCAGAAGCGACGGGTTCAGTGCCCGGACCAGTTCCATAAAGACGTCTTCGTCGCCCGCCTGCAACCCTTTGACGAGCATTGCGTCCTGCGGCGAGAGGAGCTCTTGCATCGATCGACTGTATCGCCGCCCGCGCGGATCCGATCTAAATCGGGGCCAGCTCCAGCGTGCGCAGGCCGCGCACGTCGATCCAGATGCGTTCGCCATCCGTGACGACCTTCATCACGACGGCCTCGCAGTGCGGGCAGCGCAAAACGGTTCCGGCTGCCATGTAGACATGGACCGCGCCCACCGCCTCGACCGCACCGCATCCGTCGCAGGTTCCGACGGCCGTCGTCACCTCGCCCGCGAACACCTCGCTGAGAAGCCCCGCCGCCGCATTACCGTCGAGCCTCAGTGTTTCCATCTCATCCTCCTGTCGGGCCGAAGCGTTCGGTCTTGATCCGCGACGGCTCGTGTCCAAGCCCCACGAGCGCCTCTGCGACTGCCTCGACGAACGGGGTCGGCCCGCACACGAACGTCAGTGCAAGATCGGCGGGAGCGACCTCTGAAAGCAACTCCCGGTCAACCCGGCGGCTGTAGCCGGTCCAGTCCGGCGGCTGGTCGCGCGTGAGCGTGAACACGATCTCCAAGCCGTCTCCTCGTTTCGCGTACCGCTCGAGCTCGTCGCGATAGATGACGTCCTCCCACGATCTCGCCGAGTAGAGCAGTCGTGTCGGCACCGCGTCGTGGTTCGTGCCCCGCTGCCGCACCATCGCCACGAGTGGAACGACCCCGGAGCCGCCGCCGACGAGGAGGACGGGGCCGCCCGGATCCGGGTCCCAGACGAAGTAGCCGCCAACGGGCCCTCGCAACTCGAACCGGTCTCCCGCGTGCGCCTCCTGGGTCAGATACGGCGATAGCTCGCCGTCGTCAATCCGCTCGACGGTCAACTCGACGCGAGGGCCGCCGGCCGGAGACGCGATCGAATAGCTCCGCTGGGCCTGATATCCATCGTCAGCGGTCAGACGGACGTCGACGTGCTGGCCGGCTCGGTGACCGGGCCAGCCCTGGACGTCGAGCGCGAGGGTCTTGACCCGATCAGTCTCGGGCCACACGTCCGCGATCTCGGCGACGTGCCAGTTCAGTCGCCCCAGTACCGCTGTTCCTTCCAAGGGTCTCCGTAGATGTGGTAGCCGTTCGTCTCCCAGAAGCCGGGCTCGTCGGTTGCCGTGAGGCGGAGCCCGCGCACCCACTTGGCGCTCTTCCAGAAGTACAGATGCGGCACGAGCAGCCGCGCTGGGCCGCCGTGCTCCTGCTCGAGCGGCTCACGGTCGTAAGCAAAGGCAATCCACGCCCTCCTGCCCGTGACATCGGCGAGCGGGAGGTTGGTCGTGTAGCCGCCGTCGCAGAAAGCGGTCAAGTACTCCGCTGAGGTTTCGACCCCTTCGAGTAGCGCATCCACCGGAACGCCTTCCCAGATCGTGTCGAGCTTCGTCCACTTCGTCACGCAGCTGATGTCGACCGTGATCGTCTCGCTCGGCAACGCGCGAAACTCGTCCCAGGTCCAGCGGTGCCGCTCATCGACCTCGCCGCCGATCGTGAAGTCCCACTGGTCGAGCGGCGTGTGTGGCGTCGGGCCGGCCGAGAGAACCGGGAAATCGTCCGTGACGTACTGGCCGGGCGGCACGCGATCACGCGGCGCGTCGTCACGCCTTCGACCCTTGAATCCTCGCGAGATGATCGGCATGGCTTCTCCCTTCAGTTTCGGGTCAGCAGCACGCGTACGGGAGCGCCCGACAAGCTCCATCATGCTCTTGTAACAGACCAGCAAGCCCCACGACTGTTACGCCAGTGAACAGAGGAGGTCCGATGAACGTGGAGCACTACGACCTGATCGTCCTGGGCTCCGGGTCAGCGGCACGAGACGGCGCCGGCAAGGCAGCACGAGAACACGGCGCCCGCGTGGCGATGATCGAGCACTGGCTCTGGGGCGGATCCTGTCCCAACGTCGCATGCCGCCCCACGAAGGCCTATGTCGTCGCGGCCGAGCTGATGCA
>JBBRZA010000002.1:0-81077 GCA_038237145.1 Gaiellales bacterium
AACGCGCGGCCGTCCCGGTGGAACCATCCAGTCCGTGAAATGCAGCACGTCCACGTGGCCGAGGAAGCGCTCCGCGGGCGGGCGTCCCAGCCGGCTCCAGGCTGTCCGTACCGCGTGGCCGAACGGCACCGTCGCGATGCGCCGCTCGACCGGGAGATCCGCCAGTGTCGGGTCGAGCAGCCTCCGCCCACGGATGCTCACCGGACCGAAGGCGACGAGCTCGTGCGAGCCGTCCGCCGCCTCGGCCATTCCCTTGAGAGCACCGAGGATGTAGTTGCCGACGCCCGTCCGCGGATGCGAGAGCGGCGTGACGTCGTAGGCAATCCTCACGGAGCGGAGTAACGGAACGCGAGGAAGTGCACGCCGAGCACACGCCGGTCTGCCGGGCCGGGCACGGCAGTAGGCGTGACCGTGAAGACCGCGCGGCACACCCCGTTGCGCGGGCGCAGCGGGAGGGTGAGAGCTGCCTCGTCGTTGGAACCGAAGGTCACGCTCCTCCCGTCTGCTCGCACTGTCTGGGGACCGCTGATGAGGTTCGGGTCGCGCCTCATTTGCGCCGTGACCGCGCCGCCTGCGCAGCGAAGCCGTGTGTACGTCACGCGTTTTCCGGACCACGTGTCGTTGGCATAGAGGCCTTGCACGCGGTAGCCGATGCGGACGAGACCGTCCGTTCGCCGTAACGCCATCCCCTTCAGCTCGTCGCGCGCGACGACAGCGCCGGCGAGCGGCACGCCCTCCTCGCTCAGGACGTACGCGTGGCGCACCGGCTTTCCGTCGGCGAGCAGCACACCGTCCGCCCTCTGCGCCACGTGGGTCTCGGGCAGGCCGCCCATCGACGGCTGTCGCAGGTCGTAGACCGGTCCGATGCTGCGGTTGTAGAACTCGTTCTCCCAAAGAGTGTCGGGGTGATGCGTCGCGTCTTTGCCGGAGAAAACGAAGGCGACGTCGGCCTTCCGGCCGACCGCAGCATCGACCCAGTCGCGCCTTGGCGCAGTGATGCCCTGGTAGAGCGCCCCAATCGATGCCTTCGGGAAGCCGTGGTCGAAGCGCTCGATTCGTTCCGTCGCGAACGCGAACCAGAGCAGCACGACCGCGGGTAGCACGAGCGCGTAGCGCGGCGAGATGGACAGAAAGAGCAGGCCGACTGCCGCGGCCGCTGCGACGACCACGACCGGGATCGTGTCCACCCCGACGACCGTCTCCTGGAGCCACCAGAGCGGTAGCAACGCGAGCGTGTCCGACTCGGCGGGGACATCGATGAGGCGGTGATACGGAATAGCTCCGGGCAAGGCCGCAGCAAGCACTGCCGCAATTGCCGCAGCGCGAGGAGGCCTCGGCATCCCGCGCTCGATCCACGCCAGCAGGGCGATCAGGAAGAGGGGCGCAACGTAGAACAGGTTGCGCTCCTGGATGCGCGGCGAGAGCGCCGACGCAAACGCGCCGACTTCGAGCAGCAGCCAGGCGGTCAACGGCAGTGCCGCCGCGAGAAAGACGCGGAGTGGACGGTCGAGCGACCGGCCGACGAGGGTGAGGAGCACGAGCGCCGCGAAGGGCACGATGCCGAGGTAGAGGTCGAGCTCGGCGACGTGGTAGAGCACCCACTTCAATACCTGGTCGGGCCGGTAGGTCGCATGGCCGGTGACGCTGTAGCTGCCCAGCACGTCGTACGGGGAGTGGCCGCGGGCAAGTTGGACGGCGAGCACGCCCACGACGCCGGCGACGAGGACTCCGTAGAGGACGCGAAAGTCGGCGAGCATACGCAGACGCCGCCGGTCGAGCCACGCCAGGAGGAGCGGCGCCGTCGCCACGGCCGGAATGAGCACGATCGCCTGCGAGCGGGTCAGGAACGCAAGCACGCAAAGCCCGATCAGCACGAGCTGTCGCTGGATCGTCGGACGCTCGAGCGCGAGCACGAGCGCAAGTGCCACGCCGGCGAAGAGCGGATAGAAGACGGTCTCCGTCATCAGCGTGCCCGTGTACATCAGCGACGGCACGGCAACGGCGAGCAGGGCAGCGAACAACGAGGGGATCGGCATCAGGACCCGCCGCGCGAGGAAGTAGACCGGAATAGCGGTCAGCGACATCAGCACGGAGCCGATCGTCTTGGCCGCGGCGTAGGCGTCCGGCACGGAGTTGAACACGCGCCAGGCCGGCGCAATCAGCAGCGGATAGACGACGCCGTACGCGCCGGCGTGCACGTCGCGGATGAGGAAGTGGCCCGTCTGCGCGAAGCTCTTGGCGAGCTCGGAGTAGATGAGCTCGTCGACCATGATCCACGGCGCGACAACGCGGCGGGACAGTCCGTAGCGGAAGACCGCCGAAAGGACGACGAGCCCGGCGAGCCAGGCCCAGACCGGAACGCGCGCCAGCCGACTGCGCTTGGGCGGCGGTTCAGGCTCCGGCCGGCCGTTGCGCGCCAGTCCGACGTCGTCAAGCCGCCCCGCGAGCTCCGCGGCGAACGGCGTCCCCGGCTCGATGCCGATCTCGGCGGCGGCCTGCGCGACCTCGGCGACAACCGCGGCGGCGACCCTGGTCCCGCCGGCGGCCTCTTCCAACGCCGCCGCATAGTTCTCGGCAACGCGCCCGAGGTCGTGATCTCGCTGGGCGTAGACGCGCGCCGCGTCGCTCATCGCGAGCTGCGTCGGCTCGCTCGAAGCGAGCAGCTCGAGCGCTGTCGCAAGCGCCGGGATCTCATCATCGTCGACGGGCACCTTGAGCGCCACCTCGTCCGGCAATTCCGAGAACCAGCCGAGATCGCTGACGACGAGCGGTCGTCCGAGTGAGAGCGCGCGAATGGCGCTGCCCGAGGTCTCTCCCATCGTGGGCGAGCGCAGCGAGATGCAGGCATCGCACGCCGCCATCAGCGACCAGAACTGCTCCTCCTCGACGTAGCCGATGCGCTCGACGCCTTCCGCTTCAAACCGGCTCGCATCGAAGCCCGGAGATGCCGACCCGACGAGCAAGAGCTTCGCGTTCGGATGGCGCTTCCGCACCACGCCGAACGCCTCGACGAGTTGAGGGATGCGCTTGCTCGCATTCAAATGGCCGAAGCAGCCGAAGAGTGGTCGGCCTTGGATCTGCGCGGGTTGCACGCCGGCCTGGGGCCAGGCCGGATGTTCGATCCGCCAGATCGGACCGTGGTAGCCGGCCTCCAGCGCGCGCTCCTCGACGTAGTGCGAGTGGACGATCAGGCCCGTCGCGTTGGCCAGCACCTCGCCGGCGAGCGGGAACTCGTCCGGCCGGGTCTCCCACGGCGGAGACACACGCCCGTCGAGGACGCCGTGTGCCAGCAAGCGTCCCGGAATGCCGGCGTCGCGCTCCATCGCAGCGAGGTAGCCGTGGCCGTCCTTCCGCCCGATCGTCAGTCCTGCAACGAGGTGGTGGAGGACGAAGTCGTGCAGAACGACCACTCCCGGCCGGCGTCTCAGCGCATCGACGATCCAGCCGTGCGCCTCCGGATCGTTGCCGACGTGGTAGAGCGCGACGTCGGCGGCCACGGGTCGCGTGCGTCCGCGCCGCACGACCGCTACCTCCACGAGCCCCTCGAGCGCAGGCAGCAGCAACGCCGAGTAGTCGGCTATCCCTGACCGCTCTGGCGGCAGCGGCGAGTAATAGGCAACCCTCACGCGAGCAAGCGCGCGATCGTCTCGTCCCAGGACACTCTGCGCGCGATTTCCTTTCCGGCTTGCCCCCACGCCTTCGCGTCCTCGACGTGGTCCCGCAGCCACGAGCAGGCCTCGGCAAGAGCTTCGGCTTGTGGCTCGATCACGAGGCCCGTCCTCCGATCGGCGACGATTTCGAGGGGACCGCCGGCGTCCGTCGTGGTGACGACCGGCTTCTCGGCGAGAAAAGCCTCGTAGGGAACCATGCCGAAGTCCTCGTCCACCGGCGCGTAGTAGACGGCGAGGCAGCGTGCGTAGAGCCCCGCGAGCTCTTCCTCGTCGACGCGTCCGGTGAAGCGCGCGCGCCCGTCGAGCCCGTGCTTGCGGGCGACGTCCTCGAGCCGCTCGCGGTCAGGGCCGTCGCCGACGATCACGCAATGCAACGTCGAGTCGGCCGCAAGCGCGTCGAGCAGCAGTTCGTGCCGCTTGGCGCGGTCGAGTCGCCCCACGGAGAGCACAAAGTCGTCGTAGCTCTCCGTTCGGTACGGCAGCTCCTGCGGTGGGTGCGGCATCACCTCCGCAGCGATCCCCGTCGAACGCTGCAGGCGGTCGGCGACGTTGCGCGAAGTCGCGAACACCTTCCTCGCCTCGCCCAACGCGACGCGATCGAGGCGCTGAACGGCGCGGCGCGTCGCGCGCTCCTCCGCGCTCTCACCGAACTGCCCGAGCTCGGTGCGATCGAGCTCGTAAGCCTGCCGAAACTGGTGTAGCAGCCATACCACCTTGTTGGGGTGTCGAACGGCGTACGACGGGAACTTCGTCGCGATCACGAGCTCGATCGCGCGCCCGTCCGATTCGCTCAGATCGAGCAGCCGCCAGAGAAAAGCCTGGGAGAGCACGCGCTCGCCCGGGTACCACTTGTAGGGAACCGTGACGAGGTCCGTCTCGTGCCCACGAGCGCGGAGCTCTCCAACCAGGTCGTCCGCAAAGATCTCGGCCCCGCCGCGTTCGAACGGGACCTGCGGCGCGCAGACGGCGATCCTCATCCCCGGCCTTCTAGAGGTACACGCGCGAGTGACCGGGTCCCACCACTCCCGCCCACCAACAGCCTAGGGAGAAAACCGTCACGTGTCCGTGTCACGAGCGGAACGTTTGCGCGTCTACTCATGCGCAGCCGTTCGCGCCACGAGGGCGTAGTCGAGCGGCGCGAACAAGAGATCGTTGAGGCGGCGGACGTTGGCGGCGATCACGGGATCGTCCGGCTCCGTGAGCCGTTCGGCGGGCTCGTTGAGATACCGGATCTCCGTCTCGGCGAACCCCGACTGGCGCGCGAGTAGCTCGAGGGTCTCCGGCACGAGCGGCTGGGCATGCGTCAGATCTGCGAAGTAGTTGCGCAGCGCGATCGGTGACAGGGGATTGATCGTTTCCGCGATGAGAACGCCGCCCGGCCGCAGCTTCGCGGCGGCGAGCTGAAACGTCTGCACCAGCGTGGGAGCCGGAAGGTGCTCGACGACCTGGCCCATGAAGATCGCACCGAGCGAGCCGTCGGCGGCGGATTGGAGGTACTCGACGAGGTCGGCCTGCTCGACATCGAGGCCGTCGCCACGCGCGTAGGCGACCATGTCGGAGTCGGCATCGATGCCGCGCGCCTCCACGCCCGCTTCCCGCAAGAGACCAAGCAACTCGCCACGCCCACACCCGGCGTCGAGCACCGGAGCCGCGTCGCGCAGGACGTCGACGTAGAGACGCTGACGGTCGCGGATCGAGTCGACGCTGCCGCGCATTCTGCTCTCGAAGGCGAAGTAGTCCGGAACCGAAGCCGCGGCCGGCTGCGCCGCGACGGTCACAGGCGCCGACACGCCACCAGCTGCGGGACCCCGCCGCTCGAGCCGCGCGAGCCGTTCCTCCAACTCACGCACGAGCCGCTCCGCCTGCTCGCGCGCGGCCGCCGAGGCGTCGGCCCGCTCCGACAGGGCATCGACGAGTTTCAGGACGGAGTCGTTGAAGACGCGCTGGTCGGCGGCAAGCGGCTCGACGTACCAGCGCATGAGTTTGCGGAGGAAGCGCTTGACGGCTCCCTTGGGGCCGCCGCCGGCTGGACGCTCTGCTGTGACCGGCCAGAATCGCTCGGCGAGCGCCCTGTTCGACGCGAATTCGGAGCCCCGCGAGTCCTCATGGACGGCACCACGTCGAAGCTCCTCGCGGAGTCGGTCGAACAGGGCGGCGACGTCGATCTCCTCCGGCGAGGAAATACCTGCAGGCGCCGGGTTTTTCGCCTCCGGCCCGGACATTCACCTGATTGTACGGGGTGCGCCTGTCAGTGGAGGGCACGCACGTAGTGCCAGGCCTGGGCAAGGCCGAGTTGGCGCATCGCCACCAGCAGGAGGGCGTACAGCGCCAGGCCCGCCGCCGCGGCGGGCACCGCGCCCAGGAGCAGCGAGGCGCCCCCGAACGCCAGCGCGGTTGCTGCTCCGACGAGGAGCGACAGGCGCCCAAGCCCGACGACCGTCAGCACGAGCATCCGGGGTGCAAGCGCGGCCATCAATCCGAGCACGACGACAAGCGTCGAGACGCCGAGTGCGACCGTCACGCCCGTGAGGCCCCACAGTGCGCGCCCGGCGATCGAGATGGGGATGTCGATCGCGACAGCGGCGACTGCCAGCGGGATCAGCAGCTGCGTTCGGTGCATCACGAACACCAGGGGATACATGATCAGGAAGGCCGCGTTGGCGACCATCCACGGCGAGAGGAACACCACCAGCCGGCCGAGCTCGTCGCCGACGGAGCCCGAGAATGCGTCGCCGAGCACTGCGGTGACGATCCTCCCACCGACGAGCGCCACGAGCCCGGCGGCGGCACCGACGAATGCCAACGAGACCCAGGCGGAGTGCACGACGTGCTCCGCTGCGCTTTCGGCATCGACACCGCGGCGCGTCAACGGGGCAGCTGAGATGAGAGACAGCGAAAACGCCGTGGTGCTGGTGAACGTCGCTGCGAGCAGATACGCATACGACAGGCTCGTGACGCTGCCTTCGCCGGTCCCGGCCGCGAAGCGCAGTCCGATCACATACAGGCTTTGCAGAGCGATGGGCACGGCGGCGCCGTAGAGAAGTCGCCAGAGCCGATAACCGAGCCGGAGCGGAACGCCTCGATGCAGCCGCAGCCGGTTCCCGCGCATGAGTAGCACGACCATCGGTAGGCCGATCGCAATCGCGCCGTTTAGCGCAAGTCCCCACGCAAGCGAGACAAGGCCGTTGGAGTCCGCGGCCAACACGAAGAAGACGACGCCGCCGATGCCCCCGAGCGCGAAGCCGAGAGCGGCGGGCACGTAGCTGTCTTTCGCAGCAAGCGCACTGGCGGCAAGCGCGGCGATCAGTTGGGCGAACGCCGCCGGTACGAGCCATGGCAGCGCGTCGGCGGCGACCGCCGCCGACTCTTCCGGAAGCCGCCCGGTGATCAGCTCGCCCCAAAAATGCGAGAAGACCGCCGCCAGGACCGTGGCAGGGATGGCCACCGCAAGAAAGGCGAGCGCGTAGGCCCGGAACTCCGAGCCGAGCCGCCCTTCCGCCTCGGCGCGGGTCAAGTCCGGGACTACGACCATCCGAAAGGCCTGGGCCCCGAGCACGAGCACGAGGTAGACGCCGTAGGCGGCCATGAAGCCGTCGGTCTCCCGGCTTCGCCCGAACTTGTGCGCCAGGAAGGCACCGGCCACGGCGGCCGCCAGGCTCAGGGTCACATATGAGAGACCTGTAAAAGCGCCGCTTCGCACGGCGCTCCGGCCGCGTTCCGGGCTACCCTTGGGCTGCTCGTCGGCGGGCACCGCTGCATGAAAGCAGACCAACACGACTCCACCTGGACGGACGATGCCGTCGCTGACCTGCGGCGGGACTTCAGCGAGTTCTTCAGCGGCAGGACTTGCCTGGTCACCGGTGCCGACGGTTTCATGGGATCGCACCTCACCGACGCACTCGTCCAACTCGACGCAAATGTGCATGCGTTTGTTCGCGCAACGTCCAGCGGCGCGCTGAACAACATCGCTCCGCTGCGCGAGCAGCTCAAGGTGCACTTCGCCGATCTGACCGACAAGACGTCGATCGACTACCTCGTCAGGGAGCTGCTCGACGCGCCCGACAAGCCCTACGTCTTCCATCTCGGCGCGCAGGCGCACGTCGGCGAGTCGTGGCACCGCCCGTACGAAACGGTGATCGCAAACACGATCGGCACGCTCAACCTGCTCCAGTCGATCGTCGACCACGGTCTGGAGCTCGAGAAGTTCGACACCGCGGGCACCTCGGAGGAGTACGGGAACGTGCACGAGTCGGTCGCGCACCATCACGACTTCGACGACGAGGGCGGCTTGATCCTTCACGAGCGTTCGCCGATCAATCCGAAGTCGATCTACGCGACCTCCAAGGTCGCCGCCGACTTCCTGACGATGAACTACCACGACGCCTTCGGTCTGCCCGGCGTCGTTACGAGAATGTTCAACAACTACGGGCCACGTCAGAATCCGCGCTACGTCACCGGGACGATCATCACGCAGGCACTGACCCGCGAGACCGTCGAGCTCGGCCAGCTCGAGCCGATGCGCGACTTCTGCTTCTGCACCGACGGAGTGCGCGGGCACCTGACGGTCGCCGCGCGCGGGATCCCGGGTGACCTCTACGTCTACGGGCAGGGCAAGAACATCTCGATGCGCGACTGGGCCGAGCTCATCCTCCGCGTCGGTAGCGAGCAGGGGTACTGGGAAGCGCGCGAGATCGTTTCCACCGCCGAGCGGTTCCGGCCGGGAGCCAGCGAGGTCATGTCGTTGCGCGTCGGCTACGAGAAGCTCAACCGCGAGACGGGTTGGGAGCCCCACGTCTCGTGGGAGGACGGTGTCGCACGGACGATCGCCTGGTTCGCCGAGAACCGGTCGCGCTGGATCGGCCGCGTCGACTGGCTCTCGCAGACGCACGCTCCCGCATGAAGACGCTCGTCACAGGCGGCGGCGGCTTTCTCGGCTCGCACCTCGTCGAGCGCCTCGAGGCCGACGGTCACGACGTCTACGTCGCGCGACGGGCCGACTACGACCTGACGAAGTGGGACGACGCCGAGCGCCTGTTCAAGGACGCCCGGCCGGAGCGCGTGTTTCACCTGGCAGGCGAAGTTGGCGGCATCGGGGCGAACCGAGTGAATCCAGGCCGGTTCTGGTACGCAAACCTGATGATGGGAGCCCACGTCCTCGAGCTCTCGCGCCAACAGGGCCTCGGCAAGCTCGTGATTGCGGGCACCGTGTGCGCATACCCGAAGTTCGCGCCCGTGCCGTTCCGCGAGCACGACCTCTGGAACGGTTACCCCGAGGAGACCAACGCGCCCTACGGCGTCGCGAAGAAGTCGATCCTGGTCGGCGCACAGTCATATCGAGAGCAGTACGGGCTCGACTCGATCTTCCTCCTGCCCGCAAACCTGTACGGGCCGCGTGACAACTTCGATCTCGAGACGTCGCATGTCATTCCGGGGCTGATCCGGAAGATGCTGGACACCCCCGATCGCGTCACGCTCTGGGGCGACGGGTCGCCAACGCGTGAGTTCCTCTACGTGGACGACTGCGTCGAAGGGCTCGTACTCGCCGCGGAGCAGTACGACGGGGCGGAGCCGGTGAACCTGGGCACCGGCGTCGAGATCTCGATTCGCGAGCTTGCGGAACAGATTGCCGAGCTCACCGGCTTCGAAGGCGAGATCGAGTGGGACTCCTCGATGCCGAACGGCCAGCCGCGCCGGAGCCTCGACGCGAGCCGGGCACGGGAGCTTTTCGGCTTCGAGGCGCGCACGCCGCTGCGCGAAGGGCTGGAGCGGACGATCGCGTGGTACCGCGAGCACGCCGGCGCGACTGCCGGCGCGCAGGCGTGAGCTCCCCGGCGGCGTCCGCCCCCGCCCCGCTCATCGCCGTCACCGACCGGCTACGGCGCGCGAAGGAGCTGGTGCTCTCGGTCCGGCCTGCGTATCTCCTCGGCGGCCTCGTCACGGTGCAGTGGCTCGCAGTGCTCGCGTTCGCCCTCACCGTTCGCCACAACGGCTGGCTCTTCTACTCCGGTGGCGACCAGCTGTGGCACTACACCGATGCGTATGTGCTCGGGCAGGGGCTGCAGCCGCCGTCCTTCGTCGGCTACGGGTGGTCGATGCTGCTCCTGCCGCTGACGCCGTTCGCCGGTCCGAACCTCGTCTCCGCGCTTCCGGCGATCGTCCTCTTCAACACGCTGGTGCTGCTCCCCATCGCGCTGCTCTGCATCTACGGGATCGGCGCACGCATCGGCGGCTGTCTCTTCGGCTACTGGGCCGCCGCACTGTGGATCGCCCTGCCCTATCTCGGAATCCTGTTCGTCGAGCCCGGTTACCACCAGAAGTACACCGAGCTGACGATTCCCCACATTGTCGGGCTGACCGCGATGTCGGATTTCCCGAGCATGGTCGGGCTCCTGATCTCCGCGTACCTGTGCCTGCGGGCGCTCGAGAGCGGCAGTTGGCTCACGATGGGCGCGGCGGGCTTTGCAGCGGGTTACGCGATCGCCGTGAAGCCGTCGAGCGCGATCTTCCTCTTCGCCCCTGCCATGCTGCTGCTGCTCACACGCTGGCGCACGGTCTTGCCGTTCGTGGTCGGACTGGCGCCCGTGCTGGCGACGCTTGCACTCTGGAAGTACCGCGGGCTCGGGCATCTCGGGGCCACGAACGACGAGCCCGTTCGGCTCGCAAGCGGCGTGGGCGACCTGCTGCGCCGGATTCACAACCCGGATGCCAACAGCTGGTCGCACTTCTACGCGAACGTGACGGCACTTCGCGAGCACTTCTGGGTCGCGCGCGTCCTCGAGTGGCTGCCACTGGCAGGCGCGATTGCCCTGTTCGCGCGCTCTCGGCGCGGCTTGTTGCTGATCGCCCCGTGGTTCGCAACGTTCCTCGCGATCAAGGGCAGCTATTTCCAGGCACGCATGGACGACGCCAGCTTCTTCCGGATCCTGCTGCCCGCCTTTCCCGCCTTTGTTCTGCTGATGGCGGCAGTGCCGCTGCTCTTTCCGGGCGTGCGGGCACAGCCCGCACCGGCACCGGCCCCGGTCACGGTCCTACGAGGCCGCCGGCTGCTCGTGGCAGCTGGGGCTGCGTTCGCCGTCTTTGCGATCTTCCCCGTCGTCGTCATCGCGGCCGCGAGGCAGGTTGGCGACGAGGTGCACGTGCTCGACTACGCGGCAACGCTCGTACCCGTGCGCGATCTCGGGCTGAAGGCCACGAACGACGGCGGCGCGGTCCGTCTGACCTGGAACGGCCAGCACGTGAGCCCGGCGAAGACGTTCTACACGGTGCTGCGCACGAACCGGCCGGAGGGAGGGGTGACGTGTGCGCACGTCACCGATGCGAGCGTCGATTGCCGCCTGATCGTGGACAACTCGTTCCCGACGCGCGCCACGTCGCTGACCGACTCTCCCGGCAAGGGCACGTGGAGTTACCGCGTCACCGTCTCGGCCAACTGGCTGAATGACACACGGCTGGGCGACGTCTACGTCGTCAGCCCGCCGGTCGCCGTCGCGGTCCCCTGATCGTCGTCGCCCTCGCGCTGCTGCTGTTCGAGCAGCGCGAGGCGCTGCGCCAAGATCGTGTTCTGGTCGGAGAGCCGTGAAATCACGGTCGAGTAGTGCAGCAACACGACGAGGATGAAGAGCGCGCCGATGGCACCGAGGATCGCCGGCGGATAGGTCTCGACGCCGAACCAGCTCGCGATCGTGTTGAGGCCGTCACGCCAAACCGACAGCCCGAGCAGCACGGCGCCGGTCAGCAGCCACAGCAGCGCGTAACGCTCGCGGAGACGCCGCGAGCGAATCAGCTCGAACACCACGAGCAGCAACAAGAAGGACGCTACCGCTGCAGCGATCGAAACGGGAAGTGGTGTCATCGGCGATGCTCCTCTTCTAACGGGACGGCGTAGCGGCGAAAGAGGCCGACGAAGATCGCGAGCAGCACCTTCGTCATGTAGTAGATCGAGCGCAGCGCAGTGATCGACGACTCCCCGCCGGCGCGCTCACGCATCTCGACCGGTACCTCGCGCAGGCGCAACTTGTGCTTCACGCACATGATCGTCGCCTCGACCTCCGGATAGTCGTGTGGGTAGTCCGCGGCGAAGAGCGCGATGCCTTTCCTGTTCACTGCCCGAAAACCGGAGGTCGTGTCCGTCACTTTCTGACGCACGACCGCCGACACCACCAACGCAAACAGCCGGATCCCCAGCCGGCGCGTGAACGACGACTGGTAGCCGCTGCCACTCGTGAACCGCGACCCGACGCACAGATCGGCTTCCCCTGTGAGCACCGGCTCGAGGATCAGCGGAAGCTGCACCGGATCGTGCTGCCCGTCGCCGTCGACCTGGACGGCGATGTCATAGCCACGCTCGAACGCGAAGCGGTATCCCGTCTGAACCGCGCCGCCGATGCCGAGGTTGAACGGGAGACGAAGCACGTGCGCACCCCGATCTGCGGCGATCCCGGCGGTGCGATCCGTCGAGCCGTCGTCGACCACGACGATGTCGAACCCCGGATCGAAGGCGTGGATCTCGTCGATTACGCGTCCGACCGTTTCCTCCTCGTTCAGCGCGGGCACAATCGCAATGCGCCGCAGCTCGCCGATCTGCACGAGCACGGCGTCGCGCGGCGGCACCTGCACTTGCGCGAGCTCAGCCACCGGCGGTCACGGGTGACTGCAGGCCGACGAGCTCGAGGATCTGCCGCGCACGGTGTGCGTAGGTGTGCTCGTCGAGCACACGCTCGCGCGCACGGCGTCCCATCGCCTCGGCCGCCGCTGGATCGTCGATCAGCTCGCGATAGGCGGTGAGGGCTTCGTCGGCGTTCGAGACGACGCGCAGCTCCGAGCCGGCGTCGAACCAACGCTCGATCCCTTCGTGCGGGTTGGACACAATCGCCGCGCCGGAGGCCGCTAGCTCGAACGGCCGGCACGTGGAGGACGCATAGACGGTCGCATGCGAACGGCGCGTGATGTTCAGGTTGATTCTGGCGCGCGAGATCGCCTGAGCGAAGACGTTGAAGGGCACGTCGCCGATCATCCGCGCGTTCCCGGTGTCGCCGCGAAAATCAGTTCCACCGAGGGCGAAATCGATCTCGGGGTCACGCCGGCTCGGTTCGCCGACGAGCGCCTGCATCCACTCGCGCCGGAACTTGTCCCCGTAGCCGTAGAAGAAGACGTCGTGCTCCTTCTCGACGGGGGCGGGCTGGAACAGCTCCGGGTCCGCAGCCCAGAAGACCGCTTCCGCGCGCCGTGCACCCAACTCGCGCAGGCGGTCGAGCCCACCCTCGGAGTTCGAGAGCACAAGGTCGTACTCGGACGGGTCGGCACCGTGGTAGTAGTTGAACCCGGTGTCCATGCCGCCAAACTCCGGGAGGCTCATCGGCACGTCGCCGTCGTAGAACACGACCGGCACGTCGTAGCGCTCCCGCAGCCGTGTTGGAATGCCCCGCAGGTGTGCCATCGGCACGGTGAAGACGATCACCGCTGCGACATCACGTTCCTGCTCGAGGATGCGCTCGAGATGCCGCTGCCAGCGCGGCGTGACGTAGCGCCAGATCGCCTCACGCGTGAGCCTGTCGCCCATCGTGTCGTCCGGATTGTCCTCGCCGCGGCGAAGCAGCGTGTCGCCTTTCAGGCGTGCAGCGATCCCGCGGGCACCTGCGAACAGCTCGGCTTCGCGGTAGAGGGGATTCGGCGCCGTCCGCCACCACGGCGATTCGATCGCCCGCCCGCGGTAGGGCGTGACGATGAGGTCGACGCCGACCTCGTTGAGGCCCTTCCAGATCTGCCACCAGGCGGGCGTACAGCCGTAACGGAAGTCGAGGTCGGTCGCGGACGCGACTGCAAGGATCTTCGGTGCCCCAGCCATTGCGATCAGTATGGCGAACGGATGTGTCGGCTCAGTAAGCCCCGCGCCGCGCCAGCACAGCCGGCAGCGTGCGGGCCAGAATCGTGATGTCGAGCCAGATCGACCAGTTCTCGATGTAGTAGAAGTCGAGCCGGACGAGGTCGTCGAAGCTGAGGTCGATCCGGCCGGAGACCTGCCACAAGCCGGTCATCCCCGGCAGCACGAGGTAACGCTTCCGGTGCCACGGCTGCAGCTGCTCGTAGTCGCGGATAGGAAGAGGCCGCGGCCCGACCAGCGACATCTCCCCCCAGAGGACGTTCAGGACCTGTGGCATCTCGTCGAGCGAGAAGCGGCGCAGGAACCTCCCGAGCGGCGTGACGCGAGGATCGTCCTTGATCTTGAAGAGCGGACCAGAGGCCTCGTTGTCCACCTCGAGCGAGGCCTGGCGCTCGGCCGCGTCGGCGTACATGGTGCGGAACTTCATCATCCCGAACGCCCGCTCGCCGAGCCCGATGCGCTGGTCGCGATAGAACACCGGCCCGCGCGAGCTGAGCTTGACCGCGCCGGCCACCGCGAGCCAGAGCGGCAAGCCGGCGACGATGAGAAAGGTCGACACGACGAGGTCGAAGCCGCGCTTCAACGCCCACTCCGATCCCGCCAGTGCCGGCGGGCGCAACTCGAACAGCGGCGCCCCTTCGCCGGGGATGTATTCCGCCCGCTGCAGGAGCAGCTCCGTCGTGCGGGGAGCGATCTTGACCTTGGCTCCGAAGCGGTGAGCCTCCTCGACGAGCTCGAGCAAGTCGCGATCGCCAAAGCCACCGTCCGTCACGATGAGCTCGTGAACGTCGTGTTCGCGCAAGATGCACGGCACCGCGTCCAAGCCACCGAGCACGGGAAGGTCGCCGGCGTCGCCGCCGGGAGCGATCGCACCGAGGAATTCGTAGCGAATCCCGCTCCGGTCGGAGCCGAGCGTGCGGCGCAGAGCCGCCAGCTGCTCGCCCTCCCCCACCAGCACGGTTCGCCGCCGCGCACCCGTGAGACGTAGTACGTCACGCGTCAGCACCTCGTAGCTCGAACGCAGGATCCCGATGAAGAACGCCGTCGTGACAACCGCCGTCGGCGTCAAGCCGTAGGTCGTGAAGTGGTAGCCGGTCCCCAGACCGAACGCGAGTGTGATCACGGCCACGAGCACCATCGAGAGCACGATCTGACCGACACCGGCACGGAGCTCACGCCGCCGGTAGAGGCCGCCCACCCAGAACACGAGCACCGTGATGACCGTGAGGAAAGGAAGCCAATTGCTCTCCGTCTCCCAGACGATTCCCCACAGCGGCGGCCACTCGCCGATGTAGAGCTCGCGGAAGACGAGCGCCACCCAGACGCCGAGGACGAGGCCGGCCAGGTCGATTGTCACCAGGGCGGCAACGCTGGCGAGGCGCCGGGCGACGGCCAGGAGCGTGGTGCGGGAGAGGAGGTAGGGCCGGGCCGAGCGGATGTCTTCGACCGGCGCCGGCCGGGGCTCGGCCGGCGCGGCTGGCTTCGTGCTCACCCGCAGGAGTGTACTTCCGGGGGTTCCGAGGCCTGATGGCGCCCTTCTACTAGGCTCGCACCCGGTGAGCCTGGAGCAGCTGAGCAAGCGGTACGGCGAGCACAATCGCGTCGAGCGCGGTGCCGGCTTCGTCTTCGCGGGCCCGGAGCGCATCGAGCTCTTCCGCCGCTACGTCGGCGGCCCGGGACGGCACGTGCTCGACCTGGGCTGCCGTGACGGCGCACTCACCCAGGCTTACGCCGGCGGGAACGAGATCGTCGGCGTCGACGCCGACCGTGAGGCGCTCGCCGAGGCGCAGAAGCTCGGTATCGAGACGCGCTGGGCCGACCTCGACGATGCGCTGCCGTTCGAGGACGGCAGCTTCGACATCGTGGTCGCGGGCGAGCTCCTCGAGCATCTGCGCGATCCCCGGCGCGTCGTCTCCGAAGTGCTGCGGGTCCTGCGGGCAGGCGGCACGTTCGTCGGCTCCGTGCCGAACGCCTACCGGCTGAAGAACAGGCTTCGCTTTCTACGAGGACACAAGCCCGAGAACGACCCCACGCATCTCCAGATGTTCGCGCCCAACGATATTCGCGCCTTGCTCGACGGCTTCGAGGACGTCCAGCTGCATCTCATCGCGGGAAGGCTCGTGCCGCTTCATGCACGGCTGTTTGCGAACGACATCGTCTTCTCGGGCCGCAAGCCGCGCTGAAGCTCGTCCAGGTCCGTCGCGGTCCTCTTCAGTGCGAGAGAGCGGAGGCCGAACCGCAGGGCCGCCGCGCGGCGGCGATCGAGCAAATCGGTGTCGTGAAAGTACGCGTGCACGATCTGCCGCCGAAAAGGCCCGAGCAAGCCACGCGCGAGCATGCCGATCGAGTGAGTCGTCGGAACTTCGAGAAGCCGGCGCCCGTCAGTGAGCTCGAGCCAGACCGGCTCCTCCAGTTGCAGGTGCGGCGCTCCCGGCTCCAGGTAGCCGGGCCGGAACGCGGTCGCCGTGCAGTCCGAGTAACCAAGGTCGGCGACCGCTGCCATTACCCCGTCGTCGACGTACCAGCCGCCGCCGCAGAAGAAGGTCGGCCGGAGCCCAAGCGAGTCGAGCCAGCGTCCCTGTTCGCGCACGAGCGCCGCCGGGTCACCGCCGGTCGGCCGCGCGTGATCCGGCGCGGTCCAGTGCGTGTGCAGCCCGAAGGGCCCCCGCCCCTCCGCCTCCCGCGCCCGCTCGAGCCAGCGTTCCTCGTTCTCTCCCTCGGCCGGCGGGCGCATGAGGGCTGCGATCGCGAACCTGCCCGGCGGGCGCTCCTGGAGCGCGCTGAAGCGCCTCCAGACGTCGTCGTCCAGCGGACGCTCCACATGACACGAGACGACCGCGTACCGCCCGTGCAGTATGTGTCCCGTGTGCGGCATCGCCGGACTCTATTCGCCAGCGGGCGCGCCGAATCCCGAGCTCGTGGACGCCATGCGTGCGGCGCTCGTCCAGCGCGGGCCCGACGAGGGATCGACGGACGCCTTCGGCCACTGCGTGCTCGGTCACCAGCGACTGAAGGTCATCGACCTCGAGAGCGGCTACCAGCCGGTGTCGAACGAGGTGGGCGACGTCGTCGCTGTGTTCAACGGCGAGGCATACAACTTCATATCGCTTCGCGACGAACTGCGAGGCCACGAAGTGCGCGGCACTGGTGACACTCCCATCCTGCCGCACCTTTACGAGGAAAGCGGCCCGCATTTCGTCGAGCGGCTGCACGGCATGTTCGCGTTGGCGCTCTGGGACGCCGGACGGGAGCGCCTCGTACTCGCACGTGACCGGCTCGGCAAGAAGCCGCTCCTCTGGACACGGCTGCCCGATGGCACGCTGGCGTTTGCGTCCGAGCTGAAGGCGCTGCTGCGGCTGCCGCAGGTCTCCCGGGAGATCGACCTCGACGCCCTCGACGCATATCTGGCGCTGCAGTACGTCCCGGGCGACGAGACGGCGCTGCGCGGCATCCACAAGCTCGCGCCGGGCCACGTGCTCGTCGCAGAAGGCGGGACCGAGCGGATCGAGCGGTACTGGCAACCCGAGCCGGCCGAACCGAGCACGCACGAGGGCGAGTGGCTCGAACGCGTTCGTGTAACCGTGGGAGGGGCGGTGCGTAAGCGTCTCGTCGCGGACGTACCGCTCGGAGCGCTGCTCTCCGGCGGGATCGACTCCAGCATCGTCGTCGCGCTGATGGCGCAGGCATCGTCGCAACCGGTACGCACGTTCACTGTCGGGTTTCCGGACGCGCGCTATGACGAGCGAGCGTACGCGCGTGCGGTCGCGTCACGGTACGGCACGGTGCACGAAGAGGTGGAGATCGAGGAAGACATCGCGTCGACGCTGCCGCGCCTTGCGGCAACCTTCGACGAGCCTCTCGGCGACGAGGCTGCGTTCCCGACCTTCCTGATCGCCGAGCAGGCGCGCCGACATGTCACGGTGGCGCTCGCGGGTGACGGCGGAGACGAAGCATTCGCCGGCTACGAGCGCTACATCGCGCATCGCCTGGCCGAGCGCATCCCCGCTCGGCTGGCGCAAGGAGGCGCAGCGGCGTTGCGGCTCCTTCCGGCCGCCCGGCGGGAGCCGCGGTCCTCCCTCTTTCGCGCGACGCGCTTTCTCGACGTTGCGTCCGCACCCGCCGCTCAGCGGTACGCGCGTCTGATGGAGGTCTTTCCGGTCGAGTTGCGCCGCGAGCTGTGGTCCGATGCTCGGCTGGCGCAACAGGTACTCCTCACACCGTCGCGGCCCGGTGTTGCGGGCCTGCAACTTCTCGACATCGAGACGTACCTGCCCGGCGATCTGTTGCTGAAGGCGGACCTCGCGTCGATGGCCCACTCGCTGGAGCTGCGCTCGCCGTTCCTCGACCACGAGGTCGTGGCCCTCGGCCTCGCGCTGCCGGACTCGCTAAAGACGCACGGCCGGGAGGGGAAGGTCGGGCTGCGGCGTGCGTTTGCCGCTGATCTGCCGGCCGAGGTCGCCGGCCGGGGCAAAAGCGGCTTCGGCGTTCCGCTCGGACGCTGGTTCCGGTCCGACCTGCGCGAAGTGGCGCACGACCTCCTCAGCGGTGACCGCGGCTGGTTCCGGCCGGACACCGTGCGACGTCTGCTCGACGAGCACGAGTCCGGGCACGCGGACCACGGTCACCGGCTCTGGTGCCTGTTGATGCTCGAGCTCTGGGTGCGCGAGCACGTGGAAGCGCCCGTCCTCGTCCCCGCCGCGTGAAGCGCGTCCACCTCTGGCTGATCGCCGTCGCGGCGATCGCCCCGCGCCTGGCCGTCCTTCTACACGAGCGCGGGCGCATCCTCACGGCCTTCACCGACAAGAGCGACGACTTCGCACAGACGTTCATCCACCACGGGACGTTCGGCTTCATCCTTGGTGAGCCGTCGGCGTACACCCAGCCGCTGTACGGGTTCTTCCTGATCCCGATCTACTGGATCCTCGGGCGCAACTGGTGGGCCGTTGGCGGAGCCCAGATCGCTGTGGCAACCGTGACTGCCGTCCTCGTCTATGCAATCGGGGCGCGCGTGATGTCACGGCGCGCGGGCACGATCGCCGCGATCCTCTCGACCCTCAACCCGTACCTCGTCTGGCATGACGTGCATCTCAACCGGGAGGTGCTCGACCAGCTCGTTGCCGCAGCGCTGATCCTCTGCACGCTCGTCGCCGCCGATCGGCGCTCCGTCAAATGGGCGACCGCTGCGGGACTCTTCGGCGGGCTCGCCGTGCTCGGCAACGTGCGGCTCATCTTCATCCCGCTCGTCGTCGCCGCGTACCTCGTGATCCGCAACGGCTGGAGTTGGGCTCCCGCCGCGCTCGTCGTCGCGGCGGCGCTGACCATCACGCCTTGGGTGGTTCGCAACAAGGTGGAGGTCGGGTGCTTTGCGCTCACGACCGACGGCCGCGCACTCTGGAAGGCCAACAACGACCAGACGTACGACCTGCTGGCCCGGGGGAAGTGGATCGACGACGTCAAGGACCCGCCGGGCCATCCGTTCCCCAACCCGGAAGAGGCGCGCGACATCTACAGACAGAGCGGCAAGAAGATCCACGTCGACGAATGTGCAAACCAGGCCTACTACCAGCACAAGACCTGGAAGTTCGTCCGCGACCATCCCGGCGAGAAGGCGAAGCTCGCTGCGCAGGCGGTGCGCATGGAGTGGGACCCGCGCACCACCGCCTCCGCGACGGACTCGGGCCACGGAGCGATCCGCAGCCTGGCGCAGCCGCTCTACACCTCGATCCTGTACGCGCTCGCGCTACTCGGCATCTTCGTGGGCGCGCGCCGGTTCGTCGGGCTCGCAGTCGCAGTGCTCGCCTACCAGACACTCGCCGCAATGGTGTTCGTAGGCGCGACTCGTTACCGCGTCACCACGGACTTTCTGATCGCGCTCCTGGCCGCAGGCGCGGTCGAGTGGACGCTCACACAGCGGCGGCGCAGGTTGCAGTGAAGGTCATGCATATCCACCGGATCGGAGGGATCGGCGGCTCCGAACGCCACCTGCTGACGCTCTTGCCTGCGCTCGCAGAGCGTGGAGTCGACGTGCGCTTCCTCGGGCTCGACGACACGTCGCGTGCGCCCGACCCGTTCTACGAGGCGCTGACGGTGCCGTTCGTCCGGGTTCGCGCGCCACGCGACATCGATCCCCGGCTGGCGCTGCGCGTTCGTCGAGAAGCGAGGAACGCGGACCTCGTGCACACGCACCTTGTGCATGCGGACGTCTACGGAGCGCTGGGAGCGCCGCAACTCGTTTCGACGAAGCACAACGACGACCCGTTCCGTGCGGGAGCGTTCCGCTTCGTCGAGCGTGCGTTGGCGCGGCGCGCTTTCAGGGTGATCGCGATCACCGAGGCGTTGGCGCGGTTCCAGGTGGAACGTGTCGGCCTTCCGGCCGACAAACTGGAGGTGATCCACTACGGCCTCGACGAGCTGCCCCCTGCATGGGGATCGAATCCTCCGGATCACGTGCGGCCGGACGCTCGCGTGCTGCTCGCCGTGTGCCGGCTCGAGCGCCAGAAGGGCCTGGACATCGCGGTGCGGGCCTTGCCGGACATCCGCGCCCGCCACCCGAAGGCCGAGCTCGTCGTGCTCGGCGAGGGCGCGCAGCGATCGGAGCTCGAGCAGCTGGCGGGCGAGCTGGAGGTCCCGGTGCACCTGCTCGGGCGCGTCCCAGACGTCGCCGCGTGGCTGCGACGGGCGGACCTGCTCGTCCATCCGGCGCGCTGGGAGGGCTTCGGCCTCGCGCTGCTCGAGGCGATGCTGGCCTCGAAGCCCATCGTCGCGACGAACGTCAGCTCGATCCCAGAGATCGTGGCGAATGGCGAGACGGGACTGCTCGTCCCACCGGACGACGCAGCGGCCTTGGCGGCTGCAGTGATCCGTGTCCTGGAAGACCCCGGCAACTACGGCGAGCAAGGCCGCAGCCGTGCACAGACGCAGTTCAGTGTCGCCCGGATGACCGACCGCACCCTCTCGCTCTACGAGACAGCACTCCGCGGGACAGGTCCCGGGGTCTGACCCCAAGACATGTCACTAAAGGAACACGTCCTCCGTTGGGTCAGGCCCCCCGCTCGGGACGTGACTGGTGTGACCGTGACCCGAAGAGCTGGGGTCAGAACCCCTGCCGTTCGGGACGTGACTAATGGAAATCGTCGCCGACGGCGAGACCGGACTGCTCGTCGCACCTGACGATCCAGGCCGCTACGGCGAGCTAGGCCGAGAACGCGCAGAGTCGGGGTTCAGCGTCGCGCGCATGGCCGATCGGACCCTGGCGCTCTACGAGCGCGCCGCCAGGGCGCCTTCGTAGAGCAGTTCCGTCCGGTCGGTGCAGCGCTCCTGCAGGAAGTGCTCGAGCGCGCGGCGGCGGCCGGCCTCGCCCATCTCCGCTGCACGCGACAGATCACCCGCGAGGTGCACGATCGCTTCCTCGAGCGGCTCTGCCTCTCCGGCAGGGACGAGTAGACCGGTGACCCCGTCCTGGACGAGCTCGCCCAGACCACCGATCTCCGCCGCGATTACCGGTCGCGCGCGCTCCATCGCTTCGAGCGCGACCATGCCGAAGCCTTCGCCCATCGACGGAACGACGACGATCGCCGCCTCCTCGATCGCTTGCTGCACCGGCGCGACGTAGCCGAGGAATCGCACCGAGTCCCCGAGCTCGAGCTCTATTGCCAGGGCACGTAGCGCCGGCTCCAACGGACCGTGCCCCGCGATGTGGAGTTGCAGATCGGGGATGCGCCTGCGAGCTGCGGCAAACGCACGCAGCAGCACGATGTGACCTTTGATTGGAATCAAACGACCGACGCAAAGCAACACAGGCACACCACCGTCATAGGAACGGGGTGAACCGTTCGGCTCGATGCCGTAGTGCACGATCTCGAAGCTCGAACCGTCAAAGCCTTCGACCTCTTCGAGGTAGCGCGCAAGGCCGCGCGAGATTGCGATGTGCGTGTGGGCAAAGGTCGCGATCGCACGGTCTCCGAGCGCAAAGCCGGGGTTCTCACGAAACTCGTTGAAGCCGTGCTTCGTCGACACACGAAGAGGCACCCCGGTCAACGCTCCGGCGAGCTGCCCGTAGACGTCCGCGTGCACGAGATGGGTGTGGAGAATCCTCGGTCGCCGGTGCGCGAGATACCCGGCGAGCCGCAGGAACGCGAACGGGTCGACGTCCGCCGCCAAAGAAATCGAGTCGAGAGGTACGCCGCGACTCCTCAGCTCGCGCGCAAAGTCCCAGGCGCCCGGCTCGTGCTCGTGCAGCATCAGGAAGCGGATGCCCCAGCCCCGCTCCTTCAGACGCGGCAGCAGTGAGAGCAGATGCGCCTCGGAGCCCGAGATCCCCGCCACCTTCTGCAGGTGCAGGACGGTTCGGTTCTGATTCACCGCGCCGCCGCCAGGATTCCGTCGGCCCAGGTGTCCACCGAATGTCGTTGCGCAACCCGTTCGCGCAACGTCCGACCGATCTCCGCCCGTTCGCGCTCGTCGAGCCCGGCGAACCAGCGCAAGCGCTCGGCGAGACTGTCGGGGGAGTCACGCTCGAAGAGCAGCGGATAGCCGTCGAACAACTCGTCGAACACGGGATTGGACGCCAGTACCGGGAGACAGGCCGCGGCGGCCTCGTAGACCACCTTGTCGGGCGCTCCCGCCTCCATGTTGTTGACGAGAACGTCAGACCGCGCGAACAGCTCGGGAACCTGCGACCGCGGCACCGCGTCTCCGAGCGGAATGCCGAGCCGCTCGAGGTCGGTGCGATGTCGACGCTCGAGCTCGTTCAACGCGACGCCGTGCAGCTGGAGATCCGTGCCGTCGACCTGCTGCACGGCGTGAAGGATCGTCTCGATCCCCTTGGCCGGGGAATAGCGCCCGAGCACGAGTGCGCGCACGCCGCTGCGACCGGTGCGATCCGTGCAGGCGAACTCGTTCACGTCGATACCGTGCCCGATCGGCCGGACTTTGGGCGACGCCAGTGGAAACGAGCGTCGGTCGACGCTGACGATCGCCGTTGCAAGCCTCTCTGCCATACGGAGCGTTGAGGACGCCTTCCAGTGCGTGTACCAGAGCAGGAGCGGCGTGCGCCTCGGGCGCACCAGAGGGGCGGCGAGCACGACGTAGGCCGGAATCATGTGCGCCACGACGGCATCAGCCGGCAGAGCGCGTGCGAGCTCGCGCTCGAACCGCCAGACACGCTGCGCACGAGAGGGCGCTCCGAACGACCGCACCTCGACGTTTGCGGGCAACCCGTCACCGTCGCCCGACTGTGTGACGACGACCACCTCGTCGACGCGCTCGGCGAGCGCACGGATCTTCGGAATCGTCGCTGCGAGCACAGGATGTGCCGGATCGACGCTCTGCGTGAGGAAAACGAGCCGCCGCATCGGGCCTTTAGAAGAAGTCCGTGTCGCCGAGCGTGAACCGCCACGCTCGGCGATCGGTCTGCAGCTCGCCTGCGAGCGCCTTCCCCATGAAATGGAGCGTCGTCCGCGTTGGGAAGAAGCCCAGCGAGGCGTACGCCGCACGGTGCTCGGGCGCGGGGATGGCGAGCAATGCGCGGGAGCCACGCTGCACTTCTGCGAGGCACGCACGCAGCAGGGGTTTCGGCGCCGCCCCCACCAGGTCGGCAACGTAAGCGAGGGCCGTCCCTCTGTGCTCCTTGTGACCGACGACTGCATAGCTCCCGCCTGCCGCGACAGCCACGTAATCGCGAGGCGACGAGAGGTAGCGCCAGTTCAAGTACTCGGCGTCGCGCACCACATGGTTCGGCCAAGATTTCGCCGCGTCCCCGGCATGGCGGAACCGTGGGAGTCGCGCGTGCGGCTCGAGCCGTCGCGGCCGGCGCGGGAACGGCCGGGCCCAGACACGGATTCGCGCGATCTCCGTCCAGCCGAGCGGGCCGAGGAAAATGGGCGTGGTCGGCTTGGAGGCGAACGCAAGCGCGACCGCAACACCCCTGTCCTCAGCCTCCTGCTCGTGCTTCCTCTCCAGGGCAGGAAAGATCCCGAGTCCGCGCGCGGACGTGTCCGTGGTCGCATGGACCGAGAAGCTCACCTCGCGCTCCGTGCCTCCGAGCACCATGCGTAAGAGGGAGTGCGAGGCAACTCCTGCCACCTGCCCACCGACACGCGCGACGGACATGAGCGAGCCAACGGGGTTCTCCCGGAACCACCAGTCGAACTCGGGCCCGGACAGTGCCAGGTCGCCCCAGGCATCGTGCAGCAGCCGCAGGTAATCCTCCCGCTGCTCCGGCTCGTAGGAGGCGAGCTCGTACCCTGACATTTACTTGCTGGACGTGCCCAGCGCCGCATTGAAGATGCGGCGAGCGTGCGTCCCGGTGACTGTGTCCTTCAGCGAGATCAGGTCGCATGCTCCCGCCAGCACGAGCTCGAACGTGCGCGGGGAGTAGGGCTCGATGTTGTAGCGGCGCAGCTGCAGCGGATCCGTCGCCTGTGAGTTGGAGCCCGAGACCGCCGTGAAAGCCACGTCGTAGCCGGCCTGGCGGACGAGCGAGAGATGGACGGGCTTGTAGTGCGCCTCCGAGCCTTTGACGTACGAGAAAGCGCGCACCGGCCGGCCGAGGCGCTCCTCCAGCCGTAGCTTGGAGAGAGCGATCTCGCGCGCCGCCTCATCGACCTCGAGATCCGCAAGCGGACGATGTGAGATGCCGTGTGACTCGATGCGGATCCCTTCGTGCTCCAGGTCGGCGAGCTCGGCCCACTCGATCGTTCGATTGAGGATCCCTTGCGCTGCAAGATGCTCCTCGTGCGGCAGCGGATAGCGGTCGTCGAGGTAGCCGATGGGAACGAACAGCACGGCCGGGTAGCCGTACTTGCGCAATACGCCGGCTGCGTTGTCGAGGTTGTCGTAATAGCCGTCGTCGAAGGTGATCAGGACCGCCCGTTCCGGCAGTGACTTCCCTTCGACGTAATGATCGAGCACGGCGTCGAGTCCCACCACCGTGTAGTCGAGGTCGCGCAGCTGATCCATCTGCTCGTCGAAGATCGACACAGGCATCGTCAACGGATTGCCGGGCAGATTGTTCACCTTGTGGTACATGAGCACGCGCAGGCTTCGCTCGCCGTTGCTGGCGCCGATCGCGGACGCCGTCTCGCCGATCGTCCGGTAGACGGAGTTCTTCAGCACCTGCTTGAAGCGGTCTGCACGCAAGGCGACCTAGCTTAGCCCGGTGATCCGGCCGACGAGGTCCCGCAGACGGGAGGCGAAGTCCTCCGGCGAGACCGTCCAGAGACCGGCGCTCGAGTGCGCTCCTGCACCGAGCCGCGCGGCCAGCTCCCGCTCGGCGAGGACGCGGACCAGCGCATCGGCGAGGCCGTCCGTGTCGCCCGGTTCGACAAGCAGTCCGTTGCTTTCGTCCTGGACGAGATCCGCAATGCCGCCGACGCGGCTGCCCACGACCGGCCGGGCCCGGCAGAATGCCTCGACGATCACCCGGCCCATGCCCTCGGAACGCGACGGCAGGACGAGCAGAGTCGAATCGTCGAGCGCGGACGCGACGCCGCTCGGCGTCAGGCGCTCCGTCCAGCTCGTCTGCGCCGGCAAATCTCGGACGAGTTGCTCGACGATGGGTTGCAGCGCTCCCGAGCCGACAACGTGCAGGCGTGTACCGGGAACGCGTGGCGCTGCCCGCCGCCAAGCCTCGGCGAGCCCGTCCACGTTCTTGTAACGCTCGAGCACGCCGACGAAGAGCGCCTGCGGACGCGTTGGGATCGGCTTCGGCTGCTCCTGTAGGAAGGAGTCGAAGTCCATGTAGGCGGGAAACTCGTCCGCCGGCTCGAGGCCGAGATCGCGCACGAGCCCGGTGGTGTAGCCGGTCACCGTGCGGATGCCGTCGGCTCGGCGCAGCGCGCCGAGCGCGACGCGGTCGGCGACGGGGCTCAGCACTCCGCGCAGCCGCGAGCCGTAGAGACGAGTCGGTGCACGCCAGTCGCCGTGGAGGTCCGCGATCACGACCGTGTCAGCGCGCGCAAGCTTGCGCGCGCTCAGCGCGGCTGCAGTCTCGTGTGCACCCTGCGCGAGAACGGCGTGAGGCTTGAAGTGGCGCAGCTCACGCGCGATGCGGAGAGGCAGCGCCACGAAGAACGCCGGGCCGTCGAGCGCGGGCAACTCTCGCGCCAGGTGGAACGCGCCGTTGCTTCCGCTTCCCCCGGCCAGCACGCGAAACTCGAGCTCCGCGCCGATCGCGTCCCATTTGCGGGCAAGGCTCGGCGACAGCGGCAGCTCGACGCGCCGCGAGACGAACAGGACTCGCGGCTTCACGCGAGTGCCGCCCGACGCAGCGTTTCTTCCAGTTCGCCGAGCACGCGCTCCGGGGCGTACCGGGCCACCGAGCCGGCCGCAGCGCCGCGCAGGCGCTCGCGCAGGCTCTCGTCGCCGAAGTAGCGCCGCACCGCCTCGCCCAGCGCAGCAGTGTCGCCCGCGGGAACGAGCAGCCCGTTCTCGCCGTCGCGCACCACCTCTGCGACGCCCCCTACCGACATCGCGAGCACGGGAGTGCCGGCGGCGAGCGCCTCCACGACCACATGCGGGAAGTTCTCCCAGCTCGACGAGAGAATGGCTGCGTCGGCTGCTCGGAAGAGCTCGACGATTTGCTCACGCGGCTGCGCGCCGAGGAAGCGGACCCGCTGAGCAATGCCGAGCTCTGCCGCCCGTTCCTCGAGCTGCTTGCGGTCGGGCCCCTCGCCTGCGATCACGAGCTGCACTCCGTCGGCCCCGGCGACCGCCTCGAGCGCGCGCCCCAGCGACTTCTGCGCAGTCAGCCGCCCTGCGAATGCGAGGGTCGCTCCGTTGAGCCCGAGCGTGCGCCGCAGCTCGTCCCGCGCCGGCAGGTCGGGCGGCAGAACCGGCGCCGGGTTCGGCAGGACGCTCACCCGGTCCGCTGCGACACCCCACCTGAGGGCGAGCTCACGGAGATACGCGCTCGGAGTGAACACGTGCGCGGCATGTCGCAGCTCGACGTCGCGCGCGAAGCGCAGGAGCGCAACCCCGGCCCCGGCCCGCCGACGCTGGAACTCGTCCACGTCGCCCTCGACGAGACCGCGCCGCCGCGACCGCTCGAACGCCGGGTCGGCCGTGAGCTTGACAACGTAGGGCTTACGCGCCACAGCCGATCCGACAGCACTGCGGCCGAACATGCCGGTCGTGTAGACGACGTCCACTTCGCGCGCGCGGTGGCGAATGAGCGACGCGCCGCGAAAGTGCCGGACGCCGACGCGGTGGCGCCGCGGCACAGCGCGCACGGGATACGGACGGGTGTCCGGAGGTGCGTCCGAAGTCGTGACGACCTCTACCTCATGACCGCGGCCACGCAGAAACTCGGCCACGTCAGGCGCATGACTGGCCGGCCCGCCGACGTCCGGCGGCCAGATCCCGGAAACGATCAATACCCTCACGGAAGAAAGACAGCCTCGGGTCGAGGGGGATGTGTTCCCTGGCTTGCCGGTTCGCGCCGTATCCGCAGAAAAAGCCCCGTCCAGAAAGCGATGAACACCACTGTGGAGACGAGCACCGCGCCTGCTGCGCCGGTCGCCCCCCACGCCGACCCGAGAACGACGACGAGCGGGATGAGAACGAGTGTCTCGATTCCGTGTGCCCAGATCCGTAGTTTCGGCCGCCCGATCGAGACCGGAAAGCTCTTCGTCCAGCCGAAGACGAACTGCAATGCGCCAGCAACGACGATCAGGCGAAGCGCGTCCGTCGCGCCGACGTTCTTGGACGTGAAGAACAGCCGAACCAGGTCGGGCGCCAACCACAGCAGGAGTGGCCCCGCGACAAGGACTGCAGCGGCAGCGCCGAGCGAATAACGGCGCACACCTGCGAAAACCGACTCGCGCGTGCCACGCTCCCAGGCCCGGGTCTGCTCCGTCAACAGCACCAGCCGCGCCGGCGCGGAAAGCGCCGCGAAACCTTGCAGGGGCGCCTGTGCGACGCGAAAATACCCGACTTGGTTGGGCGACGAGACGACACCCAGAAGCAAAGGGCTCAGCGTGCCTCGCAGCGCAACGACACCGGTTGCGAGGGTGGACTGCATGACGAAGCGCGTGATCTCCGGACGCTCCTCGCCGATCTCAACGGCGGCAACACGGGGATTGCGCCTGAACGCCGCCCAGCCGGCGCCGAGCACTGCCGCTGTCGCCAGGACCTGCGCGACGACGATGGCGGCGATCGTCTCGGGGAGCCCGTACCGCGTGCCAATCGCAATCGCTCCGAGCCGCAACGCCATCGAAACGAAGAGAAAGAACGCACGGATGTCGTAACGGCCGCGAAGAATGAGGGCGACTCCGCCAACGTTCTCGGGTGCCTGCGCAAGAGGCAAAGCGGCCGCGATCAGCATCGGCGTCAGCAGGCGATCGTCGCCGAAGAGCGTGTGCGCAGCCGGCGCCAGTGCAAGCAGACACAAACCGGCCACCACTCCCCCGGCGAGCTTCAATTGCAGCGCCCGGCCGAACAGGCGCCTCAGCCGCCCCCAGTCCTCCCGCTCCTGGAAGCGGAAGCCGTACTTGACCAGCGCCTCTTCGATCGTGAGGTCGAGCAAGGTCTGAAAGAACCCCGTGGCCGCGATGACGATGGCGTATAGGCCGAGTAGGCGCGTCGTGAACGCGTGGGCAACGATCACCGTCCCGAGGAAGCCGAGGACGACCGAGGCATAGATCCCAGCGGCTGCCGCCGACCGGCGCCAGAAGAGCCGCGAGCGCATCAGAACGACCATTCTAGGGAGTGCCTTACCTAGACTCGTTCCATGGCCGTGGCGGAGACCCTGGCGCTGAGGGCGCGCTCCGTAGCACGCTCCGGCATCAGCCCTGGTCCCGCGGCCCTCGCCCTCGCAGTTCCGTTCCTGTTCCTGCACATCAAGTACCAGCCGGGCGTGAGGGTGCCGCTCGGGTCCACCCACCTCGGGCTCGAGCTGTCGGATGTGGCGGTCGTCGTCGTGGCGCTCGTCGCCCTGCGAGAGGGGTTGCGGACCGGCTTCGCGCCTCTGCGCGCCGCACTGCCGCTGTGGGTCGCGTCAGCTGCGTTGCTCCTGTGGATCTTCATTCGCTCGGGCTCGCTCGAGCACTTCGTCACCGCGACGAAGTTCTCGGAGTACGCCCTGCTCGCGCTCTCCGCTCCGCTGATCCTCCGGCGCCGCACCGACTGGGAGTTAGTCGCTGCGGCGGTCGTTGCGTGGAGCGTCGTGGCGACCTGCTTCGGACTCCTGCAGTTCCTGGGCGTCGACATGGCCGAAGCCTGGGCCGCCGGGCGGCGGCAACCGTCGTTCCTCGGCCACTCGGACTTCGCCGCGCTCTCGGCGCTGGCGCTCGGGATCGGGCTCGCTGCCGTCCTCCTTGCCGGCAAGCGGATCGGCTGGACGGCGGTCGCAACCGGTGGGATCGGCCTGATCCTGTCTGGGGCGACAGCGGGGCTGATCGGGATCGTCGCGGCAACGGCAGCCTTCCTGTACGCCGTCTCGCGCCGGCGCCGCCTTGCGTTGCGCGACGTCGCGGTGAGCGGCATCGTCGTCGGAGTCGTCGCGATGGGCATTCTCGTTTTACGCGCCGGCGACTTCGAGAACTTCCTGCGCTTCGTGCATCTCAAGGGAAAGGAGGCGCAGACCACTGACATCCAGACCTACTCGCACCACACGCTGCTCGCGTACATCGGCTACCGAATCTGGCGCGACCATCCCATCGTCGGCGCGGGTTGGCAGGCGTCCACCGATCCCGAGGTGGTCGACCCCCAGCTGCCCGCCGCGCGCAAGAAGTTCCCGGACGTCGCCCCGCTGGCCTTTCCGACCCGCGAGCACGAGTGGGGCGTCCAGAACGCGTATGTCCAGGCCGCCGCGGACCTCGGCTTGATCGGCCTCGCCCTCTGGCTGGCACCGTTCGCACTAGCGGTCATGCTCGCCTTCCGCGCGAATGCCCCGCCGGGAGCCGTGGCGGCCTTCACGATCCTCTCGGCGATGGGAATCTGGGGCGGACAGGGCCTCGTGGCCGGAATTCCCCTGGACGCGGTCACCTGGCTCGGCTTCGGCCTCGCGGCCACGGCGGCTGCGCAGAGGAGTCAGGCGCCTCCTCAGGGAAAATGGCAGGGATGAAGGCGTTGGTGACAGGCGGAGCCGGGTTCATCGGCTCGAATCTCGTGGATGCGCTCGTCGAGCGGGGCGACGAGGTCCGCGTGCTCGACAACTTCTCGACCGGCAACCGGGCGAATCTCGAAGGCCTCGACGTCGAGGTTGTCGAAGGGGAACTTCGCTCCTACGAGCGCGTCCACGCCGCGGTGCGCGGCGTCGAGGTCGTGTACCACCTCGGCGCGCTCGGATCCGTGCCGCGCTCCGTGCAGGACCCGCTCACGTCGAGCGCCGTGAACATCGAAGGCACGCTCAACGTGCTACTGGCAGCGCGCGACGAAGGCGTGCGGCGCGTGATCTTCTCATCCTCCACGTCCGTCTACGGATCGAGCCGGGAGCTCCCGACGTCGGAGTCGACTCCCCTCGACCCGATCTCTCCCTACGGCGTGGCGAAACTTGCGGCGGAGCGGTACTGCATCAGCTTCGGCCGCGTCTACGACTCCTTCGAGACCGTCGTCCTCAGATACTTCAACGTGTTTGGACCGCGGCAAAGCCCCTACTCGCAGTACGCCGCGGCCATTCCGCTCTTCATCGCGGCCATCGACCAGGGCGAGCCGGTCACCATCTATGGCGACGGCGAGCAGTCGCGTGACTTCACGTACGTCGGCAACGTAGTCGACGCCACGATACGAGCGGCGGATGCGACCGACGCCAGCGGACGCACGTTCAACGTTGCCGCGGGCTCACCCGCGAGCGTGAACCACGTCGCGGAGACGATCGGCGTCATTCTCGGCAAGCCGGTCGAGAAGCGCTACGAGCCGCCGCGTCCGGGAGACATCCGAGATTCGTGGGCGGACATCTCCTCGGCTCGCGAACTGCTCGGCTACGAGCCGCGCATCGACCTCGCCGCAGGGCTCGAGCTCACGGCCGAGGCGATCGTTGCCCGAGTCTGACAAGCCAATCAAAATCCTCCGCGTCATCGCGCGGCTCAACATGGGCGGGCCGGCGCTGCATGTCGCGTACCTGACGGAGGGCCTCAGGAAGCGCGGCTACGACACGACGCTGGTCGCGGGCTCGCTCGCCCGGGGAGAGGATTCGATGGCCTTCGTCGCCACCGCGCGTGGCGTCGAGGTCGTGCGGATCGACGAGCTCGGCCGCGAGATCTCTCCGTTGCGAGACCTGATGGCGACGATCCGGCTCGCCCGGCTGATCAGAAAGGAGCGCCCGCAGATCCTCCACACCCACACCGCCAAGGCGGGCACCGTCGGTCGTGTCGCCGCGCGGCTGGCCGGCTCGCGGAGGCCGCCGATCGTCGTCCATACGTTCCACGGCCACGTCCTCCGGGGCTATTTCGGGCCCGTGCGCACGCTCCTCTTCCGGTTGCTCGAACGCTGGCTCGCCGGTGGCACGACGGCGCTCATTGCGGTGAGTCCGCAGGTTCGCGACGACCTCGTCGCCCTCGGCGTCGCTCCCCGGGAGCGCTTCGTCGTCATTCGGCTCGGCATCGAACTGGACGAGCGCGTTACCCCGGAACAGAACGGCCGCGCCGAGAGCCGGCGCTATCTCGGCATCCCCGGCGACCGCTTCGCCGTCGGCTGGATCGGCCGCATGACGGCGGTGAAGCGAACGGACGACGTGTTGATCGCCTTCAAGAGCCTGCGCGACGGCGGTGTCGACGCCGTGTTGTGCATGGTCGGCGACGGCCCCGACCGACTGCAGCTGGAACAGCGCGCGCACGAGCTCGGCGTCGCCCGCGACACGGTCTTCCTCGGTTATCAGGAAGACGTCGCGCCCTTCTACGCAGCCTTCGACGTGCTGGTGCTCCCGTCGGGGAACGAGGGGACGCCGGTGACCGTCATCGAGGCCCTTGCGGCGGAGCGTCCCGTCGTAGCCACACGCGTCGGCGGTGTCCCTGACGTCGTCCGAGACGGCGAGGACGGCTTCCTGGTCGAAGCAGGAGCGACCGACGACCTCGCCGACCGGCTCGGCCGGCTCGCACGCGATCCCGCCTTACGTGCGCGCATGGGCAAGAAAGGCCGTGAGCGCGTGCTGCCGCGCTATGCGGTGGAGCGGCTCGTGGACGACATCGACGAGCTCTACAAGTCGCTGCTCAGTGCGGGAGGCCGGCGAAGACGCTGAACGACGGCTTCTTCTTCCCGGCAGCGGTAAGGAAGCCGGACTGCCACCCGATCGAGAGATTCGTGTCGTCGCGGAGCATGAACCACACCATCATGTCGATGCGCGGGTTCGCACGGGCGATCGCATACGACTGGCGCACGTAAGCCGCCTGTCGGGCAAACGAGACGCCGAAAAGAGCATCAGGCGGGCGCGTCTGCCAACCGTACTCGGTGATCCAGATGCGCTTCTTGCCCCAGAGCTTGTTCACGGCGGTGATGAGCGTGTTGATGTTTCCAAGCTCCACCGCGGAGCCACCGGGACGCGTTGCCGGCGTTTCGCTCGGCCGGCTGTAGTACGGATGGTGCGCGTACGCGTCGAGGTTCCGGAGCCCGGCGCGGCGGGCGAGCGTCATGAATGCAACGGGCGACAACGAGGGCCGGCTCGAGCGCGGAGCGTTGTTCCCGCGTGGCCCGGTCGCCCCGCAGGCGACCTTCTCGCCCGCGAAGTTCGTGAAATGCACGCCCTGCCAGATTGCCGTGCAGATCCGCGCGTAGGAGCGCGGGCTTGTGAAGCCGCCGCCGGAGGTCTGCTTCAGCCAGTTCGGATTGTTGGGCTCGTTCCACGCAAGCCAGTACTTCACCGCCGGTAAGTAGGTCTCGTCGAACTGGTCTGTGTTGGGGATGTACTGACCGCTGTACCGAGTCGCCGCTGCATACGCGAAGTTACGCAGGTCTGTGTAGTTGCTCGGCGGGACGTTGCGCGCGCCGCCGCCGTTCGCCCAGGAGGGCGTGAACAGGATCGTGAGCAAGACCTGCATGCCGTTCTGCCCCGCGTAGCGAATCGCGCGGTCGTAAAGGTCCCAGTCATACGCAGGATCAGCGGGATCCTGCGAATGCGCCGGACGCCTCTTGGCGACGTCATTCCAGTTCAGGTTGATGCGCACGATCTGGGTGCGCAACTGCTTCAGGGTCCCGAACGTGAAGGTTGGATTGCCACGGAGCGTCATGGCGTCGTCCTGGATGCCGACCAGCATGTGCGGCTTGGCCTGCGCCGCGGGCACAGCTAGACCGGCAGCGACGAGAACGATCGCCGCCGCGACCCCGATACGCCTAAGCAACGACCGGCTCCCGTCCGAAACTCGGCAGCATGCGGCGCAAGCCTTCCTCGAGTTGAATCTTGGGCTCCCAGCCGAGGAGCTGGCGCGCACGGGTGATGTCGGGCTGGCGGACCTGCGGGTCGTCGACGGGCAGTGCCTCGTAGACGAGCTCGCTCTTCGAGCCGGTGATGCGGAGGACGGTCTCCGCCAGCTCGTTGAGCGTGAACTCGGTCGGGTTGCCAATGTTGACAGGGAGATGCTCGCCTGACTCGGCGAGCGCCACGAGCCCGCGAATGAGGTCGTCGACGTAGCAGAAGCTGCGCGTCTGGGAGCCGTCGCCGAACACCGTCAAGGGCTTGCCCTCAAGAGCCTGTCTGACAAACGTGGGAACCGCGCGGCCGTCGCTCGGGCGCATCCGCGGGCCATAGGTGTTGAAGATCCGCGCGATCGAGGTGTCGACGCCCTGCTGGGTGTGGTACGCCATCGCCATCGCCTCGGCATAGCGCTTGGCCTCGTCGTAGACACCGCGGGGCCCGATCGGGTTGACGTTGCCCCAGTAGGTCTCCGGCTGCGGGTGCACCTGCGGGTCGCCGTAGACCTCACTCGTCGAGGCGAGCAGAAAGCGGGCACGCTTGAACTTCGCCAGCCCTAGCGCGTTGTGCGTTCCGTAGGAGCCCACTTTGAGCGAGTGCAGGGGCATGCGCAGGTAGTCGATGGGGCTCGCCAGAGCCGCGAGGTGGTAGACGGCGTCGACCGGCTCCTCGATCTTCAGGTAGTGGGTCACGTCCTGGTTGATGAAGAGGAAGTTGTCGCCGCGCAGGTGCTCGATGTTCTGAAGCGACCCGGTGTCGAGGTTGTCGATACAGACGACGCGGTAGTCCTTCGAGATGAGGTAATCGCAGAGGTGCGAGCCGAGGAACCCGGCACCACCAGTCACAACTGCGGTCGGCATCGGGGGGATGCTACCGGGGCGCCTTTCGCCCGGCCGCAGACTTTACGAGGGCTTTACAGGGGTCCGGTGCTTTCCTGACGGGCTAGGCTGGCGCGGTGCCGCCTCCGCGAGCTTCAGCCGGAATCGCGGTCCTCGCGTGCGTCGTCTGCGCAGCTGCGGGCTTGGCCCCGCTCGGGCGAAGCTGCCCGGCCACTGACCACACGGTGTTCGATCCCGGACTCATCGGACCTGACGCTCCTGCCGTCCTGATGCGTAGTCGCGGAGCCGGAGCGACGGCCGTGCGCATCACGTTGAGCTGGCGGGCCGTCTCGCCGGACCGCCCTCTCGACCCGACGGATCCGAGCGATCCTGCATATCGCTGGGCGCGTACGACCGTGCCATCCAGTTCGCCACCGAGAAAGGCTTGACGCCGATCGTCTCGGTGGTCGCCGCTCCGGACTGGGCAGAGGGAGGCGGCTCGTCCCGCCCGGACGGAAGCGTCAGTCCGAACGCGGTCGAATATGGCCGCTTCGCAACCGCCGCAGCCCGGCGTTACAGCGGCACGCTCACGGGCCTGCCCCGGGTCCGTTACTGGCAAGCGTGGAACGAGCCGAACATCACGCAGTTCCTCAATCCGCAATACGAGAACGGCCGTCCCTACTCGCCGTCTCTCTACCGATCGATCGTCAACGAGTTCTCGAGCGGAGTGAAGTCGGCCGCGCGAGACAATCTCGTGATTGCAGGAGGCACGGCGCCGTTCCGGGACACCGCACCCGCCGTCGTGAGGATCGACCCGAAGTGGGGCCGCTCGCTTTCATGCGCGAGTTGCTGTGCCTCTGTCCTTCGCTCGCACCCAAGTGCAGCGAGAAGATCCGATTCGACATCTGGGCCCATCACCCGTACCCGTCGGGCGGGCCGACACATCACGCAGTCCTTCGAAACGACGTCTCGCTGGGCGACCTGCCGGAGATGAAACGCGTACTGAACGCCGGAGTCCGGACAGGCAACATCCAGTCGGACCGACCGATGCAATTCTGGGTGACGGAGTTCAGTTGGGATTCGAGCCGGCCGGATCCCAAAGGCGTCCCGGTCAATCTGGAGGCCCGCTGGGTCGCCGAGGCGCTCTACCGGATGTGGAGCTCGGGGGTCAGCTTCGTCACCTGGTTCCTCTTGCGCGACGAGCCGCCCGCGACAAGCTACTTCCAGTCGGGACTCCTCTTTCGAGGCAAGAACGTGAGCACGGCCAGGCCCAAGCCGGCCTTCACCGCCTTCCGCTTTCCGCTGGTCGGACTGCCGTCCCACGGCGGCTTCCTCGTGTGGGGCCGAACTCCGGCCGGAAAGCCGGGAAGGGTGCTCGTCGAACAGAGCTTCCACGGCGGCTGGACTCGACTTGGCATCTTGCGCACCAACGGCTTCGGGATCTTCCAGAAGAGCTTCGGCCGACCCGCCACGGGCTTCGTCCGTGCACGGCTGCTCGGCCCGAGGGACCGTGCGCGACCGTTCGGGCTCAAGCCCGTGCCGGACCGCTTCTTCAACCCGTTTGGCACGCCGCCCCGTTAGCCGGCGTCGCCTCGGCACGTCGCGTATCCGACGAGCCGACGAAACTACGCAAGTGCACGAACGACCGGACGACTGGGACCGGCATTGGGCCGAGTACGCAGCGGCCAACGCGCAGAACCCGGCGCAGGCGTACCGCCGGCACCTGATCCTCGAGTTGCTGAGCTCGCTCGACGGGAGCAGCGAGCAGCGAGTACTCGACGTCGGGTCCGGGACGGGAGCCATGGCGACAGAGCTGCGGCGCAGGTTTCCCCACGCGGCCATCGTGGGCATCGAGCTGAGCCGCGAAGGCGTCGAGCGGGCACGCATCGCCGTCCCCAGCGCGACCTTCGTGCAGCGTGACCTGCTCAACGACTCGGAGGTCGAGCCCAGGCTGCGCGGCTGGGCGACGGCAGCGGTGTGCTCGGAGGTATTGGAGCACGTCGATGAGCCGCAGCGCCTGCTGCGCGGCGTCGTGCCGTACCTCGAGCCGGGGTGCCGGCTGGTCGTGACCGTGCCGGGCGGTCCGATGTCTGCGTTCGACCGCAGCATCGGACACCGGCGCCACTTCACGCCCGACTCGCTCTCGCAGGTGCTGCGGGAGTCCGGCTTTCGAGTGGAACGCGCCCAACGCGCGGGCTTTCCCTTCTTCAACCTCTACCGGCTCGTCGTCATCGCACGAGGGAGGAAACTGACGCGTGACATCGGCAGCGGAAGCGCGACGGCAAGCACAGCGATGTCCGCGTTCGGCCACCTGTTCCAGCTCAACCTCGACCGCTCGCCGTTCGGATGGCAGATCGTTGCAACCGCGACTCTGCCAGAGCGAGGAGAGTGACAGTCCAGCCCCTCCCGCGTCTGCGCCCGACTCCTGGGGTTCGCGCAGCGCTGCTCGTCGCCTCGGCCGCGGTTTCCGCAGCGCTGGCTGGCCTCGTGTGGTCGCAACTCCCTGGGCGACTGAATGTCCACACCGACATCGTCGGGTATCCGATAGCCGGCGACTTCAACATCGAGCGCTACTTCTGGGCCTACGGCCTTGTCGCAGGTCTCTTCCCTTTCCTGACGCTTGCTCTCTACGTCATCGCGCGCCGAACAATCGCTCGCGGCCCGGCGAAGCCACTCGGGGTAATCGCGCTACTCGACAAGCGCGCGCCAGCGGCGAGCGGAGACCGCGTCAGCCTCGCGGTCAGCGCCGGAAGCATCATCCTCGTAGGGATCGTTCTGGGCTTCGAGATCGCGATCGGTGGAGGTTGGCAGGACTTCGGCGGAATCGTCCTCGCCGTCACCGCGACTGCCTACGGCCTCTCCGTCGCCATAGGTGCCGCTGCCGCTACGGCGGGTCCGCTGCGTGGCCGCGAGCTCGACACAGTTCTCGCCGGCGTGAACGCTCTCCTTGCGACGTTGACCGTGCTCGGTCTGGCATGGGTCTCGTCAGGGACAAAGGTCACCGTCAGCTCGGACGGGACGGTGCATCACTATCCGTGGTTTCCATGGTGGCTTGGCGGGCTGCTCACGGCCGCCCTGCTCGCACTCGTCGCTCGCGCACTGCGAGGGTCGGTTCCGGCCAAGCGGGTCGAGCGCCGCCTCCTGCTCCTGATCGTCGTTCCGATGCTGCTCTTTCTCTTCCTCGCCGTGCTCCCGGGAGGAGCCGGCGACATGGACAGCTTCCACGAGGGTGAGCAGCTCGGCGCCGCGCACCTCACCGCGGCTGGACGTTTCCCGTGGCGCGACCTGCTCTTCATCCATGGACCCCTCGGCGACGTGCTTCAGCCCTTACTGAGCATGCACGTCTTCGGCGACACGCGCTGGGGCAACCTCGCAGGAGAGGCAGTGCTGGCCAAACCAGCCGCGGTGGTCGCGCTCTTCCTGCTCTGCGCCTACCTCTTCCGCGACAACTGGCTCTTCCTCGTCGGCACGCAGGTCGCGATTCTGACCGGTTGGGTTTTCACGTTCCAAGTCCAGAGCACCCGCCTCCTGTTCGTGCCTGTCGTACTCCTTCTGCTTGCGGCGCTCCTGCGACGGCCGACCTGGCCGAGGGGAATCGCATTTGCGACTCTCCTACTGACACAGGCGGTGCTTACGCCCGAAGGCAGTTACATGGTGCCCGCGTTTCTCGCCACCGTCGTGCTCTACGAGCTCGTACACCGTCAAGGCTTCGCACGTACGATTCGCTGCGCGGTAACGACAGCCATCCTCGGCGCCGGCTGGATCGTTTTCTTGGCCTCACAGCATGCGCTGGACGACTTCGTCTTTTACTACCGCACGTTCGCTCCGGGTCACGAGCTCACGGGCGGCCTCACGGTCGCGCTAGGCGAGGGCCAGACTCCCACGGCGTTCGGTGGGCATCTGTACTACGTCTTCGCGGCCGGGGCTCCGGTCGTGCTGGTGCTCCTCGCGATCTGGTATTTCGCCGCGCGGGCGCCGGATGCGCGGGCAATCCCGGTGGACGACTGGGTAATGGGCTCGACAGCAGTCTTCGTGGGCTTCTTCTACGTCAAGTTCATCAGCCGCACCGATCACGTGTACCAACCGTTCGAGGCGGCTCTTCCCGTGCTCTTCTACGCGATCTACCGCGTCGTCTCTGCAGCGGAAGCATGGTTGGCGTCGCGCCGACCGTCCAAGCCACTGCCGCGCCACACCGTGACGCTTCCGCTCCTGGTCGTGCTATTGCTCGGAGCTCCGACGAGCCTCCTGGCCCTCACCCGAGGAGTGCCATCGCATCTGGCCGCCTTCGCGCCCAGCGATCCACCCGTGGCCCGCGTCGGATACGTCCTGAATCGCGAGCCGCTCTTTCGCTCGGTCACTCCGGCGCCGGCCAAATCGGTCGGGCCGAATCTCGTCCACGACCTGCGCGCGGTCATGCGCGCCTACGTTCTTCCCGGCGAGCGCATCTTCGACTTCAGCAACAACCCGGGCCTCTTCTGGTACGTCCTGAGGCTCGATCCGGCAACGCGCTACTACCACGTCAGCATGGCGATTCGGCAGGAAACACAGCACGATCTCATCCGCGAGCTGCGAAAGGAGCAGCCCACGATCGTCGTCTTCGGGAGCGACTGGCTCGGACTTCCCGCGTGGGACGGGATCGCGAACGAGGTGCGCCACTATGACGTCAGCCGATACCTGCTCGACCACTACCGCCCGCTCCTGCACTCGCACGGGTTCCTCGTCTTCGCGCGCAACGACGTCTCCGTGCCGCCCGTCTCCAACCTTACGAGCAAGCTCGACGAACCGGCACAGACGACGAATCTCTATTTCCGCACGTTCCCCTGCGACTGGGGCTACTCGCCCGACTTCCTGACCATTCACCCGCAGTCGGACTCGGGCGCCGTGACGCTGCGGCCTGAGCATGGTGTCCTGCAGGTGCCTACAGGCCTTGCCGCGCACTTCGGCTGGCTCGAGGTCCAAGGGACATCGACGTTCAACCAGACCAGCTTCGAGCTCTCGGATCGCCGGGCTGCGAACTCGGACGAGCGTCGCACGATCCGCTTCAGGACGCGCGGCGGCACCGATACGGTGCGCGTCCAGGTCGGGTCGTGCAGCCAGTGGCACGGCTACCGCGGCCGCACGCTCTACCTCCGCGCGGATCCGCACCAGCCGATCCGCGCCGTGCGATTGCTGCGCTGAGCTACTTGCGGGCCGACAGGGTCGGTGTCGGCAGTGAGTAGTTCGCCGCCCGGGCGTCGTCGTGGAACATGCGGACCGTGTCGAGCGAGACTCCTTCGAGGTCGCGACCGAGCCACGGCAGCTTTGCGAGCAGCTGTTGCGTGACGGTGATCACATGACACCCGACCGCATCGGCGTGAAGGATGTTCAGGATCTCGCGCGGGCTTGCCCAGATCAACTGCAGCTGCGGGTGCGCGCTGAGCACTCCCACAGCCTCCGCCATGATCGGGCTCGGATCTCGTCCGGTGTCGGCGATCCGCCCAGCGAAGACTGACACGAAGCCGGCGGTGCAACCACTCAGCGCGGCTGCGATTTCCTCAACCTGGCGCACCGTGGTCAGCGCGGTGACGTTCAACCGAACGCCCTCGGCCACCAGATGACGAACGACGTCGGCGGCAGACTCGCCGCGTGTGTTGGTTACGGGGACCTTCACGAAGACGTTCTGTCCCCACTGCGAAATGGTGCGCGCCTGCTGTTCCATCTCGCCGAAGTCATCGGAGAAGACCTCCAGCGAGATCGGCAGTTCGGGAACGAGCTCGACGATGTCACGCGCGAAGGCCTCGTAGTCTTCGACGCCGGCCGCGCGCATCAGAGTCGGGTTCGTCGTGAAGCCGGAAACGACGGGATTGGTCGCCAGTTCCGCGATCGCGTTGCGATCGGCGCCGTCGGCGAAGATCTTCACGCGCAGGCGCTGGACCATCTCATTCATTGCGTCCCCGGTCCCCTGGTCGTCAGACGCAGAATCCACTCCGCCGCCTCCTCGAGATTCCTCACTGTTGCATCGGGCTCGGACGCGATGGTCTCAGCGTAGCCCCGATCCACGAAGATCGCACGACACCCCGCGCGGTGCGCCGCCTCGACATCCCGCCAGCGGTCACCGACGAGAAAGCTGGTGGCGAGGTCGACCCTCCAGCGTTCCGCGGCGGCCAGCAGCAGGCCCGGTTGCGGCTTGCGGCAATCGCAGCCGTCGGCGTCGTCGTGAAGGCAGGCCGCGATCTCGTCCAGGGGCAGGCGCTCCTGCAACTCGGCGTGCATCTCTTCCACGGCCTCGGCGGTGAGAGTGCCACGCGCGACGTCGGGCTGGTTCGTGACCACGATCAAGAAGAAGCCTGCTGCACGCAGCCGCTCGCACGCCCGCGCGACGCCCGGCAGGATTTGCAACTCCGCGAGGCTCCGCGCCGACTGCGGGACACCCTCGCGAACAGTCGAGTCCACGAGCACGCCGTCCCGGTCGAGGAAGACGGCGGAGCGGCTCACCGCGACTGCTGCCGCGTCTCCGCGACGAGCGCTTCGAGCGACTCGCGCAGCGCCTCGCGTGACGAACGCGTGCAACGCCAGCCGAGACCGTTGATCTTGTCGACCTGCAGGCGCACGACCGGTACGTCTCCCCGCCAGCCGCGGTCGCCGCCGGTGAACTCGTACTCGACGGCATCCGGGCTGAGCCCGACTGCTTCGACCGCCAGGTCGGCGATCTCCGCAACGGTGATCTCGTCGCCGGTCGCGACGTTGTAGACGTCGTAGTCGCCGGGGCTCTCGCGATGCGCGAGCAGCACCGCCCCGATGACGTCGTGCACGTGGATGTACGACTTGCGCTGCGAGCCGTCGCCGAGGATGCGCAGCCGGCTCGCATCCGCGAGGAGTGCGCGCGTAAAATCGAACCCGACGCCGTGCGTCTGGCGCGGGCCGACGACGTTGCCGAACCGAAACGACCGGCCGGTGAGCCCGAACATCGCGCAATACGCGGAGATGAGCGTTTCGCCGGCGAGCTTGCTCGAGCCGTAGGTCGAGATCGGCAACAGCGGGCCCCAGTCCTCGTCGATCGCGGTCTCGCCGAGGTCGCCGTAGACGCCGCTGCCGGAGGCGTAGAGGATACGCGGCGTTTCGGTTACGCGCATCGCCTCGACCACGTTCTGCGTCAGCACCGTTCCCTGATCGAAGTCGATGGTCGGCTCGACCGCGGCGCGCGCGATGTCCGGATTCGAAGCGAGGTGCACGACGACGTCGTGCCCCCGCATGGCGTCGTTCAGCTTCTCGACGTCGACAACGTCCGCCCGGTGCACGGTCAGACGCTCGTCACCGTTGTGATGTGCGAGATGCCAGTCTCGTCCCGACGAGAAGTTGTCGTAGACCGTAACCCCCATGGCGCTCTCGTCGCCCAGCAAGCGGTCGACAAAATGGCTGCCGAGGAAGCCTGCGCCGCCGACGATGAACCAGCGCTCGCCGGCGCTCATCCCCGCGACTCCCACACGGGTGCGCTCTGCTGCAGCGCCGGATGGGAGACGAGGAGGTGACAGATCACGGAGGCGAGTCCCTCGGTGTGCGGCGTGACGTGCTCCGGCACGAGCGGCGGGATCACCACGCAGGCGTGGGCAATCTCCCGCGCGTAGCCACCGTCACGGCCGACGATCGCGAAGATCCGCGCGCCCACTTGACGAGCATGGTCCATCGCTGCGACGAGATTTGCGGAGAGGTTCCTCGCGACGCTGCCACCGCCGACGGAGAGGGCGAGGACGGCGTCACCGGAGCCGAGCCGCGAGCCGCGCAGCCACTCCACGTAGGCAGTGTCCCACCCGTCGTCGTTGACACGCGCGGTGAGCTCGGAGACGTTGTCGGTCGGCGCATACGTCTCGAAGCCGCAGAGCTTGCGGAAGTCGTTGACGGCATGACCGGCGTGCGCGGCCGAGCCCCCGACTCCGAGCACGAACAGCCTGCCGCCGGCGTCGCGCACGTCCGCGAGGCCGGCGGCGAGGCGCTCGATCGAGTCTGGATCGAGCTGACTTACGATCCGGCCGGTTTCCTCGAGATAGCTCTCGGAGAAGCTCACGTCGGCATCCTGCAGGCCGCGAAGGTGTTGAGGCCGAACTTGTGCTTGTAGCACTCGATCTCGTGAAGCCTGAAGCCCGCCTGCGTGAGCAGCGGCAGGAGGTCACGAGGGTCGTAGTAGGTCTTGTGATCCCTGATCTCCTCGGCTGGGCTGAGGCCAAGCCGGAAGGCCGAGAACTCCAGGAACCGCTTGCCGCGCCACGATGGGACGTTGACGAGGCAGACGGCGCCGGGCGCAGCGACACGGCGCAGCTCGCGCAGCAGCGAGACCGGATCCCAGAGGTGCTCGAGCACGGAGATACACAGCACGACGTCCAGCGAGTCCTCCTCGACGCCTCCGACCGCTTCGGGCAGGGTGCCCTCGATCACAGTGACCCTTGGATCGGCTTTCAGATCCGGCGAAAGGGCGACGTCGACGAGCGTCGCGTGACTGACCTCATCGAGGACCGAGCGGACAAATCGCGCTTCGAACCCGCAGCCGAAGTCACCGAGCCGCAGGCCGGCGAAGTGCGTGACGTGCTTACGCAACGCGCGCGCCGAGAGCCAGACGCCGAACCGATCCACCGGCGTCAAAGGCCGATGCTGTCCGTATGCGCCTGTGCGTCCCGATGCTTCAGCGCTTGACGGCGAAGCCATTGCCGGGCTACCCGCCGCCCACAACTGGCCGGCGTCGGGTCGTCGCGACGACAGCGCCGTGGAGCAGCAACGTGAAGACGAACAACTGAGCACCCAATAGGGCCAGGGCGACACCGGTCAGCGCAAGGTGATTCGAAAGCGTGTCCGTCTGCTCGAGCTTGAAGCTGTTGCCGATGTATGTAGCAATCAGCGGAATCGCGAGCGCGATGCCCGCAACGACGAGCGCGAACGCGCTCAGCACGGTGCGGGTGTACGGGAAGATCCGCAGCCAACGCCGCTTCTCGCGACCGGTGTAGTCGAACAGCACGCGCGCGATGCAGCCGAGGAAGAAAGCCTGAGCGCCGGCCGCCAACAGCGCGACGCCGAGAAGCTGCCAGTTGAGCGAAAGGCCGAGCCCGCCGAGCTGGACGTTCCCGAAGCTCAGCGGCACGGTCAGCAGCAGCCCGAGAATCATCAGCACGAGGCCCGGTTTGTAGACAAAGAACCCGGAGCCGTACACGAACATCGCGCGCAGGTTGATCCAGGCCGCCTTCCACGGCGACAGCCAGCCTGAGCGCCTGTGATGGCTCAACCGGCCCTCGCGGTCCTTCAGGAACCGCACCGGCACCTCCGTGGTCCGCAACTCCATCTGCACCGACTTGAGCGTCATCTCGGATGCGTACTCCCACGACTCGGAATGCAGGTCCATGCGCTCGAGAGCGTCGCGGGTGATCCCGCGCATGCCGCAATGGATGTCCGAGAAGCGGCTGCCGAAGACCCGGTTCAGGATCCAGGTCGTCACGGGAGTACCGAGATAGCGATGCAGGGCCGGCATCGAGCCGGGCTCGATCGACCCGCGCCAGCGGGAGCCCATCACGAACTCGTAGCCGTCGTGGAAGCGCTCCACGAACGGTGCGAGCAGGCGGAAGTCATAGGTGCAGTCGGCGTCGCCCATCACGACGTAGCGTCCTCGCACGAAAGGCAGGGCATCGATGTATGCCCGGCCCAGCCCGCGCTTCGGCGTCTTCAGCACTCTCGCTCCGCGCTCCAGCGCGATCTCGGCCGTGCGGTCGCCCGAGCTGTCGACGATCAGGACCTCCCCCGCAACGCCCGCCTGCTCGAGGCCCTGCTTGCACCAGTCGACGAACTCGCCGACCGTCAGCTCCTCGTTGAGCGCGGGAATGACGATCGAGAGCTGCGGATCGGCCACGTCCTCCTGCGGGACGAGTAGCCTGACGTCGCCGCCCTCGGCCGGATTCGGGGCCGTTACGATCTGCTGCTCCAGCCGCGCCACGGCGGACAGTTAACCAGTCCATGCTGATCACTCGTACACCGCTCCGGATCTCGATCGGCGGCGGCGGAACCGACCTCGCCTCGTACTACTCGCGGCACGGCGGCTTCGTCATCTCCGCCGCGATCGACAGACACGTCTATATCGCCATCAACCGGACGTTCACCGATGACTACTTCCTGAAGTACGCCGCGCTCGAGCGTGTCAACGGCATCGACGAGATCGAGCATCCGATCATCCGGACGGCCCTCCAACTCCATCCCGTCGGGCCGTCGCTGGAGATCGTCAGCGTGGCGGACATCCCGGCGGGAACAGGCCTCGGCTCGTCCGGCACGTTCACGGTCGGGCTCCTGCGCGCGCTGCACGCATACAAGCGCGAGCCCGTGACGCCTGGCGACCTCGCAGAGGAGGCCTGTCACATCGAGATCGATCTGCTCGATCGTCCCGCGGGCAAGCAGGATCAGTACATCGCCTCGTTCGGCGGGATCACCTGCTTCCAGATCGAGCCCGATGGGCGCGTGCACGTGTCGCCGCTCAACATCAGCACCTCGACGCTGCACGATCTCGAAGAGCATCTGCTGATGTTCTTCACGGGCTACTCGCGCCGTGCAGAGGAGCTGCTCGACGATCAGCGTCAGCGCACCGAAGCGGGTGACGAGATCATGATCGGCGCGATGCGCGCTGTTGAGCAAATCGGCGTTGAGATACGCACAGCGCTCGAGGAGGGCGCCACCGCCGACTTCGGCGAGCTGATGCACGAGCACTGGGTGCGAAAGCGTGAGCGCTCAAAGGGAATGTCGCGACCTGAGATCGACGATGCGTACGACGCAGCGATCGCGAACGGCGCGCTCGGCGGCAAGCTCACCGGCGCCGGCGGCGGCGGCTTCCTCGTCGTGTACGCAGCCGACCCCAAGGCGGTGCGCAAGAAGATGTCGGAACTGGGGCTCCCGGAGGTGAGGTTCGGCTTCGACCACGACGGGTCGACGCTGCTCGTCCGTGAGTGAGTGCGTCATCCTCGCCGGCGGGGTCGCGTCGCGACTCGGGGCGCAAGCCGGCGACCTGCCGAAGACGCTCGTCCCCGTCGGAGGCCGCCCGTTCGCCGACCACCAGCTGACGTGGCTCGCGGAGCAGGGTGTCGGCGAAGTCGTCTACTGCATCGGCTACCGCGGCGACCAGATCCGCGACTACGTCGGCGAGGGCGAGCGCTGGGGGTTGAACGTGACGTATGTCGACGAAGGCGCCGACCTGCGCGGAACCGGCGGAGCTCTGCGCCTGGCCTACGACGATGGGGTTTTGGCCGAGAGCTATGCAGTGCTCTACGGCGATTCCTATCTGGACGTGGATCTCCCACGCGTCCACGAGGCATTTCGTGCATCGGAGCAGCCCGCGCTGATGACCGTCCTCAGGAACGAACGGAGGTGGGACAAGAGCAATGCCGACTTCGATGGAGCGCTCGTGACCCGCTATTCCAAGACGGAGGGAGCCTTCGAGTGGATCGACTACGGCCTCTCCGTCCTGACGCGCAACATCGCGAGCGAGATCCCAAACGACGAACCTGCGGACCTCGCGGAGCTCTACACGCGACTCAGCGGCGAGGGGCGGCTCGCCGGCTTCGAGGTGACTGAGCGCTTCTACGAGATCGGCTCGCCGAACGGACTCGCCGAGCTCGAGCGCTTCCTCGGCTCAGCTTAGGGCCGCGTTAACGGAGGTCTTTGTTCGACTCCATGTCGAACCACATGGCGAACAGCGTGAACTGCGAACCGAAGATCAGCAACAACGCAACGAGCACGACGGTGCCCACCGACACGGCGTTGCCCATGAACCGCAGGACCACTTCCGCGATGCCGAGCCCCAGGCCGAGCAGGGTCATCAGGAAGCCGAAGGCGTAGAAGAAGACGAGCGGGTGGAAGTCCCGGATCACGTACTTCTCGCGCATCCGCCAGAAGAAGCCCTTCACGAGGAGCCACGAGATACGCGGAATGACCTTCCGGATCTTGATGCCCGACTGCTCGCCGACGCCGTAGACCGGACGCGACGGGATGTCCCGCACCCTTGCGTTCCACACGTTCAGATGGACGAGCATGTCGTTCGGCATCCCGTAGCCGGGATAGATCCGGTCGAGGTCGAGCTGCTCGAGAATCTCGCGGCTGGCCGCCGTGTACCCCGACTGCGAGTCGGCGACGTGCCAGTACCCCGACGCGATCTTCGTCAGCAACGAGAGAACCGCATTGCCGAGGTAACGGGAGCGCGGGATCACGCGCCAGGCTTCCCCCGAGATGAGACGGTTCGCCTTGGCGTACTCGAGCTCGCCCCGCGCGACCGGGAGGGCGATCTTCTTCAGATCGGTCGGATCCATCTGGTTGTCGGCAGCCATCACGCAGACAACCTCGCTCCCCTCGACGAGTGCACGCTGGTACCCCGTCACGATCGCCGCGCCGACCCCGGAGTTGCGTTCGTGCGTCACCACCTCGACGCGCGGGTCTCCGGCGGCGCGGGCGGCTGCCGCAGTGCCGTCGCGGGACGCGTCGTCGACGACGAAGATCCGGTCGACGAAATCAGGGACGCCCTGGATGGTCGTCGCGACGAGCGTTTCTTCGTCGTAGGCGGGAACGACCACCGCCACCGTCTTGCCTTCCAGCATTAGCCCGAGCGACGGCGCCTGAGCGTCGCTCGCCTGCGGCTCGCTCCCGTGAGGGAAACCATGTTTCCCTCACGAGCTCCCTTCTTTAGGTGTCGCCTCAGCCCTCGCGCCGCTGAGATCGCCGCGTGGGCCGAGGAGAACGAGAGGGGAAACCTCACGGTTTCCCCCGCTGCCCCTTCCGTCGCTCATCGGGCAGACGCCGCCCGATGAGCGGCTCCCACGCGAGCGCCGCGAACAAGCCCACGAGCAGGCCGAGGAACGCCGCGACGACGACCGAGTTTCGGCGGCTCCGTGCGGTCGTCTTCACCGCCGCCGCGCGCGTGAGCACCTTCGGCCGCTCGACCTCTTCGGCCTGGATCAGGAGCTGCTTCGCCTGAAGCTCGTCGTCGAGGACGTCTGCGAGGTGAACGCCGAACACCGCCTTCGCGGTCGGGTCACCGGAGCTCTCGGCCTGCCGCTCGATCACAGCAACCTCCTGCTCATCCGCGGCGATGCGTTGCTTCAGGATGTCGATCTTCTTCTCCGTGTACGGCGCGAGCCGCTGTACGACGAGGCGCGCGAGCGCGTTCGCGGCGACCTGCGCCTTCCGTCTCGTCGCCGCCTGCACGGTGATCTGAACGAGGGGGTTCGCGGTACGAACGGTGCCCGTTGTGGTACCGGCCGAGATCGTCTTCGTCGAAACGTGGCCACGCAGATCCCCGGCTCGCATGCCGGCCTGCGTTGCGGCCCGCTGGATCGCGTCCTCCGAGCGGACGATCGTCCCGACGGTCGCCGGGTTCGCCTGCAGGCCCTGGAGAGGGACGCTGCCGATGACGCTGTAGGGCGCGCCGACGAAGATCGTCGAGCTCGCCTTCCAGACCTGGGAGCCCCCGAGGGAGATGAGATAGCCGATCAGAACGCCGACGAGCAACCCGGCGACGGGGAGCCACCAGTGAGCGACGATCGCGCTCCAGTAGCGGCCGAGATCGACTTCCCGCTCGGCTTCGAGATCCACGTCAGGCGTGTTCAAGGCGCGGCGACTCTAACCGAGGCCCATTCCCACTGGGCCCGCAAGCCGTCTTCGAGTGGGGTCGTGGCGCGCCAGCCGAGGTCGCGCCCGATCCTGGTCGCGTCCGCGGAGGTGCGCCTCACGTCGCCGGCGGCCGCAGGGCTCTCGACGAGGTCGAGGGCGCGGTCCGACACTCGTTCCAACGTCGCGATCGCCTCGCGCATCGTCGCCTCCTCGCCGCCGCCGACGTTGTAGACGGACCCCGCCGGGGCGCGCTCCATCGCCGCCATCGTCGCCTCGACCCCATCGGCGACGTACGTGAACGAACGGGACTGGAGCCCGTCGCCGTAGAGCTCGAACGAAGAGCCACGCGCAAGCGCGTCGACGATGCGGGCGAGCGCCATGTCGGGACGCTGGCGCGGGCCGTAGAAGGTGAAGTAGCGCAGGACAACAGCGTCGAGCCCGAAACCCTGCGCGTAGGCGTGCGCAAGTTGCTCGCAACCGAGCTTCGTGATCCCGTACGGGGAGATCGGGCGCGGCTCGGTCTCCTCCGGCGTCGGATACCGCTCCGCATCTCCATAGATCGACGACGACGACGCGAAGACGACCCGGACGCCCGCGGACGCGGCGGCCTCGAATACTCTTCGGCTCGCGAGCAGGTTGCGGCGCACGTACTCCTCGAACACGTCGCCGAAGCTGCGTACTCCCGGCTGGCCCGCGAGGTGGAAGATGCCGTCGACGCCGTCGAGGTCGAGGTCCTCCTCGGCTAAGTCGAGCCGCACGACGTCGAGCCCGGCCGCATTCTCTTCCTTCAAGGCCGGGTCGTAGTAATCCGTGAAGCAATCGATCGCGACGACTTCGTGCTCGCCCTCAAGCAGCTTCTCCGCCAGCTGCGAGCCGATGAACCCCGCCGCACCCGTGACTACATATTTCATTCGGCGGGGGCGAGAGGCTTCAACGTCCCGTCGCCGTTCGGAGTGAGACTGAGATCGGAGAAGAAACGCGTCATGACGATGCCCTCGCGGAAGTCGCCGAGGCGCGGCTCGGGGTGCTCACCCCGCGCGAGTGCAAGCGCGAGCTCGGGATAGCGTCCTCCGGCCGCGAGCGGCAATGGGAAGCCGCCGCCAAACCGCGTGTTGATGTCGGTGAGGTAGTGGGATCCGTCGGATTCACGGAAGCACTGGATGTTCGCCGGCCCGACGAGCTCGAGCTTCTCGGAGACGTCGCGCGCCAGTTCGATCAGCTGCTCGTCGCGGATGCTCATCCCCTTGATCGACTCGCCTCCCTTCGACTCGATCATCGTGCGAGGGATCGCGTTGAGGCAGCGCCCTTCGAGGTCGCAGAACACGTCGATCGAGAACTCCTCGCCGCCGAGACACGACTGTACGATCGAGTCGACCGGCGTGTAGCCGAGGAAGAAGCCGAGCTGAGCGGGGTCGGCAGCGCGGTAGATGTGCCGCGAGCCGAAGCCGTGGCGCGCTTTCACCAGCAGCGGAAACGTCGCGTCGTCCGGCACGCCTTTCGGCAGCCACGTCGGAGGCGACGCGATCCCACGCTCCTCGAAGAGGAGATGCGCCAGGTACTTGTCCTCGAGACGCTCGACGATCTCCGCGTCCGGCAGGAGCACGACCGCCCCAAGCTCGTCGCGCGAGTGTGCGAGCAGGACCTGGTCGAGATCGGTCAGCGGCACGATCAAGCGGACGTCGTACTGCTCGACGAGTGAGCGCAGAGCCGGGATGTAGTCCGGGTCGTCCACCCTCGGGACAAGGGCGTGCTCATCGGCGTGGTAGAGCGCCGGCGCGAGCGGGTTGGCATCCGCCGCAACAGCTGTGGCGCCGGCCCGGCGAAACGCGCCCACGATGTCGACGCGCTGCCCGGCACACGTGAAGAGAACGGCCGTCACGGCGGTCAGTACAGCAGGAACGGCAGACTTGCGAGCGCCGAGGCGGCCAGGATCGCGGCCACGACGAGACGCGTGAGCCCGGGAAGCCTGTCCACCGCGTAGCCGAAGGCGAGCGCCCAGGCCGGGGCTGTCGTGAGCATGTAGCTCGCCTTCAGAACGTCCCCGTCCGGCGTGGGATAGCTGATCGTGAAATAGAGGTAGCCCAGGATCCCGAGTCCCGGCAGCAGAGCGGCGGGCAGACGTGCAGGCACTTGCCGCGAGCGTGCTAGCAGCACGGCCCAGCCCACGATCGCGAGCGCCGTCGGCAGCAAGCCGAGAATGCTCTGGCGCTCGCGACTCCCTCTCCACACGCCGAAGTAATCGCCCCAGACCTCGCTGTAGGTCGTCGGGATCGCTTCGTTGCGAAAGTGCGGCCGGATCGGATCGGTGACGACGTCCGGCAGTCCGAGGCCGACGTAGAACCGAGCCGGACGCCGGTCCCAGATCGCCTCCTGCTTCGTGGGACGGTCGAAGACCGGATTACCGTACTCGATCGCCTGCCGGACGTACCAGGGTGCCGTGACCACCACAGTCGCGGCGACGATCACGAGCAACGGCCTCCACGCGCGCGCGGCTGCGAACCCGAGCACCACCGCGGCGAAGGTCCAGAGTGAGAAGGCGCGCACCAGCTGCGCCAAACCCAGGGCAATGCCCGTTGCCACGGCGAACTGCCAGCTGTACTGATGACGGCCGAGCATGCGGCTCGCGAGCAGCAGCGCGACCGCGCACAGGAGCATCGACAACGGCTCGGGATGGAACATCGCGCCCACACGCAAGACGACCGGTAAGAAGCAGAAGAACGCGAGCGCGGAGAGCTGCAACCACGGACGGCGCGGAAAGAGCTCGCGTGAGAGCAGCCAAAGCACGCCGGCGGTCGCAAGCAGTACGAGCCAGTTCAGCACCTGGCCGAGCTTGTGCGGATCTCCGGCATGAACGTGCTCGCCGACGACGGTCGCCGCGCCGGCGAGCGCATAGAACACGGGCGGCGTGTAGTACTCGCTGCGCGACTCCGGGCCGGGAATCTCCCCGTGGTGGATCAGCAGGTCGGCGTACTCGCGATGCTGGCGCACGTCGTAGCCTGCGCCGCTCGGATATTTGTAGGCGTTCCAGCCCGCGACCAGCGCGAGTACTGCAATCAGCCCCGCGGCCGCGAGCGCGCTACGAGGCAAGCTCGAGCAGAAGGTCGCGGTAGCGGCGCACGGCGACAGAACGATCGGCCTCGCGCTCGACCCACTCACGCCCGCGCGCCCCCATCCCCTCCAGGTCGTATTTGCCGTCGTGCGCGTCGCGGATCGCGCGCGCGAGCAGTTCAGGACGCCCAGACGGCACCACGATGCCGCAGTCCGCCTGCCGCACGACCTGCACCGTCTCGCTCTCCTCGTCCGCCGCGACGATCACCGGCTTTGCAACCGCAAGAATTCCGTAGAGCCGGCTGGGGACGACGTAGCCTGCAAGCCCGGGCGCGAGACCGACCACGTGGATGTCGGCGGCGGAAAGCGAATGCGGCAGGACGCCCTGCGATTGGTAGTAGAGGAACTGGACCTGGTCGACTTCGAGCCGCGACGCCAACGCAACGAGCTCCGCGTGACGCGCCCCCATGCCGATGATGGCAATCCGCACGTCGTCGAGATCGCGCAGGAATGTGGCAGCGCGGACGAGCGAATCGAGGTCCTGTGCATGGCCGACGTTGCCGCTGTGCATGACGACGAACTTCTTGTCGAGACCAAAGCCCTTGGCCCATTCGTTCCCTCCGACGGAGGGCTCGAGCCGCTTGGTGTCGACCCAGTTGGGTATCACGCGCACGCGCCCCGGTGGGGCTCCCTTCTCCTCCAGCCGAAGGCGCATCGTGTCTCCGATCGCGACTATGCGGTCCGCACGCCGAAGATAGAGCGAAACGAGCCCTCGGAGCACACTCATCACTGCACGATTCTCGAGCCGCTTGAGCTGTACGGCTATCTCCGGGAAGACGTCCTGACTGATGACGACGAGCGGCACGCGGTAGCGGCGCGCAACGGCGAGCCCGATGGCACCGATGATCGGTGGATCGGTCATGCACAGGACGACGTCAGGTTTCGGCCCGCGCAGGCCACTGAGTAGCGCGTTGCCGAGATAGGTGAGGTAGTTCGAGGCCCGAGCCGCAATCTTTGAGCGCTCGAAGGAAGTTGAAGGGACGCGCACGATCTCGACGCCTTTCTGAACCGCCAGTCGAGGGTCCCCCTCGTGGCCATGAAGGACTCCGGTGACGACACGTACGTCCATGTCCTCGGCCAGCGCCTCGCACAGCTCGGTCAGGAGCTGCGCCGTCGCCTCGACGCCGGGCCAGTAGTACTGGTTCAGAACCAGTAGGCGCATTCTCCGCACCGCGCAAGGGTAGTGCCCTCGCTAGCCTCGTGCCTGTGGCTTCCAGACCCCTTCGAATTCTCTTCGCAGCGCCCGTCTGGGCGCCGTCACGCGCGTTCGGCGGCCCGGTTGTCGCCGCCGGGGAGCTCGTCCGCCGCCTGGTGGCCCATGGGCACACCGTCGACGTGATCACGACGACGATCCTCGATCTCCAGCAGCGTCCGGCCTCCCGGTCGGCCGTCGAGTTGGTGGACGGCGCGACCGTCCACTATCTCGCCACGCCGCTTCGCTATCGGTGGATGGGGATCACGCCGACGCTCCCGATCGCGCTGGCGCGTTTGCGCCGTCCGGACGTCGTGCACATTTTCGGCTTCCGCGACCCGATCACCACCGGCACCGCCGCCTGGTGCCGGGTAAGACGCGTGCCGTACGTCTTCGAGCCGCTCGGCATGTTCGAGCCACGGCTGCGCAAGGTTTTGCTCAAGCGACTGCTCGACGGGACGCTCTACCGCGGCGTCGCGCGCGGCGCTACGGCGGTGGTCGTCGCGTCGCCGCGCGAGCGAGACGCGACGACCGCGTGCGGCGTGGATCCGGGGAAAGTGCACGTGCGCGGCAACGGTTTCCCGGATCCCGACGACAGCGGCACCGCGAACGGCGCGTTGCGCACACAGCTGCGCATCCCCGCAGAGGCGCCACTGATCCTTTACGTCGGCAGGATCGCCGCGGGCAAAGGCATCGAGCACCTCATCGAAACCACGCGGGAGATTCCCGATGCGCACCTCGTCGTCGCCGGGCCTGATGACCGCCATGGCGCAAGCGCGCTGCTGCAACAGGCACAGTTCGCTGCCGCAACGGCCGGCAGGGTCCACACCTTGCCCGTGACGGAGGAGCCGCCGCGTGACCTCTACCCGCAGGCCGACGTGTTCGTTCTCGCGTCGGCGGGCGAGAGCTTCGGAATGGTGGCCGCGGAGGCCGCTGCGGCCGGCACGCCGGTCGTCGTCTCCGACCGCTGCGGCATCGCAGGTTTCTTCGAGGACGGCGAGGCACTCATCGTTCCCTACGACGGTGCCGCGGTCGTCGACGCGGTACGGAGCGTGCTGTCGGACGCGACGTTGCGAGAACGACTCGCACGCGGCGGCGTGGCAGCAGCGCGGCGCACGTCGTGGGATCACGTCGCAGAGCTGCAGGAGGAGATCTACCGCGCGGCGGCGTCACGCACGGCGGCGACGAAGCCCTCGACCGAAGGCTCGTAGTCCCAGTTACGCACGAGCCCGCGCGACCGCTCGCCGGCCTGCGTCCGCAGACCAGCATCCGCGGCGAGACGTTTGAACGCTTCGCCCGTCGCGTCCACGTCTCCGGCGCCGACGAGGAAGCCGTTCTCGCCGTCACACAGCAAGTCGTACGCCGCGCCGACGCGATCCGAGAGGACGAGTGGCAGCCCCGAGGCCGCGGCCTCGTTGACCACCACACCCCACGTCTCCCGCGTCGAGAGGAGTGCGAAGAGGTCCGCGGCCGCGTAGGCCTCTGCGATCCTGTCGGCGGGGAGGTCGCCCGTCAGACGCAAGCGCACGCCGAGCTCTTGCGCAAGTGCCTCGATCTCACGACGCTGCGGACCGTCACCTGCGACGACCAGCAACAGCTTCGGATCGCGGGCAGCCGCGACTCCCCGGACGAGAGTGTCCAGGCCCTTCTCGGGCCCGAGCCGGGCCACGGAAAGCAGGAGTACGTCGTCGGCTGCGGCGCCGAGCTCCGCCCTCAACTCGGGACGTCGTCGTGCAAGCTCGCGCTGCCGTTCCTCCCACGCGGGAACGTCGATCGTGTTCGCGAAGATGTGAATGCGCTCCCGTGGCGCGCCTCGTTCGACGAGCGAGTCGCGTGACGCAGTGCCGAGTGCGAGCGCACCTGCCGCACCACGGAGAACGCGCGGGACGACTGCACCCTTGACGGCGCGCCGCCAGCCTTTGCGTGGGCCGAGATCGTGGCTCTCGACGAGCGGGAGGTAGGGCACGCCGCGCCGGCGGCACCACGCGATCGTGGCCTGCGCTGCGAAGGTGCTCCAGCCGGACACGACGACCACGTCGGGCCGGGGCTCGCGGAGCGCCCTGAGGATTCCGGGCGTCACGGGATAGTCGTGGTGGAGCACCCGCGCGAGCCCGGGAAGGGCAAGGCCGCGAAGGAACGTGCTCCGGTGCTGCGGCTCCACCGACCAGGTTCGTCCGGCCACGGTGTGGGCGGCATAGATCACGGTGAGCTCGAGCTCCGGCCGCGCGGCGATGAGGTCGAAGAGCGGCGACCGATACGGAGTCGGCTCGGGCGAGACGACGGTCACGCGAATGGGGGCCGACGGCTCGTCCAGACTTTCCAGCCAGATGGCCGCTCGTCCCTGCGCGCGGCGCTCCTCACGCCGGCGTCGCGCCCTGCCCAGGGCGAGCCGGACGGGATACGTGGGCCCTAGGACGAGCCCATGGAGCGACTTGGCGCGGAGGAGCACCCTCGCTGCGCTCTCGCGTACCTCCGGGTCGGTGCCGTGCCGACGCTCGAATGCCGCCAGCAGGGCCGCGTAAGGCCCGGCCGCAGCGGTACCAGGGCTCCCGCGGCCGCTGCCGAGCCTCCAGGCCAGCTCCGCCTCCTCCACGCCCAGCTCCGGGGCGATGCGGGCGATCTCGCGGAGAGCGACCTGCCGCTGGAACGACTCCTGCAGATCGCTCCGACGGAGAGACGCCTGTCCGGCGTGCACGCGTTTGAGCACGAGCGGCTCGGCGAGGTTCGTACCGTCGCCGAGCGCGAGCAGCCTCGACCAGAGGTCGTAGTCCTCGCTCTCCAGGTACGCCGGGTCGTAGCGAAGCCCGTGCCGGTCGAGCAGCTCGCGATCGACGAGCATCGTCGGATGGAAGAACGGCGACCCGAAGAGGGTGAGCCAGCGCACGCCTCGCGTCCCGGCGGGATTTCGATGCAGCGTCCCCATGCGGCCGGTCTCGTCGAGATCGAGGATCCCGGTCCCGACCGCGGCGACCGGCGGATTCGCAGTGATTCGGGCGAGTTGCGACTCGAGGCGCTGGGGCAGGGCGACGTCGTCCGCATCGAGCCGGGCGGCGTATCTGCCCTGGGCCTCGTCGAGGCCACGGTTCAACGACGCGGCGAGGCCGAGCTGCTGCTCGTTGCGGAGCAGCCGGAGCCGCGAGTCCTGGACGGCGGAGAGGACAGCCGGCGTCTCGTCCGTCGATGCGTCGTCGACCACGATCAGCTCGAGGTCGTCCACGGTCTGCCGCAGCACGCTTTCGACGGCCGCCGCGAGGACGCGCGCGTCGTTATGGACGGACAGGAGAACCGAGACCAGCGGCACGGTCGTTAGCGTACGGCCGTGGCGCCCGCCGAGCTTCCCTCATTCGATCTCGTGGTCGCCACGGTCGATCGCACAGCCGAGCCGGAGCGGCTGCTGGCTTCGCTGGAAGGCCAGACCCACTCTGCGTTCCGGATCGTGCTCGTCGACCAGAACGACGACGACCGGCTCGCGGAGGTCATCCGGCGCCACCCGTCGCTCGAGATCGAGCACGTCCACGCAAAGCGGGGGCTCTCCCGCGCTCGCAACGCCGGCCTGGCGCGGCTCGGCGCTGACGTCATCGCCTTTCCGGACGACGACTGCACGTATCCCGACGACTTGCTCGAGCGTGTCGCGCATCGCTTCGCCGCCGATCCGAGCCTGGGTGGCCTGACCGGACGCGCGGCGGACATGAGCGGACGTTCGTCGCCGTCATGGCCGTTGGCTCCCGCTGAAGTGACACGCGAGAACATGTGGAACCGCGCGATTTCGTTCGCGATCTTTCTGCGCGCATCGGTGGTTGGTGCCGTGGGTCTTTTCGACGAAGAGCTCGGCCTGGGCTCGGGCCGGCCGTGGTCGTCGGGAGAGGAGACGGAGTACCTCATCCGCGCGGTGGACGCAGGCGCGCGCATCGAGTACGACCCCGAGCTGCTGGTGCCCCACGACGAGAAGGCCTACACGCCCACCGCCCTGCGCATTGCGGGCGCCCGGGACGGCGCAAGCGTCGGCTACATCCTGCGCAAGCACCGTTATCCGCCGGTGACGGTCGCCAGGATGCTGATCCGCCCCGCCGGAGGTGCAGCGCTCGCGCTCGCGCGACGGGACCGGGCACGCGCGGGCTTCCACCTCTCGACTCTGCGCGGCCGCCTGCTCGGCTACCGGAGCTGAGGCTTCGCCAGGAGCTGGTTGAACAGCTCCTCGTGCCGGCCGAGCCATGGGCGCACGTCGAAGCGCTCGACGGCGCGCCGCCTCGCGGCCTTCGCGTACCGCGCACGGTCGGCGAGCACCCGCAGGACGGCGTCCGCAAGCTCAGCCGCTGTGGGCGGCTGGTCGCGCTCCCAGCCAACCGGATGTGCAACGCCGATGCCTGCCTCGTCGCCGACGAGCTCGATCGTTCCTCCGCTCGCCGGGTACACGACCGGCAGGCCGCACGCCATCGCTTCGATCACGACGCTCGGGCACGGATCCTGGACCTTCGTGTGCAGAAGCAGATGCGCGCGGTGCATGATCTCCGGCGCGTCTCGCTGTGAGTAGCGGCCGAGGAACTCGACACGGTCACGCAGGCCCAGCTCCTCTACGAGAGGCTCGGCAGACGACACGAGACGGCCGGTCACGAGCAGCCGCGCGGCGGGCTCGGTCGCGAGCACCTGCGCAAACACGCGCAGGCCGAGCTCGAGCCTGTACTCCTGGGTCTGATCGCCGCCGAGCAGGAGCACCGGGCCGCCGGCAGGCGCCCCGGCGGCAGGAGTGAAGTGGCTTAGGTCCACTGCGTTCGGGAGGATCTCCCAGCTACCGGGAGGCTCACCGAGGAATTCGTCCGCGGATCGCTTCGAGAACTCGCTCTGGTAGATGACGTGCTCAGCTGCCGCGAGCGCGCGCCGGTAGTGGTCGTTGAGCTCCGCCGTTCTGTCTCCTGCCCAACCCGGGTAGGCGACACCGTCCTGGTTGACGACGACCGGCACGGACCGGCGCTTCGCGAGGTCGAGCAGCGGCCCGAGATCGCGCGGCAGCCACGTCGAGCCGAGATAGAGCAACGTGAACCCGCTCGGGTCGTTCGGAAAGCGCGACGCAAGCCGCTGAAACTTCGCCGATCCGCCGGCGACAGGCTCGCCGGCCGCCGGTACCCGATCGTGCCCATAGAAGACGCGCAGACCGCGTCGCCGCGGCAGCGGCGAAAGAAGTCGCAGCCACCGCCACCCCGCGCGTGCATAGCGACCGGCGCGCGCCGCATCAATGCGCATGCCGGCCGTCCTTCTGCACGAAGCCGGCGAGCAGACCCGCCCACAGCGGATCGAGCCGCTCGTCGGCGTATGCCTCGGCCGTCGGACGGCCCGCCGTGCGCAGGCGCGCCGCAAATTCCGCATCGTCGTGGACTCGCAGCACGGACGCAGCGAGCGCCTCGACGTCGTCGACGTCGGCGAGCAGTCCGTTCTCACCGTCGGAGACGAGCTCCGGTGCCTGGCCGACGCGGGTCGTCACGAGTGGGGCTCCTGTAGCCATCGACTCGAGCACGCTCTTCGGTCCACCCTCCTGCCGCGACGTGACGAGATAGACGTCGAGCGCGTGATATGCGGACGCGAGTCGACCGCGCGGCTTGAGGTTGGCGTAGCGATAAGGGATGGCGGCGCGCTCGAGCTCTCGACGGACATACCCGCGGGCAGGACCCGTCAGCAGCACGGCGAGATCGGGAATACGAGCCCGCAGCAGCTCGAGCGTCACGACGAGCGTGTCGGGGCCCTTGATCTGCTTCGGCTCGAGCCCTTCCCCCCAGCCGACGCCGTCCTTCTGGAACGAGCCGACCACGAAAGCCGACTCCGGCAATCCGAGCTCCCGGCGCGAGTCGGCCCGCGCCTGCCCATCTACGAGCGGAAAATGCTCGATGTCGACGCCGATCGGGATGCGGAAGACGTTCGCACGATCGACGCCCGCCTCCAGAACGAGCTCTTCCATCTCGCGGTGCGTGACCTGAACGCGGTCGACGCGCGCAGCGTGGCTGCGCAAGGCCTGATGGGCCTCGTCGAATTCGGGATACCCGGGGGTCCCGGGGCGGCCGTGGAAGTACGACAGGCCGAGCCGATGGGACGAATCGAGCCAGCGCGGCCTGAGGGCGCCGAAGTGCTCGGAATGGAAGACGGCCTGGCGGTTTGCGAAGCGTGCCCAGGAGCCGGGGAAGACGTCGTAGCCGAGCCGCCGCGCAGTCCGGGAAAGGCGGGCGGTGTCGTCGTCGATCGACCAGCCGATGTCATCCCCAACTACGAAGAGACGCGACGCCTCCGGCCACCGAGCGGTGCGCGCAGGCACGTAGGCACGCAGGTACTGACGCGCGAGCCTCACCCTCGCAGCACCTCGAGGTAGCGCTCGGCCACGTCGGCGAGCGCCGGCACGCGGATCTCGGCGCGGCGCACCTCGAGCTCGCGACGCAGTCGAGAGAGGAGCTCCGGCAGCTCCTCCGCATCGTCGAAGCCGAGGCCACCCTCTCCGACGAGCTCCGGATGGCCGCCGCTGCGCAGGAACGCCGCGGGCAACCCGCACGCAAGTCCTTCGAGCAGCGCGTTCGAGCAGGGGTCGTCACGGCTCGCCGCCAGGTAGACGTCCTGCGCACGCAGCAGCTCGGCGAGCTCGTGCGACGCGAGCGGCCCCACGACGCGGATTCGTTCGAACTTCGTGTCGGTACGGCCGGCGAACGTCACCTCGAACTCGTCCGCGTCGAGATGACAATCGAGCCATTCGAGCACGTCGGCGCCCTTGCGTGGGTTGTCCGACCAGCTGGTCGCAATCACGCGCAGGCGCCTGCCTGATAGCGAGGTAAGCGCGGCAGGCGGATGGAAGATCTCGGGGTCCGGAGCATTCGGGATCAACACCGGCGAGCGCAGCTCCAGCCCGAGCTCCGCATGCTTCTCCAGGCTATAGCGCGATTGGACGACGGTTGCGTCCGCAAACGCGCGGTTCAGATCGATGATGTGCTTGTCCGTTCCGTCGTCGAAGCCGCGGTAGACATCGATCGGCCCGTCCACCCTGTGCACCATCCGCACGTCCTCGCGCGCAAAGCGACGCAACCGTGCGGCGTCGAAGTTGAAGGAGTTGAAGAGACAGCTCGTCGTGCCGCGGGAGATGCGATTCGTCTCGAGTCTCAGCCCTCGCCGTTCCAACTCACGCGACAGCGCGCGAACGAACTGGTGACCCCCGCCTGACGGCGGCGGCACATATTCGTGGAACACGGACAGGTCGGCCCCGCCGTGCCGCGACGAGAGCCAGTCGACATACGTGCGCGCAGGACGGAGAAGACGCCGGGCGTGCACCACCGCAGCTCGCGGTTTCGTGCGCAGGGGCATCAGCTTGCAGCCAACGCTAGCCGACAGACTTCGAGCAACCGTTCGGCGTAGCGTTCGATGGTCGCATCGGCCAACACGCTCTCACGCGCGGACGTCCCGATTGCGCTGGCCCGCGGCTGATCGTCGAGCAACAGGCGCACGGAATGAGCCAGCTCGCGGGGATCTGCCGGCGGCACGAGCACGAGGTTCTCCCCGTCGCGCAGCTCTGCGGGCGCCCATAGTCCGCGTGTCTTCGAGAGCACGACGGGCCGCCCAGTTGCCATCGCCTGCAGCGTGACGCTCTGGCCCGAGGGCTGCGGGACGTCTTTCGTCGGGACGACGACCACTGCTGCGCGCCTGTAGAGGTCACGAACTTCCTCGTCGGTGAGCACCTGCGAGTACCAGTCGGCTCGCTGCCAGGTGACGTTCGGGGGCAGAGTGGACGGCGGAGCGTGGCGCGTGAAGATCCGGATCGGCGCCGAGATGTAGGGGGCGGCAGCGACGAGCGTCTCCCAGTCGCGGTGGCCATCGTTGCCGATCGCGAGCACCTCGCGCGTGGGCTCGATGTTGCCGGGGACCCAGAAATCCGCGTCGACGCCGAACGGCACGACGTGCACGCGTTCGGCCGACCCGAGCCCGCGCAGGCCCTCGAGCTCGCCCGGGCCGTACAGGACCGCGTGCATGCGGTGCAGCAGCGGCACGGTGGTGAGCCTGCGCGAGCGCCGCCAGGGATCGTTGAGCAGTCCCGCGACGATTCCGACGAGCGGCTGCCTTAGTCGAGCCGCCCGGCTCCAGGCGGCGAGCGCCATCGCGGTGCCGGTGGTGGTCGCGACGACCACGTCGGCGGAGCGAAGCTCCGGAAGCAGGCGGCTGGTCTCTCCGAGGACGGCGGCACTGAGATGCGGCGCCAGGTGCCCGCGGCCCGCGTTGCCGTCGACCAGCCGCCGTGCGACCCGTGAGACAGGTGCCGCAGGGTCCACTTCGTACTGCACGATCTCGTGGCCCGAGCTCTCCAGCTCGATCGCGCCGAACAGGAACTCGCTCGGAGCCGTGCCGGCTCGCGCAGCAGCGATGCGCGACAGCCGACCGGGGTAATGAACGAAGGCGATCTTCATCTCGGCGGCCCGAGGCTACCGCGCGGTACGGTTGGGCCACGATGCACCGACAGCGCACACGTCTTGCCGCGCGCGTTCCGAGCCGCGCCCAGCCAGTGGCGAAGGCAGTCGAAAAGACCGGAATCGTCGCGACGTACCGACTCCACGACCGGCTTCTCTCCAACCGCGCGAGCCGCCGCCACTACGCGGACAGCCCGCCGGCCCTGAGCGACGTGCAGCGCCACATCGTCGAGGCGGTCGACCGTGAGGGCTACACGACGGTGCGTTTCGACGAGCTCGTCTCCGACGACGCTCTGCGCGACGCTGTGCTCGAGCAGGGGGCGTCCTTCGTGGAACAGACGGAGCGGGGCCTGCGCGAGGAGGACAAGAACGGGGGCTCGGAGCTTCGCCGCCGCCCCGGCAAGGAGTTCCTCGTCAGGGCTCACAGCTTCGACGGCGTCCGGCTCGGCCTCGATCACGCGTGGCTGCGCGCGGCGTTGTCGCCGCACATGCTCGCCGTCGCGAACGCGTACCTGCGCATGTGGGCAAAGCTCTCGTACGTCGACCTCTGGTACACCGTGCCGCAGCCGGCCGAGGCCGAGCGCGTCGCCTCGCAACTCTGGCATTACGACTTCGACGACAAGCACCTGCTGAAGGCGTTCCTCTACCTGGACGACGTCGACAAGGAGACAGGCCCCTTCGAGTATGTGGCGGGCAGCCAGCCCGGAGGTCCGCATCACGACGTGCGTCCATGGCGGCCCATGGGGTACGGCCGTGTGCCCGAGGAGGACGTGCAACGCAGCGTTCCGGACGAAGCGATCCGCACGTTCGCTGCTCCCCGCGGGACGATCATCTTCTGCAACACGAGCGGCCTTCATCGTGGCGGATTCGCTACCTCGCGAGCACGCGTGCTTTCAACCGCGACGTACTGCTCACCTGCATCCCTTGCCGCTCTGTCGCAGCGGAACTACGACGTAGACCCCTCCCAGCTGAACGATCTCAGCCGGGAGGGGCGCTACGCCGTGAGTTAGCTAGCCCGCCGAGACGACGAACGTCTTCGCCGAGAGCCCGCCCGCTGCGTCCCTCGCCCGGAGGGTCACTCTTGCGGTGCGTGCTGCCCGTGCCGTGCCCGCGATCCTGCCGGTGCGAGCATTGAGCCTCAGCCCCGCCGGCAACGTCCCTCGAACGATCGTCCAACGCACGGAGCCAGCGCCGCCCTTCGTGCCCAGCTTGAACGAGTAGGCGGTCCCGACCCTCGCTGACACGATCCGCTTCGTCGAGATGACGAGCTTCGGCGCGACACGGAACGTGACGGCTGTCGCCTTCGTGTTCCCGTTCGCATCGGTGACCGTGACCTGAGCGGGATACGAGCCCACCGTCGTCGGCGTGCCCGTGATCGAGCCGCCCCCTCCCACCGACAGGCCGGCCGGGAGGCCGGAGGCCGACCATGCGTACGGGCCCTGGCCACCCGTCGCCGACAGCGAGCCGACGTAACGGACGCCGACCTCGGCCGCCCGCGTGGAGACTCTCGCCACCAGTGGCTGGGAGACGTTGAGCGTGTACGTCTTCGTGTCGACGCGCGTGCCGTCCGCCGACGGATTGGTGCTCACCGCCGTGCCCTTGATGGTGAAGGTCGACGCTCCGACCGCGGTCGGAGTCCCGGAAATCAGCCCCGCTGGCGAAAGCGTGACTCCTGCGGGAAGCGACCCGCCGGTGACTTCGTAGGTCACATTCGACTGAATGCCCTGGCCCTGAAGCTGGGACGAGTAGGCAGCGCCGACCGTCGCCGGCTTCAGCGAATCGGTGGCGATTCCCCATCTGCGTACCCAGATCTCGAACGTGAACAGCAACTCCGCGCTGTTCCCACAGATGTCCTTGAGCGCGATCCAGGCGGGAAATGTGCCCGGCTCCGTGGGGACACCGCTGACGAGGCCCGTGAGGTTGCTGAAGTTGCCGATCTTCAGGCCCGGCGGCAGAACCCCCGACTCGACGACGTAGCGGTACGGCGCGTAGAAGCAGCCGCCGTGGCTGACCATCTTGAACTCGTAGACCTTGCCGACCTCGCCGATCGGCGCCTCTTCGGACTCATCGTTGAAGTCCAGAGCCGAAGCGGCGCCCGCGAAGACCCCCGCCAGCAACCCCACGAGCACCACTGCTTTGATGAAGCGCATCAAGACCCCTTTCTTGACAGCGATTTCAGGGGGCCGAGTGTATCTAGGGCGTTCGGTTCCTTCCAGAGGTCGGAACCGAACGCCCTCTACCTCACTCGCTACTTGATGGTGATCGTGAACGTCTGCGTGAACGTCGCGCGCAGAGCATCCGTGACGCGGATCGTGACCTTGAGCTTGCCTGCTTTCGTCGGTTTGCCGGTGAGCGCGCCGGTCGTGGCACCGAGCTTGAGGCCGGCTGGAAGCTTGCCGAGGCTACGCCACTTCAGCGGCTTCACACCGCCGGTGACCTTGAGCTTGAGCGCGTACGCCTTGCCAACGGTCGCCGCCTTGAGCTTCGTCGTCGAGATCGCGACATGCGCGGCGACGTTCAGCTTCAGGAGCAGATCCTGCGTCAGGCCTGCTGCGCCGTCGGTGACCGTGACCTTCGCGGTGTAGAGCCCGGCGGCAGTCGGAGTGCCGCTCAGGACATGCGTGTTGGGATCGAACGTCAGACCCTCGGGAAGGTCCGTGGCCACCCAGCTATACGTGCCGAGGCCCCCGGTCGCCTGGAAGGCGGCCGTGAACGCCTTGCCCACTTCGGCCGGACGAGTGGCAGGACCCGTGACCTTCAGCGGCTCGATGACCTGCAACCCGAACTGCGCGGACTTGGACGAGGTGCCGTTGTTCACCGTGACGGTGACCGTGTAGTTGCCGGCTGCGGTCGGCGTGCCGGTGATCGTGCTGCCGCTGACGGCGAGGCCGGCGGGCAGGCCCGTGGCGGACCAGCTCTGGTTGCCTCCCCCGGAGGCGGTCAGCGTCTCCGTATACGGAGCGCCGACGACACCACGCCGCAGCGACGTCGTCTTGATCGCGAGTGGGGCCGGCCCGATCGTGAGATCGAATAACCGATCGGCTCGATCCCCGAGGCAAGTCGGCGACTCGGGAGTCGTGATCGTCACCCAGAACAAGTAGTGGCCGGGAGTGGTCGGCGTGCCCTTCAGCCGGCCGATGCCGCCACTCGCCCCGTCGTTGACGGTCGTGAGCGTCAGGCCAGGCGCGGGCGTGCCGCCCGTGACGTTGTAGTGGTAGGGCGGGCATCCCGACCGCGCGTACATGTCGAATTGGTACGGCACTTCGGCGTTGCCGGCAGGGATGACACACGTCGGCTTGCTGTTGTCACACGTCCGGTCCTGGAACGTGAGCGCCGAGGCGCTGCCTGCGGCTGCGCATGCAAGCACGGCGAACAAAAATGTGAACTGGATCAAGCGTTTCAAGGATGAGGCCCCTTTCTCAACGGCGGCTCGGTCTTCCCCGCCCCCAAATGGCGGCTCGGAAACTAGCAAGGAAAGGACAGGGTGCAAACGGACCTCACAAATCGCTTACTTCCCAGCACCAATTTCCCCATCCTGGACGCGGCGCCGGATGGAGAATGAGATAGCGCGAGCGCGATCCCCTAGGTCCACTCGAGCAACGGGCGCACGACACCTTGCAGTTGCCCGCTGAACTGGCCGCGCGCGGAGCCGCCCTCCCCCGGGTCGTGCACGTGGAACGAGATGAGATCGCGCGCCGCAGCATGATGAAAGAGCTTCGTTGGGCCGATCGAGCAGACGTCGACGTGTACGGAGATGAGCCCTTCGTTCAGGAGGTTCCCGGGGATCCACGCAGTTGCCGTGTAGTCATCCGGCGGGCGCGCTTCGCTCCAGCGCGGGCTCGTGTCCATCGCGTTGAACGCAACGTCGCCCTTGCCGTCGAACAGCTTGATCTTCGGAAAGATCGGCTCGCCTTGACGCAGCACGGTTACCGCGATCTCGATTCCCACGGGACGGCGGACATCGGCAGTGTCCGTGCGCGAGCCACTCTCGTCCACGACTCGAACGCGGCGAATGCGCACGAGATCGTCACCGGGGGCCGTAGCGACATTCGGCCATTCCTGCTCGGAGGTCGAACCATGTCCCATCTGAAGGTACTGCGCGACGACTTCCGTGCTCGGCCCGTCGACCACCACAGCGCCGCCTTCAAGCAGGATCACCCGGTCGCAGAGCTGCGCGACCGCTTGCATGTTGTGCGAGACGAACAACACAGTGCGCCCCGTGCCGCCGATCTCCTCCATCCGTCCGAGGCAGCGGCGTTGGAACTCGGCGTCGCCGACGGCGAGGACCTCGTCGACGAGCATGATCTCCGGCTCTAGGTGTGCGGCGACTGAAAAGGCCAGTCGCACGTACATGCCGCTCGAGTAGCGCTTGACGGGCGTGTCCATGAATTGCTCGATGCCCGAAAACTCGACGATGTCAGGAAGCTTGCGAATGATCTCGCGACGCTTCATACCGAGGATCGCGCCGTTCAGGAAGACGTTCTCGCGGCCGGTGAGCTCAGGGTGGAAACCGGTCCCGACCTCGAGCAGGCTGCTGACGCGGCCGCGGATCGTCGCGCGGCCCGACGTCGGCGCAGTAATTCGTGTCAGCACCTTGAGCAGCGTCGACTTGCCTGCCCCGTTGCGTCCGATCACCCCGAGGACCTCGCCCTGGGCGACTTCGAGGGTGATGCCCTTCAGCGCCCAGATCTCCTCGTGGTGATGGTGTCCTGTCTGGCGAATACGTTGGACGGCGCCTGCGATCGTGTCTCGCAGCGTCCCGTAGCCTCGCTGCAGCTCGCCGATGCGATAGCGCTTGGAAAGAGCTTCTGCTGTGATCGCCGCCGACATCGCGCCTAGATGGTGTCCGCAAACTTGGGCTCGGACCGCCGGAAGAACGCGAGCCCGAGCAGGAAGATGACGGCTGCCGAGGCGACGCTCACGAGGAACTGGCCGGTGTCGGGAGGAGGCGTTCCGACGAGCGCCCAGCGAAACCCGGTGATCGCCCCGTTCATCGGATTGGTCGCCAGCACCCACTGCCACTTCAAGGGCAGAGCGGCGATTGGATAGACGACGGACGAGACGTAGAGCCACGTCTGCACGATGAAGGGGATGACGTACGGCACGTCTCGGTAGCGGACGTTGAGTGCTGAGAAGAACAACCCAGTGCCGAGTGCGGCTGCGACGGCAAGAACGAGGAACGCCGGAGCGAGGTACGCCATGTCGCCGACGGGCGCGTGGTAGTAGGCCATCAGCCCGACGAGCACTGTGGACGCCATCGCCAGGTCGACGATGGGAACGAGCGTCGCGCCCGCGGGCAGCAAGACGCGTGGAAAGTAGACCTTCGTCACGAGCGGGACGTTGGAGACAAGGCTCATGCTCGCGCCGGTCAGCGCGGACGAGAAGTACGACCAGAGCAGCAGACCGGAGTACAGGAACACCGGATACTGCTGACCCTGGTTCGGGAACTTCGCGAACTTCCCGAAGACGAGCGTGAACACGACCATCGTCAGGAACGGCTGCAGGATCGCCCAGGCGACGCCGATGAAGGTCTGCTTGTAGCGCACCTTGACGTCGCGCCAGACGAAGCGTCCGAGCAGTTCTCGGTAGTGCCACAGTTCGCGGAGGTCGAGACGAGGCCAACGCGCGGCCGGCCGGATCACGGTCACACGGTCAGGTCGGAGCGCAAGGGCATCGCCGACCCGCTCGACGGCCCGCCTACCTGCGGATCTCGTTGGTTTTGGCTCGGCGACCGCGCCGTCGGGAGAGCGGCTCACCGGGTCGATGCTACCCCGCCCCGTTTCGCCTCGACGGCGGGCCCTGGTGCCGAAGAGCCCTGCGGCGGCGAGCAGGATGAACGAGGGCGCAACCGGCACCTCGTACTCGGGGATCGCGTAAACACCCAGCACGGTCGCAAGGAGGAGCAGCAGCGACGAGGCCACGAGGATCGCCGGGACACGCCAGGACTGCGGACGCCGCCAGACGAGAGCACCGATTCCAAGCAAGAGCCACAGCCAGGAGCGCGGAAACGCCTTGGACGCGTGATTCAGCTGCAGTCCAAGCCAGCTGCTCTCGCCACGCGTCGGGAAGCGGTCGCCAAGCTCACGCAGACGCTCGTTCAGCCGGTCGTAGCGCCGCTGGTCGCGCGGATCCTCGAACACGATGTCGTGCGCCGTCGGCGACGTCCAGACCTCGTGGATGTGGTTGTCCGGCGTCGAGGTGTACGCACCCTGGTGCGCCGCCGGAATCGGCTCGCCCTCGGTCGGGACGGGGAGTGGCGTGCCCTGCTTGGGCGTACTCCGTGCCGCAGCAGACGGGGCCTTTGTCGGCGCGGGAGCTCGCGGCGAAACGTAAAGGGGCTGATTCAACTCGTCCCACATCGACCTTGCCACGCCGCGAACGTACTTCGCAGGGTGCCGGCGCACCGCCTCGCGCGCTGCTCGGCCGAGCACCTCGTAGTCGGTGTTCCAGCCGAAGACGCGGTCGGACAGGCTGATCAGATCTTCCTCCATGCGCGGGCTGCCCGAGGCGAAGAACTCGTGCAGGTCGATCCCGTAAGACCGATACGGCTCGCGCGGCAGCAGATCCCTCTGCACCGCCGCGGCCAGCCGGCGTGACGCCTGGCCGTAGTCCGGCGACATGATCCGGTCGGTCACGAAGGCGCGAAAGAACGGCACGCTCGCCTGCCCGCCACGGGCGACCGTGAAGTCGTCGTACCGCAGATCGTTCACGCCTGCCCAGGCCACGAGAGGCAGCACTGCCGCAGCCGCAAACGCAGCCGCATGCGCGGCCCGAAGGCGCCAGGGCTCGGAGACGACGAACGCGAACACTGCACCGAGCACGAGCGCCTGGTTCGCCGGTCGGGTGAGCGCAAGGAACGCCACGCCCGCGCCTGCCGCCGCGAAGCGGTACGCGCTCGGCCGCTCCACCGCTCGCATGACGAGGACCGCCCAGCCGGCGAACACGATCGCGAAGACAACATCGCTGGAGAGCTGGTGGAAGAGACCGCCGTAGCCGGGAAAGAGGAGGAGCGCCACAGCGACGAGGAGGGCGGCGCGGCGGCCGGCAACACGCAAGGCGACGAAGCTCCAGGCGAGGATCGACGCCGCGAAGAGCAGAGCCATCAGGACCTCGGCGAAGAGACCCCCGCCTGCCTCGAGCAGGCCTCCCACGAAGAGGGGCGTCACCGGCGTTCGGGTCAGCATCGCCCACGGAAAGACGGGATGGTCCTGCCCGAGCTGGATGTAGTACCGCAGGTAGACGCCCAGGTCGCGGCCGGGTCGAAGCGCCCAGCCGATGCTCTCGAACGCATAGACGGCCAGGGCGATGACGACGAGGAGGGCGGCGCCCCGGCGCGTGCCCGCAAGCCGCTCGAGGCCCTGGAACACCGGGACGACACGCGTACGGAATGCGGTCGTCCGCGCCGAAGGCATCGCGGGGCGCGATCATACTGGTGAGCGTTCCGATGTCGTCGTCCGTGCAGATCTCCGTCGTCATCCCCTGCCTCAACGAAGAGGAGGCGGTCGGCGCCGTCGTGGACCAGGCGTGGGAGGGCATCCGGCGGTCGGGCCGCGAAGGCGAGGTCATCGTGGTCGACAACGCCTCCAGCGATCGCTCCGCCGAGGTCGCCGCCGAGCACGGCGCGCGCGTGGTGTCCGAGCCCAGACGCGGCTACGGGAGCGCCTATCTCGCAGGCCTCGCGGATGTGCGCGGGGAGTACGTCGTGATGGGCGACGCAGACGAGACCTATCCCATTCAGGAGCTCGGACCGTTCGTCGACCGACTGGAGCAGGGTGACGATCTCGTGCTCGGCTCGCGCTTCAAGGGCAAGATCCACGGCGACGCGATGCCGTGGCTGAACCGGCGGATCGGCAACCCGATCCTGACGGGGCTGCTGAATCTCTTCTTCGGCGTCAAGGTGTCGGACGCACATTGCGGTATGCGCGCCGTGCGCCGCGACGCGCTGCGCACGCTCGACCTCCATGCGACCGGAATGGAGTTCGCCTCCGAGATGGTCTTCAAGGCGTACCGACGCAGCCTGCGCGTGAGCGAGATCCCGATCGACTATTTCCCGCGCGTCGGCGAGTCGAAGCTGAACCGCTTCGGCGACGCCTGGCGACACGCGCGGTTCATGCTCGTCTACAGCCCGAGCTGGCTGTACTTCCTTCCGGGTGCGATCCTGCTGGTGCTCGGACTCGTCGGCGCCGTCGTGCTCGCGACGGGACCGGTCGACATCTTCGGACGAACATGGGAGATCCACACCATGCTCGCCTGCATCGCGGCGACGCTCGTCGGAGCGCAGGTCGTCCAGCTCGGGCTCTTCGCCCGGACGTATGCGCTCGTGCACCTGAACGAGCACGACCCGCTCGTGGACCGCCTGCACTCGCGGATGAGGCTGGAGCACGGGCTCATCCTCGGGTTCGGCCTCATGCTCGCCGGGCTCGTGATCGTCGGGATCATCTTCGGCGAATGGGCGGCGGGCGGCTTCGGCCGGCTCGGTCATGCGCACGCAACGGCGCTCGGCTTCACGCTGTTCGGCCTCGGCGTCCAGGTCGTGCTCGGCTCGTTCTTCCTCAGCCTCCTGACCATGCGCTGGGCCGGCACGCCGTTCGAGGCGAACGGGCGCCGAGCCGCGTGAGCGGCGCTGCGTACGTCCCCCTCAACACGCGGCCGTACGGAGGGCACGAGCGACTGCTCGCGCTCACCGGCTCGCCCAAGCGCGTGCTCGATGTCGGCTGCTCCTCCGGCTACCTCGCCCGCCGGCTCGTGGAGCGCGGGGCGACGGTCGTGGGCATCGACACGGACGAGCATGCCGCCGCGGAGGCTCGAACGGTCTGCGAGCAGGTGCTCGTCGGAGACGTCGAGTCGATGGAGCTTCTCTTTCCGGAGCAGTCGTTCGACGTCGTGCTCTGCGGAGACGTGATCGAGCACCTGCGCGATCCGGAGGCCTTCTTCAAGCGCGTGCGCCCTCTGCTTCGCCCGGGCGGAAGCCTCGTGCTGACGACGCCGAACGTGGCCAACTGGGCGATGCGGCTCGGGCTCCTCGCGGGCCGCTGGCAGTACACCGACCGAGGCATCCTCGACCGCACGCACACGCATTTCTTCACGAGGAAGACGCTCGAGCAGACGCTCGAGCGAGCCGGCTACCGCATCGTCGCGTTCGACGTGACCGCGCCGGTCCCGGGCATCGGCACGCCGATCGTCGAACGCGCCGCGCATGCGCTGGCGCGGCTGCGTCCATCGTTGCTCGCGTACCAGTTCGTCGTCGCTGCGACGCCGCGGTGATCTCAGTCCTCATCCCTGTCAAGGACGGCGGCTCCGACCTGATCCGCTGCCTGCAGGCGATTGCAGCGCAGACGGTCGAGCAAGAGGTCGAGGTGGTCGTGGTGGACTCCGGGTCGAGCGACGGGAGCGCGGACAACGCGCGCAAGCTGGGCGCGACGGTGCACGAGATTCCGGCGAGCGCGTTCGTCCACGGCGCGACGCGAAATCTTGCAGCACGGCTCTCCAGTGGCGACGTGCTCGTGTTTACGACGCAGGACGCGGTGCCCGCGACCGACCACTGGCTCGCCTGGCTCGTCGCGGCGCTCGAGGGCGACGGCGTCGTCGGTGCGTACGGGCGTCAGCTCCCGCACGAGGACGCGACTCCACCAGAGCAGTTCTTCCTCGACTTCATGTACGGAACCTCTCCTCGAACTCAGCGTCTCGACGGCATCGAGGAGCTCAGCTTCGAGCAGACGCTCTTCTCCAACGTCAACTCGGCGATCCCGCGCAGCGTCTGGGAGGCGAACCCGTTCCGCGACGACGTGACGATGAGCGAGGACCAGGAGTGGTCGCGCCGGATGCTCCTGGCCGGGCACACGATCGTCTACGAGCCCGCTGCGGCGGTCCGGCATTCCCACGCATACACGCTGCGCGGCGCATTCCGGCGGTTCTACGACTCGGGCGCATCGGCCGGGCGCTCGTATGTCGCGGGTGAGGAATCTCGCGCCGCGCTTCGGCGCGCGTTCAAACGCTATGCGGTCGGCGAGCTCCGGTGGCTCTGGCGCACGGGCCGGCGGCGCTGGATTCCGTACGCCGCCGTCTACGAGCTGGCCAAGCTGACCGGGCTCCAGCTCGGTCTGCGCAAGAAGAGCGTTACGAAGTCCGGCGTCTGAGCAGACGCTCGACCAGGCGTTGAGCGCGCGCGCCGACCTGCGCTTCCAGCGTCTGCACACGACGCTCGAGATCGTCCACCTGGCGACGGACACGGACGTCATCGGCCTGTGAGACGACGGCCGCTTCGACCGCGAACAGCGCATCGTCCACGACGGACGGACGCGGGAAGACCAAGGTCTCGCGGCGAAACTCCGCTCCCTCGGGAAGCGGGGTAGTGCCCGCGAGCGTGCGAAGCGCGTCACGCAGCCGCGTGTCTTCGACGAGCAGGTTCTCCGCCAGGCCGCGCTGGAGCTCGGCGTCGTCGACGACCAGCGGATCCGCTGCGGCGTCGAGCCGGTCCTCGTCAGGGACGAAGCGCAGGCCGCGGCGGGCGCCACCGGCGTACTTCGTCTCGACCTGAGCACGCGAGCGCAGCGGCAGGTGGAAGACCTCCAGTGGATGCCAGCCGTGAAGCGTCACGAGCGGCGCGCCCTCGACGTCGTGATTCCCGTCTCGCACCCGTATTCCAGGGTGGGCACGATGCGTCGCCTTGCGCGCAGGGCGGAATGGATTCGTCGGATCGTTGATGGCCGCCTGCATCGACAAGCGCACGGTCATCCGCTCGGCGAAGTGCGAGCCGTCGTCCGGGCGGGCGACGAACGGCCGCCAGACACCGTGCACGACTCCGTAGCGCTCCGGTAGCCGCTCGAGGACCTCCTTCAGGTTTTCGGCACGCGGCCACCAGAACTCGTCGGCGTCCGCATTGATCACCCAGCCGGCACCACGCTCAGCCGCAAGTCTCGCCATGCGGGTCACCCATTCCCCCTGGCGAAAGTCGGTGCTCGGCTCGCGGATGAGATGCAACACTCCTGTTTGCTCGTAGCGCTCGAGGACCCCGAGCGTCCCGTCGGTCGACCCGTTGTCGGTCGCGACGATGAAGTCGACGCCTGCCCCGAGGTGGTACGCGATGTTGGCCTCTATCACGTCGACCTCGTTCTTGGCGAGGAGCGTCAGGGCCAGTTTCATCCTGCAAGCCTAGACTGAGGCAAATGGCCGCTCGCTCGGTGCTGACTCGCGCTCGCTGGAAGCTGGCGAGCATTCTCTGGCCAGAGCGTCTTCGCCCGAACAAGCTGCTGACGCGCTGGAGGTTGCGTGCGTGCGAGGCGGAGGCGGTCGCGCGCTGGTGTGCGACCGGCGGGGAGAGCAGCGGCCGGCACCGACCGGAGGCACGCTCGCAGACCGGCGAGGACGCGTTGCTCTGGGATCTGCTCGGCGGCCAGGAACAGGGCTTCTTCGTCGAGGCCGGCGCGTACGACGGCTACAGATTCAGCGTGAGCTATCTCTTCGAGGGCGCCGGCTGGAACGGTCTCCTCGTCGAGGCGCTTGCAGATCGCGCCGCGGAGTGCGCGCAGCGACGGAAGTCGAGCAACGTGGTGAACGCTGCACTCTCCCATCCCGAAGCTCCGGCGACGCTGGCCTTCGCGCGCGACGCAGCCGTCGAGTGGAACTCCGGGATCGCGGCAGGAGACGAACCAGGCGACGTCGTCGAGACGACTACGTTGGACTCTCTGCTGGAGGGACACGCGGGCGCGATCGACTTCGTCGTGTTGGACCTGGAAGGCCATGAGCTGGAAGGGTTCGACCTCGACCGCTGGAAGCCGCGCATCTTGCTGATCGAGAACAACGGGGACGACGGCGTCCGCAAGCGGCTTGCCCGTCACGGCTACGTCCGCATGGCACAGCTTGCGCAGAACGACCTTTTCATCCGACGTGACGAGCTGACGTTGACCAAGCGTCTCGGTAGCTTCTGGATGGATCTGGGACCCACGTAGAGGCGTGCGAAAATGAGGGGCTGGTGCTGAGCCGAGTAGGACTGAACACGGAGCACGCCATCGACGTCGTGCTCGATGTCGGCGCGAATGAGGGCATGTTCGCTCGACGTTTGAGAGTCGACGGCTTCCGCGGTCGAATCATCTCGTTCGAGCCGCTCGCGAGCGCGTTCGCGTTGCTGGCCGTGGCATCCACAGGCGATCCGGAATGGGAGTGCTTGCAACTCGCGTTGGGAGCGACATCGGGGCGGCGGAACCTCAACGTGGCGAAGAACTGGGCGAGCTCGTCGTTTCTGCCGATGGAGGAAAGATTGCGGCAAGCCGACCCGCGCGTTGCCTACGTCGGAACGGAGGAGTCCTCGGTCGCGCCGCTCGACGAGCTCGCCGACGATCTGCTGCAACCGGACGACCGCCTCTACCTGAAGCTCGACGTCCAGGGTTTCGAGCTCGAAGTCCTGCGCGGAGCGGCGCAGACGCTACAGCAGGTGCAAGTGCTGCAGGCCGAGCTCTCGCTCGTGCCGCTGTACGAGGGTGCTCCGGGTGTTCGGAGAGGTCGTCCGCTACCTCGACGAGCGCCACTTCGGGCTACTCGGCCTCGAGCCCGCCTTCGTCCACCCGGACACCGGAGCGATCTTGCAGGTCGATGGGCTGTTCGCGCGCCTCGACACCTGATGAAACGATCGTGGCGCCCTCTGCGGGCGCTTCGGATGGCGAGTTTGCTCCCCAGAAGAGGACCTCGGACTCGTAGTGCGACCCCGGCACCGCGGCGAGCAACTCCTCGCGGGTCATCGAGATCGACTTCCCGCGAAGCCAGTTGCAGGCGACGTACCCGCGCTGCGAGCGCGAGAAGACGAGATCGATGTAGCGCCGCTGAACAGGTCTGATGCACTCGCTGAATGCGTAGTTGCTGATCACGAGGTCGTAGTCGGCCGGCTCGAGCTCTCTTGCGGCCTGGAACCGTAGGTTGGGAACGGCCAAGCGCTCGAGGTAAACCTGCTGAAGCAGAAGGACAGGCTCGATATCTACCAGCGTGTACGACCTTGGCCGTACGCCGATCGACGTGACGAAGCACTGACCGCCATATCCTCCACCGATCTCGACGATGTTCAAGCCATCCAAAGCCCCGAATAGCGAAAGCAGGTCCGACAACACCTTCACGTACCGGAGCGTCGTGGGCGCGAACTCCCCGTGCTCGCCGTAATGGCAGGTTATGGGCGTTCCGATGAGGTCGTTCTGACGAAAGAGGGCGAGCTGCTCCGCTAACGAGGGCGTCTGCTTCAGAGCCGCCTCCAAATACAAGCGTCCATGCTCGCAGTTGAGGTTCTCGATGACTACGCGGAACTCGGGATCTTGCTTGAACCTCGACAACGCGAATGGATCCGTGGCGGCCCTCAGCGCATGTGCAGGAAATGAGCGCGTCTCCGAGATGCTGCTTCGCCTTCTGAGCAGGAGTTGTGCGTCGCTCATCCGATCGGACATGCGGTGCCGCAATCGACGCCAAAGATCCCCCCTGGCAACTAAGGGGTCCTTGATTGCGACCGCGCAGCTCTGAAGTAATCGAGTGCGACGAAGTGTCTGGACGAGCCGGAGTGGGTTCGGCGGCCTCACTCGTCGATCGTGCCCGCGATTGCCTCGACGACTCGCTCCGACGAGCGGCCGTCGACGTCCCCGACGACCGCCTGGACGACCCGGCGCCGCTCTGTGGCGAGCTCCGCCGGCGCCTCGAGGCAGCGCTCGATGCCGGCGATGACCTCGTCGAACCTCTCTGCACGCAGGAACGCCCCGGACTCGATTAGCTCGCGGTAGTGCTCGCCGACCACGTTCTTCAGCGCCCAGGACTCCCCCGGAGGCGCTCCCTCGTCGTAGAGGACGCACACGGCCGGCCGGTCGTTCACGAGCGCATCGAGAAGGATCGTCCCCGCGTTCGCCACGACGCAATCCCCGTGCTGCAACAACGTGGCGAGTCGCTCCAGATCGGTGTAGGACGGTTCTTGGACGGCCGACCCGGACGGGGCCAATGCAGGCGCGAATCGCTCACGCCACTCGCGGTCCCGCGGATGCGGGCGAAAGAGGAACTGCGGCGCCCCGGCAGTGGCCTCGCGCCACGCGACGAGTCGCTCGACGAAGCGTCCCTCATAGGGCGCATTGGTCGGTGTGTTACCCATGATCAGAACGACGGGGCGAGCAGGATCGAGGCCGTACTCGCTCAGCACCGACTCGTAGGCGCTCCGAGGACGCTGCACGTGGAAGACGTCCGTCTGGGGCCAGCCCGCGACCACGACGCGGGCAGGATCGATGTCGTGGTAGCGGGCGAGGTCGTCGCGCATGACGTCGTTCTGCACGACGTAGCGGTCGAGATGCGGAGAGATCACGCCCTTGCCAACCGTGTGGTCCCAACTGGCGACGTAACCGACGAGCGAAAGGCTGAGTCGCCTCGCGGCGACGATGTACGGAACAGCCGCCTGCATCTGCAGGTTGCTGAAGACGATCGCCGGCCGCTCGGCTCGCAGCCGCTCGAGCAACGAGTGCGAGACGTGTCGCCGCGGCGAGAAGTGCCAGCGGTGCATCGCGCGCTCGAAGCCGTCCCACCGCGGGAGTGGCCCGATACGCGCGGAATCGAGCAGCCAGTTCCCGTGCCCGGGCTGCATGCGCTCGAGGTGAAAGCCGTGGCGGTAGTTGAGCCGGATCGCCAGCGGGTAGTAGCCGAAGCGCTCGTCGAGCCAGCGGTCACCGCGGCCGAGGACGCGCTCGAGCGGACGGGGTGAAGGCTGGAGGACGTCCCGCGAGAAGAGCACCCCTCGACCGTCGAAACGTGCGGCCCACGCATCGGTCCCGTCCTGGTCGAACAGGAAGACGGGCTGCAGGCGTGGGCCGAACTTTGCCGCGAGCCCATCGGCGATGCCGCAGTCGAGGAAGATCCGCGTCGAGAGCGGATCTGCGAGGACGAGCCAGACCGGCGGATCGCTCACGTCTCGACGGCAACAGCCAGCGCGCGCTCGATTCGGACGGCGAGCGAGACGCCGTCGAGCTCGTGTGCACGCAACGCTTCGGGCGGCGTGCCGCAGGCCGGCCAGCCCTCGACACCGACCGCGGTCACGCGCGTCGGCGTGTCGAGCGCCCGGCGTAGGGCATCGGCGAGCCCGCCGACCGGAGCGTGATCTTCGAGGACGAAGACATCCTCGAGCGTGCCGATCTCCTCGGCGAGCCACTCGGCGTCGAACCGGTTCAGCCAGGGCATCGCCACCACACGCAACTGCACGCCGCGCGGTGCGAGCGTCTCCGCCGCCACGAGCGCCTCGTGCACCATCACCGGCCCGTACGCGAGCAACATCGCGTTGTCACCATCGCGAAGCGTCGTTCCGCGTCCAAAGACGGGTGCACCGTCGAGGTCGAGACGGCGCGGCGAGGGACCGATGGCGAGCCGAACCGCGACGCTTTCCTCTGCGTCCTCCACGGCCCAGCGCAACAACGCTCTCGTCTCCTCCGCGTTCGTGGGCTGGACGATCGTGACGTTCGGCAGCGCACCGAGCAGCGAGATGTCGCGCACGCTCTGGTGCGACTTGCCCGGGCCCGCGGGGATCAGGCCCGCGTAGTGAAGCGCGTACACGACCTTCGTCCGTTCGCTCGCCTGGTTGTAGATCTGCTCGTTGGCGCGCGAGGCGAGAAAGCTCGCGAAGGAGTTCACGACGGGCAGAAGCCCTTGACGTGCAAGACCTGCGGCCATCGAGACCATGTCTTGCTCCGCGATCCCGACCTCGATGAAGCGCGCCGGCTGCTCGAGCTCGATGCCGCGGACACGGCAGTCCGATGCGAGATCCGCGTCGAGCACGACGAGCTCCGGATGCTGTTCGACCAGTCGCAGCAGCTCTTCGCCGTAGGTCGCGGCAACGTACTCATCCGAAACCGCCGTACGGCGCATTCCGGCGCCTGACTCCGGCTCGCCTTCGAGCGAGACGCGCTCATCGAGCGACGGCACCGGTTCGAGCTTCACCTCGGGCAGACGCTGACGGATGCGCTCCACGAGCTCGTCGTGGGCGCGCATGAACGAGTCGTCGTCGGGGGCACCGGCGTGCCAGCGATACGTGCCTCCTCCTTCGCGTAGAGCGGTCGGATGTTCCATGAACGACACGCCGCGACCCTTGATCGTGTTCGCGACGAGAACCTTCGGCACGTCCTCCCGCGCGGCCCGCATCGCCGCGAATGCGCCGGCAAGCGCATCGTGGTCATGGCCGTCTGCGACTTCGACGTGACAGCCGAACGCGCGAAGCTTCGCCTCGAGATCCCCGAGCGCGAGGATCTCCTCCGTCGGCCGGTCCGACTGCAGCTCGTTGCGGTCGACGATTGCCCAGAGATTGCCGACACCCTGGTGCGCCGCAGACGCGAACGCCTCCCAGTTCTGGCCCTCCTGGAGCTCGCCGTCGCCGGTCATCACGACCACGACGCCGCCTCGGCCCAGATGCCGTTTGGCCCAGGCCATCCCGCGGCCCTTCGAGAGGCCCATGCCGAGCGAGCCGGAGTTCGCCTCGATGCCCGGCACGCCGACGTCCGGGTGCCCGTCGAGGCCGCCGAGCCGCCTGAGCCGGAGCAACCGCTCCGTCGGGATCACGCCGAGTGCGTTCAGCGCTGCGTAGAGACCCGGTACGTCGTGGCCCTTCGACGAGAAGAAGACGTCGCGGTCCGGATGCTCCCAGCCCAGCTCCGCAACGTTGAGCTCGCTCCAGAGCAGGTGGACGACGATGTCGAGCGCGCTGAAGCTCGAGCCGAGGTGTCCGGAGCCGGCGCGCTTCACCGCAACCAGTGCGTTGGCGCGGCACATGTCGGCGAGCAGACCCAGATCGTCGCCGGCGCGCTCGAACTCCTCTGGCGGTATCAGCCTGAGCTCGGTCACGATCCGGGGACCGTAGCCGAGTCCGCGCGCTTTCCGAAGATCGCCGCGACCGCCGCGAGCGCGAACATCGGTGTGAGCGGGATCGAGAACTCCGCCTGCGGCTCCTGCGAGAGGGCATGCACGAACAGCACGGCGAGGCCCGCGAGGCCGAGGACGACGAGCGTGGGCCATCCCCGCGGTCTTCGCAGCGCGATCCCGATTGCTGCGATCACGAGCCAGACGATCGGCGCGCCCGGCAGGTCCCAGCTGAGCGTGCCGAGCTTCGCACCGAGCCAACGAGCGCCGTTTCGCAGCGGCAGTTGGGAGTTCCAGTCACGCACGCGGTCGGTCAGCTCGACGTAGCGCCGCTGCTGAGTGGCCGACGGGAATATCTGCTCCGGCTGCCGGAAGATGCAGCGGTCGATCGCATCCGTCGGACACCAGACGAAGCCGTAGCGCGCGGCCTGCGCCATGGGCGACACCGCCTCTGGGCTCAGGCTCGGTTTTCCGTCGACCTGCAGCACGCGCGGGCCTGGCGGCGGGGCCGGCTCCTGACGGACCGGCTCGAGCGAGTAGCGGAACCAGAGAAAGTCCTTGAACGTGCGTGTCACCGAGTGGACGTAGACGCTGGGACTGTGCCGGATCGTCTCCCAGGAAGTGTCGAAGAGGACGTCGTAGTTGCTCGAGCGTCCGAAGTCGCGGTCCGAGAGCGCGATCAGTCGGATCGCCTCGAGATTCGACGGGCTGTGCAGGTACGTGCGGAGATCGACGTGCAGGCGGCGGTACTCCGGCAGCGTCAGCACGTCACGCTCGATCGCCGTGGCGAGGCGTTGCGACGCCGGGCCGTTGGACGGCTCGATCGTCTTCAGGCTCAGCACCTTGAAGAACGGCACCCAGGCCTTGCCCCCGCGTGCCACGGTGAAGTCGTCGTAGCGAATCGCATTGAGGCCGGCCCAGAGAAGAAGCGGCACGATCGCTGCGGCCGCCGCGATTCCCAACCGCGTCAAACGCGTTCTCCGCGGGCCGCCGGCAATCAGCGCGGCGGCGCCGGCTGCAAGCACGAGCACCTGGCTGGCAGGACGCGTGAGGGTCAGCGCCGCAGTCAGCAGGCCAAGCCCGGCCAGCACGCGCGTCGTCGGGCGAAACATGGCGCGGACGACCAGGCCCGTCCACGGAGCAAGCAATGCCCCGAAGAGGAAATCACTTGATACCTGGTGGAACATCGCGGCGTACGGCAGCAGGGCGAGCGCGACGACGGCGGTGACGAGGGCGGTCGTTCGGCCGAACGGGCGAGCCGCCCAGGCCCAGCCTGCGATTGCACCCGCGTAGATCAGCGACATGACGACCTCGAGCAACTGCGCGCCGCCGATGCTCATCGGAATCCCGGTAACGAGCGGCGTCAGTGGCGTGCGAAACAGCTGCACAGCCCAGAACACGGGGTGACGGTCGCCCAGCTGGAGGTAGTAGAGCCAGTAGTCCCACGAGTCGCGGCCGCGCTGGAGCGGCCACGCGAGCGCCTCGATCCAGTAGAAGGCCAGTGCGACCGCGCACAGGAGCGCGACCCCGGCCCAGCCGTCGAGACGCCGGATCACGCCACTCCCTCCAGACAGGCTGCCTCGACGGCGTCCGCATTCGAGCGCGCGTTGCGGAAGCGCAGGGTGCCGCCGACCCTCCACAGCTGCAGATTGGCGAGGGTTCCGTGCGTGATCACCTGGCCGGTGACCGCGACACCTGGAGGAAGAACCGCATAGTCGGTCGCGATCGGCTTGCCGTCGAGCCTGCGAACGATTCCGTCGGCACCGATGCGGACGCTGCGTCCGTCGGTCGTGATGTCTGCGGGCACGCCGACTCTCAGCACCGGCGTGATGCGCGCATTGAAGAACTCCGTCCAGCGGAAGGCACCGATGTTCACGGGCTGGCAGCGGCCGGACTCGACGACGACGTCCGTGACTTCCGCGTCGTCTGGGACGGCGTGGTCCACCCAGGACCACGTCGCAGGCCGGTTATCCGCGAAGACACGGATGTCCGCATCGTGAATACGCGACTGCCAGACGAACACGGCGTTGAGGACGAACACGACGGCGACCGGGACGAGCAACAGGAGCGGCCGTCTCCGGGCGACGAGGACCGCACCGAGCGCCGCCAGCACGGCGAGCACGAGCAGCAGACGCAGAACGCTCGGCCGGGAAGCGTCGACTTCACGGATACGCGACCAGAGGGCTGTGGCCACGGCATCGAACTGCAGGTTCGTGTCGCGCAGGAGCAAGCGCTGCGGCAAGGTCGCGAGCAGCGCGGCAGAGAGGGCCGTCCCCACGGCGAGCGAGCGCCACGAGAAAGACGCGCCTCGAACGAGCCAGAGCGCGAACAACACGAGCCACAGTGGAACGACGTAGAAGAGGTAGCGATCGTGCAGGCGCTCGCCGCCGAACGTTGCGCTCGAGAACGCGGCCACGATCACGACCGTGACCACGTTGACGCTGACAAAGAGGCCCAGGAAGGAAGCGTCGCGAACCGAGCCCTCGCGGCCACGGCGCCAGAGGTCCGTCAGCGCCGCCGGCGCGGCGACAAGCGGGATCACCGCGACATACAGGCCGAGGTTGCCAAGCGTGTACCAACTCCAGCGCACGACCCCGGCGACGTCGTACGTCCTGAAGACGTCGCGGTAGTCCCGCAGCGATGCGTGCCCGGACGCGAGGGCGGCAGCTCCGACAACGACGACGAAGCCCACTGCGGCAAGGGTCGGCCACAGCCTGCGTAACCCGGCAAGGATGGCTGGACGCGCCGCGCGTGGCAGCAACCACCAGCGCAGTGCGAGCCCGGCCGGCAATGCCACTCCGAGCGCGACGAGCTGCGGCCGAGCCAGCGCCGCCAGTGCAACCGAGCCGAGGGCGACCAGCTGGTGCCGAGCCGTGGGGCGCTCCACGACCTGCAGCAGCGCAAGCAACGCGAGCGTCCCCGTGACATAGGCGGCAGCTTCGGTGAGGACCATGCCGCTGTAGACCGCGGAGGGTGCCGCAACGGTGAGTGCCGCGACGGCGAGGCTCCAGCCCGCGCCGAGCAAGCGGCGCGCGAGGAAGAACGCCGGAATCGCCGCCAGCGAGAAGAGGAAGGCGTTGAACCACTGCAGCGCGCGATAAGCGTCGAGCTGGTTCGGGGAGACCGCGACTATGGGAGCGGCGGCGACGGGAAAGAGCAATCCGCGCCCATACGTCTGGTCCCGCTCCATCGGGCGATGCCCAGCCGCCACAGAACGCGTCGCATCCATGTAGATGAGCTCGTCCGCGAACACGGACGGGCCTTTGAGGAGCCCGCCGAGCGATCCGTATGTGACCGTGCCCGCGACGACGATCGCCGCGAGCGCGAGCGCCCGCGTCACGCCGGCTGACGCTGCGGCGCGACGAGGTCGACCAGCTCGGCTCCGTCCTGCAGCTCGTCCGTCTTGCGGCAGAGCATGACGACCTCGCTCGAGCCCGGCCGGTAGTCGGTGAAGAGCGTCACGTCGCGCCAGCCCGTCCAGGCGAGCTCGATGCGCAGCGCGTCGAGCGTTGGCACGGCCTTCGCCTTGCCGGTGCCCTGCTGCCAGCGAATCCGGACCGCCGCATCCGGCCGCGGATCGATCGTCGTTTCGAGCAGCATCTCGCCACCGAGCCGCGTGACCCGGTTCAGCATCCCCAGCAACGGCAGATGGAACGCACTGTGGTAGAGCACGCCGAGAAAGAAGACGACGTCGAACGGCTTGAGCTCGCGCAGCTCCTCCGCCGAGCGGAGATCGCTGTAGACCCAGCGGTGGGGTGCGCGCAGGCGATCCTGCCACTGTTCGTGGAAGTGCCTGTCGGCTGCGAAGTCCGAGAAGACCAGCTCACTCGGCCGCAGCCTCTCGTCGATCCACAACGCGTGCGTGCCGTGCTTCGGCCCGACCTCGAGGATGCGCTTGCCGGACCAGTCGCGGCCTACGAGGACGTCCTCCAGTCCTTCGACGGTGAGCGTGAGATCGAAGTCGGTCTCGTCGACGGTCGACGGGCGCTTGTCCCGCACCTGCCGCGGGTCCTCACGGTAGGTCGTGTGCAGGTCGAGCTGTTCGCGATAGTCGTAGAACGGGACGTAGCTCGCCAGCTTCAGTTTCGCGGCGCTCCAGTCGACGGCGCGACGCCCCGTCCTCCACACGACGGCGCGCGCAGGCGCCGGCAGCCTCATTCCGGCCACGGGTGCTCGCGCAGGACGCTCTCGTTCAC
>JBBRZA010000003.1:0-75873 GCA_038237145.1 Gaiellales bacterium
GACGCAGGAGGAGGGTTTGAGACTTCCAACCCGCCCTTGATCCCAAAGGCCGGAGGTTAGAGCAGGCGCAGCCGCCCTAACCGCAGGCCGAACTTAAGGGGATGGCGACGCCTTTGGCGCCGCCGTCGCCGCGGTTGACACACCCGTGCAGCCACAACCCAAATAAGAGTGCGCGGGCTCCGCCCGCGCACATTCCGCGCGAAGCGCCGCACCTCACCTCGCGCGAAAGCGAAGCTTTCGCGCGACTAAGCGGGAACGATCTGCTTCGTCTGCTCGATCAGCGCACGCAGGTCGAACGGCTTGCCGACGAAGCCCTGCGCACCACGCTGGACCGCTTCAGTCCCTGCATCGAGCTGGCCGCTGAACATCACGACCGGGATCGACCCGACACCGTGCCGCTCCTGCACGCGTCGCAACATCTCCCAGCCGTCGACCTGCGGCATCATCACGTCGAGCAAAATCAGATCCGGCGCCTCGTCCTCGAGCGCGGCAAGCCCGTCTTCCGCGTTCCCCGCTTCCCGGACGGCGTAGCCCTCCATCTCCAGGTTGATGCGCACGACCTCGCGCACCTGCGGGTCGTCGTCGACGAGCAGCACGAGCGGGCCGCGTGCAGGCTTCCCGGGGCCTGAGCGCTCGAGGAAAGCTTCGAGGTCGTGGCGCTTGAAACGGCGATGCCCGCCGGGGGTGTAGAAGGCAGGGACTCGCCCGACGTCGGACCACTTTCTGATCGTGCTCTGGGCGACGCCCAGGAATTTCGCCGCCTGGCCGAGCGTCAGCCAGTCGCTCTCGCCGGCGGCAGGCCGCCGCCGATCGCTGGGTTCTCGCGTCGCCACACCGCGAATCTACCCAAACGTGCGCCTTCCTAACACCCAGAGGGAGTCGGGAGGCAAATGTGCGTAATCCTGCTTCTCAGGGAGTAATAGTCGAACCCTGGGCTCCGGTGGTTGGAATGCGGAGCGTGCGGTCGAGAGTGACCGTCCGGCCGGGCCGAGGGTTGTCCTGGATCGCCTGCCCCAGGGCGACCCCAAGAGAGAAGACCAGGATGACCAGGAGAACGCGGATGCTCCACCGGATCACTTCCCGGCGCCGCTGCAGCCGGCGCCGGTCGTTCCGCTCGACCGGGGTCAGCGCCGTCACGGCTTGTAGTCGACCGCGCCGCGCTGGTAGAGGTGGAAGGCCGTGTCCTCGACGACGGCGAGCGTGCGGGGCCAACCGGGCGTCGGAGCATGCTCGGAGACCGAGTCACGCACCCACGCTTCGGCGCGCTCGTAGAGGGCCACCAACTCCTCGAGGGTGAAGGTCTGTCCGATCCGGCGGCGCAGCTCGGCGGTGACGACCTCCAGCTGCTCGTCCAACCGGTCAGCGGCGACGGGATCACGCGACGCCACCTGGAAGCGGCGGTAACCGTCTTCCCACTCACGCCTGGCGACATCGATCACTACCGACACGGGCGAAGAACCTATCCGTTACGGAGCGCAGCAAACGGACGGCCAGGCGGGGTCGACTTCCGCGAGGATCTGCTCCCCCAACTCGTAGCCCGGGCGGGCCAGCGCGAACGCCACGTGGGCGTGCAGGCACTTGAGACTTCCCGCGCCCGCACGCGCGCCGCCCACGCCGAGGTCGAGATCGGGGCGCAGCTCCCGCTGCTCTGCATGCGCGCGCTCGAGGCTCGCGGCCAGCCGGGGATCCTCGGCGGCAGCACGGGTCCAACGCTCCACGCCGCCGGCCGCTTCGAGCCGAGACACCGCCGCGACGAACTGGGGACATGTGAGCCAGAAGGTCGTCGGGAACGGCTCGCCGCTGTCGTCGAACGCGTGCTGCTCCGTGACCGCGGGATGCCCGAAGGGACAGCGGACGACAACGCGCCTAAAGGCCCGGGGCGGCCGGCCTAGCTGCCGTTCGACGGCGGCGCGATCACTTTCCATCACCGTCGATCGTAGTGTGTGCCTTCTTCCAGGCCTGAATGCCCTTGACGATGAAGAGGTGCTCTCCCGGGCGGATGAATCCCAGCCTGCGCGCCTCGCGTGTGAGCGCGTCGCTGCTCGCCGAGAACTGGAGCCGGTCCCGCAGAGCTCGCTTCTCGTTCACCAGCCGACCGACTTCGGCACGTCGGGAGGAGAGCTCGTGGCGCGTCTCGAGCCAGCTTTTGATCGGGTGGTAGTACGCGTACCCGATCACCACGAGCAGCACGACGACCAGCCAGCGCCGCGCGAGCGTGGCGAGGGGTGGACGACGTGAGACCCGCGCGGCCATGTGCGCAGGATTCGCGGAAGCTCTGCTGCCTCCTCTTAGATGACGACGTCGACCTTGATGACGTTCGTCGAGCCGGGGATGTTGACCGCGGTCCCCGCGGTGATCACGACGGTGTCGCCCGACTCGATCAGGCCTGCTTCCTTCGCCGCGTCAAGGGAACGGTTCCAGAGATCCTCGACGTCCTTACACTCAGGGATCCAGATCGGCGTCACGCCCCACTCGATCGCCATCTGGTGCACCGACCACAGCTTGTGAGTCAGCGCGACGATCGGCCGGCGCGGGCGCAGCCTCGCCACCGCCGACGCCGTCCGCCCCGTGAAGGTGGGCACGAGCATCGCCTTCGCGCCGAGCGCCTCCGCGAGGTCGCAGGCCGCATTGGACATGGCGTTGCCGATCGTCGGGTCCTCGGTCGCTTCGGGAATCTGGTGGCGGTAGCCGAGGCTCGGCTCGACCGCACGCGCGATGCGGTCCATCGTCTGCACCGCATGCACCGGGTACTCGCCCATCGCAGTCTCGCCCGAGAGCATGATCGCGGAAGTGCCGTCGAGGACCGCGTTGGCGACGTCGCTGGCCTCGGCGCGCGTCGGCTCAGGGTGGTGGATCATCGACTCGAGCATCTGCGTGGCCGTGATCACGGGCTTCCCGCGCTCGAGCGCTCTGGAGATGATCCGCTTCTGCACGAGCGGCACGAGCTCCGGACCGATTTCGACGCCCAGGTCGCCGCGGGCGACCATGACCGCGTCAGCCTCCGCAAGCACGTCATCGAGCGCGTCTACCGCCTCCGCCTTCTCGATCTTCGCGATCACGTGAGCGGTCGATCCTTCCTGCTCGATCAGCGCCTTCAGGTCGCGGACGTCGGCGGCCGATCGCACGAAGGACAGCGCAATGAAGTCGCACCCGAGCTCGAGCGCGAACTCGAGGTCTTGGATGTCCTTCCGCGTCAGCGACGGGATCGGGATCGGAACACCCGGAAGGTTCACGCCCTTGTGGGACGTCACGGTCCCGCCCACGACGACTCCGCACCGGAAACGGCCGGATTCCACAGCGTCGACACGGAGCCGGATCATCCCGTCGTCGATCAACACCTCATGTCCCGGGCGCAAGACCTCGCCGATGGCAGCCGGCGCAACCGGCAGCTCGCCGTTCCCGGCGCCGTCTCCGCTCGTCACCACCGTCACCTCAGATCCCTGAGTGAGGATCAGCGGCTGGTCGAGCCCTCCAACGCGGAACTTCGGCCCCTGGAGGTCGCCGATCAGCGCGAGCGGCCGCCCTACCTCCTCCTGGACGTCGCGCACGAGCTTCGCTCTGGCCGCATGATCTTCATGTGTCCCGTGTGAGAGGTTGAGACGCGCGGCGTCCATCCCAGCGTCGACGAGCTCCCGTACCTTCTCGGGCGTCGAGCACGCAGGGCCGATCGTCGCGACGATCTTGGTCCGGCGCGGCGTCATCGAAGCCATGCACCCAGGGTAGCGCCGGGATACGTCAGCGCTGTGTGCGAGGAAAAGCGGACCACCCCGGATAGACCGCAGCGTCACCCAGTTCCTCCTCGATCCGGAGCAGCTGGTTGTACTTCGCGACGCGGTCAGTCCGCGAGGGCGCGCCCGTCTTGATCTGGCCCCCGCCGGTCGCCACGACGAGGTCGGCGATCGTGGTGTCTTCGGTCTCGCCGGAGCGGTGGGAGATCACCACGCCGTAGCCGTTGGCACGCGCAAGCTCGATCGCGTCGAGTGACTCGGTCAGAGTTCCGATCTGGTTGACCTTGACGAGGATCGCGTTCGCGACCCCCTCGTCGATGCCGCGCTGGAACCGCTCGACGTTCGTCACGAAGAGGTCGTCGCCGACGAGCTGCATGCGGTCGCCGAGACGCTCGGTCATCGCCTTCCATGCACCCCACTCGTCCTCCGCCAGCCCGTCCTCGATCGAGACCACCGGATAGCGATCGGCCAACGTTGCGTAGAGATCGATCAACTCATCTGCACGCATGATCTGGCCCTGGCGCTCCAGGTGATAACCGCCGTCGCGGTAGAGCTCGGTCGACGCGGGATCGAGCGCGATCGCGACGCGGTCGCGATGTCCCACACGCTCGGCAGCCTCCAACACGGCCTCGATCGCCGCCTCGGTCGAGTCCAACTCCGGGGCGAAGCCGCCCTCGTCCCCGACTCCGGTCGACAGCCCCCGTTCGTGCAGCACATCCTTCAGAGCATGAAAAGTCTCCGCGCCGATCTTCAGCCCTTCGGCGAAGGAATCCGCGCCGGCGGGGACGACCATGAACTCCTGCAGGTCGAGCGAATTCTGGGCGTGGGCACCGCCGTTGATCACGTTCAGCATCGGCACCGGTAAGACGTGCGCGCCGACCCCGCCGATCCAGCGGAACAGCGACACGCCCGCATGCGCCGCGCCGGCTTTCGCTGTGGCCAGCGAGACGCCGAGAATCGCGTTGGCTCCGAGGCGCGACTTGTTCTTCGTTCCGTCGAGCTCGATCAGCGTCTGGTCCAGCGTTCGCTGGTCTTCGGCGTCGAGCCCTGCGACCGCGCCGGCGATCTCCGTATCGACATTGCGCACGGCGTTGAGAACGCTCTTACCGCGATACGACCGGTCGTCGCCGTCGCGCAACTCGACGGCCTCGAACTGCCCGGTGGACGCGCCGGAAGGAACCGCAGCACGCCCGGTCGCACCCGACTCGAGCACGACATCCACTTCAACCGTCGGATTTCCCCGCGAGTCGAGGATCTGCCGCCCGTGCACTCGTGCGATCGAGGATGCACTCATTCGAACTCCTCCTTGGCGCGATCGAAGTAGCGGTCTTGCTCGTCCAGCGACAACTCGGCGAACGACTTCCCTTCGCCGGCCGCGGAGCGCTCGGCACGTTCGACGCGCTCGACGAAGCGGCGAGACATCGCACGCAGTGCGAGCTCGGGATCCACGTTCAGGCGCCGCGCGACGTTGACGGCCGCGAAGAGCACGTCTCCCATCTCCGCGAACACATGCGCGGGCGGCTCCGTCTCCGAGGCGATCTCGCCGGCCTCCGCGAGCGCCTCCTTCAACTCGCGCACCTCGTCATCGAGGTCCGCGAGCGCGCCCGCCGTGTCCGGATACTCGAAGGCGATCGCCGCAGCGCGCCGCTGCACCTTGCGCGCGTAGAGCAGCGCAGGAAGCGACTCCGGCACGTCGTGAAAGATGCCTGCGCGACCTTCCAGGTCGCGCTTGCTGGACTCCCAGGTGCGGCGAACCTCACCGGGGGAGCCGAGCTCGACTCCACTGAAAACGTGAGGGTGACGGCGAACGAGCTTCTCGTGAGCTCCACGCGCAATCTGCTCCAACCCCAGTTGGCCCTTCTCCGCAAGGAGAAGGGCAAGGAAGTACACCTGGAACAGCAGGTCGCCGAGCTCGTCCGCAAGCTTTGCGTCGTCCCCGCCGATTGCCGCATCGGCGACCTCGTAGGCCTCCTCGACGGTGTGCGGAACGATCGTGCGCTCAGTCTGCTCACGATCCCAAGGACACTCGCGGCGCAGCCGCTCGGTCAGCTCCTGGAGGTCGACGAGCGCCTCGGCGAGGCTCACTTACCGTGTCGTCGTGGTGGTCGCGCCCGTGAGCGTCGCGCACGGATCCGGGTTGGGCTGGTACCCGATCTGGTACTTGATGCCCGACTTGCAGTAGCTCTTCTTCTTCGTCTCGACCCACTTCGTCATCGCCTCGTTCTTGCGCTGATGCTCGAGCTGCTGCTTGATCGACGACTCGACCTTGCTCAACGAAGTCGTTTGCGCGGCCTTGATCGCGGAGAGCGCCTCGATGATGTGGTAGCCGTACTGCGTATGGATCGGCTGTGACAGCTCGCCCTTCTTCAGGCTGAAGGCGGTCTTGTCGAAAGCCGGGACGGTCTGACCCTTGGAGATCGTCAGCTTGCCACCGTTCGACGCGGAACCAGGATCCTTCGAGTACTTCTTCGCCAGCTTCGCGAAGTTCGCGCCGGCCTTCAGCTGTGCGTAAATCGAGTCGGCGAGAGCCTTCTTCGGCACGAGGATGTGACGCACCTCGCGCGTCTGCGGCTGCCCGTACTGCGACTTGTGCGAGTTGTAGTAGGCCTTGATCTCTTCCTTCGAGACCGTGACGCCGCTCGTCACCTTCTTGAAAAGCTCCTCCGAGATCAGCTGGGCGTGCGTCGCAACCTTGGCCTGCTCCTCGGTCAGCCCTTGCTGCTTGAGCGCCTTCTGGTAGCGCTGCTCGCTGCCACCGTAGAACTGCTTCTTCAGCTTCGCGAGGTACTTATTCACCTTCTCGTCGGAGACCTTGATCCCCATCGCGTCGGCCTCCTGCTCGAACTCGGCCTGCTGAATCAGGTACGTGACCGCCTGGCCCTTGAGCTGCTCGTACTCGGTGGTGCCGGGCTTCGGGAAAGGCTTCTTCTGCGTGTCGTAGCTCGCCTTCGCGCGGCCCATCAGCTCCTGGAACTGGTCCTTGGTGATCGACTGCGAGCCGACGACGGCGGCGTCATCGGAGCCCAGCGTTGCGGTCGAGGTGCCACCGCAGCCGGCAGCGACGAGCGCGAGCGAGCAGAGCGTAAGAAGAATGGATCGTCTCATGGAAAATGCGCCATTTTGCAGCGGATTCGTCACGCTGCCCGGCGCGCGGCCAGTATAGCAGCGAGACGCCAACGCACCTCCGCCATGCAGTTGTGGGCCGGGCTTACTCACCCGGCCCACGTCGAACGTTCTAGCCGTCTAGTTGATCGAGGGGCAAGCCGCCGGCTGGGGCTGGTCGATTCTGATCGCCGTGTTCGGCGTCCCGCGCGGGAGGACGTAGAGCGTGTACACGATGAACGGGACAGTTCCCTCGTTCCTGACCATGTGAAGCTCGGTCGGCATCTGAGCAAAGCCCGTCCCCACGCCGATCTTCGTCGCTGGGCAGTCCGAGCCGATGACGCGATAGATCGTGCCCTCCCCCTGGCCCACGGCGACGAAGGTCGCGCCTGGGTGGGTGTGCCAGCCAGACGACCCTCCCGGCTGAACCGTCGCCTGCTGAAACGCCGTGTCGCATGGGTTCGTCGGGGTGCACGTGATGGCTCTCTGGACGGAGTCGACCTTGATCTTGATCGTCTTCGTGACAAACCCGCTTTTCGTCTTGACCCTGACCTTCCGCGTGAGGGTGACGACCGTGGGCGTTCCGAAGGTGTAGTTCTGGAGAAAGGTGCCCCGCGCGATGACCGTGCTCGCGAATCCCACGCTCGGCGTCGCGGAGGCAGTCTCGTCGGAGAAGATCTTGGGGATGCCGTTGGCAGGGACGGCACCGGCCACCATCAACGTCAAGGACGCGCCGATCGCGGCCGGAAGTCATCCAGAGATTCCTTCGCTTGAACATCTGCTCCCTTTGTGTCGGAGGACGAAAGCGCAGGCGGTAACACGTTAGGTTGCTACGAAAGAATCATACTCCCGTTACGGCTCGTAACTGGTGGACTACGTGCCGTTTCCAGCACGCACGGATTGAATGGCGTCGACCAGTCGGAGCGCCTGCGGGAAGCCCTCCTCGCGAAGTGAGACCTCGTGGTTCGCGACGGTGTAGACGGCGGTGTCGATCCGACGTCGCAGCTCGCGGAGCTCCTCGGCGCCGAGCACCATCTGGCCGACGCTCGCCTTGCCGCCGCGGAAGACGAAGTAGTCGGCGCCGGCCCGCGCCAGCTTCAGCTTCGCTTCCTGGATCAGGAAGAGATTCTCGACCGGCTCGGGCAGCGGGCCGAAACGGTCCTCCGTCCCCGCTTGCAGCTCGCGCAGCTCGTCCTCGGACTCGCTCAACGCGAGCCTGCGGTGGAGATCGATCTTGAGCGCCTCCGACGCGATGTAGTCCGGCGGCACGTACGCATCGACTCGCGCATCGACGCGGACGGGGCGGGCAGCGACGCGGCGCTCTCCTGAAAGCTCTGCAACGGCCTCCGCGAGCATCTCCACGTACAGCTCGAAGCCGAGCGCTGCGACGTGGCCCGACTGCTCGTCACCCAATAGATTGCCGGCGCCGCGAATTTCGAGATCGCGCATCGCGATTGCGAAGCCCGCGCCGAGCTCGGTGTGATCGGCAAGAGTGGCGAGGCGCGCGCGTGCCTCCGGACTCAGCTCTGACATGTCCGGATAGAAGAGGAACGCATGGGCGGTCACGTCGGAGCGGCCGACCCGTCCGCGAATCTGGTACAGCTGCGACAGCCCGAGCTGGTCCGCCCGCTCGATGATCAGGGTGTTCGCCTGCGGGATGTCGAGCCCCGACTCGATGATCGTCGTCGAGACGAGCACGTCCGCGTCGCCACGCAGGAAGGCGTGCATCTTCTCCTCCAGTTCCCGCTCGCGCATCTGGCCGTGTGCGACGAGGAAGCGGAGATTCGGCGCGAGCTGCTGCAGCTTCTCCAACGCCTCGTCGATCGTTTCGACGCGGTTGTGGAGGTAGAAGGCCTGGCCGCCGCGCTCCACCTCGCGCTCGAGGGCGAGCTTGACCGCTTCCTCGTCGTATTCGCCGACCGTCGTGCGGATCGGGCGGCGGCCCTCCGGCGGTGTCTCGATGATCGAGATGTCGCGGAGCCCGGCGAGCGACATGTGCAGCGTGCGCGGAATCGGCGTCGCGCTCAACGTCAGCACGTCGACTTCGAGCCGCAAAGCGCGAAGCAGCTCTTTCTGAGCGACGCCGAAGCGTTGCTCCTCGTCGAGGATGACGAGTCCCAGGTCCTTCGGGATGACGTCGCGGCTGAGAACCCGGTGCGTGCCGATCAGGACGTCGACCTTGCCGGCCTTGAAGTCCGCGAGCACTTGCTTGACTTCTCGCGGCGCCCGGAAGCGCGAAACCATCTCGACACGAACTGGGAAATCGCGGTAGCGCTGGCGGAACGTGTGCCAGTGCTGCTCGGCGAGAATCGTCGTCGGCGCCAGCATCAACGTCTGCCTGCCGTTGACGGCAACCGCAAACGCTGCGCGGATCGCGACCTCCGTCTTGCCGAAGCCGACGTCGCCGCACACGAGGCGATCCATCGGCCGGGGCGCCTCCAGGTCTTCCTTCACCGCCTCGATCGCAGCCATCTGGTCCGGTGTCTCTCGGTACGGAAATTCCGCCTCGAGCCGCTCGAGGTATTCGTGGCGCAAGTCGTAGGCCACGCCCGGAGCCTGCTGCCGCTGCGCGTACAACGCAAGCAGCTCGCCGGCGAGCTCACGCACCGACTCCCGCGCGCGGTTTTTGAGGTTGTCCCACGCCTTGCCGCCGAGCTTCGAGAGCGCGGGCGCGGAGTTGTCCGCGCCGATATAGCGCGACACCTTGCCGAGCTGCTCGTGCGGGACATATAGCCGGTCGTCGCCACGGAAGCCGAGGAAGAGGTAGTCGCGCGTGACGCCCGCGACCTCCTTCGTCTCGAAGCCGAGCAGCTTCCCGACGCCGTGGTCTTCGTGGACGACGAAGTCGCCGCTGCGGAGATCCGCGAACGACTGCAGCGCGCGCCCACCGACTCGCCGTTCCCGCGGCGGGCGCTTGCGGAAGACCTGCGTGTCGGGCAGCAGGACGAGGCCGAGGTCGCGCCAGACGAAGCCGCGCCGAGCAGGCGTGACGGCGAACATGAGCCCCGCTTCGCGCGGCAGCTCTTCGCCTTCGACAACGACGCGCGCTTCGATGCGGCGCAGAAGGTTTTTCTGCCGAAGAGCCTCGCCGCGGTGTGGGAAGGCAACGACGACGCGCTGGCCCGACCGCACGAACGCGGCGAGCTCGTTCTCGGCTTCCGCCAGCCCGCGGGCGACGAGGGCCGGCCTCTGAGCCTCGAAGGCGAACGGCTGGCCCGCGGGAAGCGTGTCCAGCAATGCCGCCTTGCCGAACGGCACCGGCTCGAGACCCTCTTCCTCCCAGACCGTGCGGACCTCGTCGGCCTGCCACACGAGATCGGGACCGCGCGGCACAGGCCGCACCAGATCGGTCGGGACCGGGATCGCCTTGCCGTCGTCGACGAGCGTCGGCTCGACCAGATCCAGGCGACGCTCGACGGCTGGATAGATGACCGCCGCCTCGACCGGATGCAGTGCGCGCTGCGTGAACGGCGAGAACGCGCGCATCTGTTCGATGTCGTCGCCCCAGAACTCGATGCGAAGCGGCTCACGGCCGGTCGTGGGGAAGACGTCGACGAGCCCGCCGCGAACGGCGAACTGGCCGCGCTCGTCGGCGCGCTCGACACGCTCGTAGCCCGCAAGCGCAAGCGTCTCGGAGAGCTGTTCGAGGCTGATCCCCTCGCCCGGCGCGATCCGAATCGGCTGAGGCCGGGCGTTCGGCGGTGGCATCGGCTCGGCGAGCGCCGCAGCCGAAGCAGCGACGAGCCCGCCTGCAGCAATAACGTCGAGTGCGCGTGCGCGTTCGCCGACGAGGTGCGGCGCGGGGTCGAGGCCGGAGCCCCAGTGGACCCCCCGGCTCGGCAGCATCGCGACGCGTTCCTCGCCGAGGAACCAGGCGGCGCCTTCGGCGGCGTCGCGGGCGTCCTGATCCTCCGGCGCCAGAAGAACGAGCGGGCGGTCGAGCTCCTCGTAGAGCGAGGCGAGCAGCAGCGGCAGCGCCGGCTCCGACACGCGGGCGGGCTTTGGGAACGCCTCGGCAAAGCCTTTGAGGCGTTCGGTCGCGCGGAGCGCCGCAACGAAGGGATGCAGAATCGAGTGGTCCATGACGAAACGCCGAACCCCGCGGGGTCGGCGCTTGTCATGGTACCCCCGCATGGATGGTCGACCCGCCGTGAAGCGCGAGTTGGTTCCGCTCCGACGGAATCGCGACTTCATCCTTCTCCAGATCGGCCAGGCGCTATCGACCGTCGGCTCGGAGGCATCGGGGATCGCCTACACGCTGCTGGTGCTCGCGCTCACGGGGTCACCGGCGAAGGCCGGGCTGGCGTCGTTCGCGCGCCTCGTGCCCTATGCGTTGTTCGCCCTCCCCGCCGGCGTTGCATCCGACCGCTTCAACCGAAAGTGGCTGATGATCTGGGCCGACGTCGTGCGGGTACTGGCGCTCGGATCGCTGGGCGTCACCATTGCAACCGGGCACGTCACGTTCGCTCAGATTCTTCTCGTCGCCTTCATCGAGGGGTCGATGTTCGTGATCTTCAACATCGCCGAGATCGGCGCCGTCCGGTCTGTTGTTCCGGCGCCGCAGCTCCAAAGCGCCTTCGCCACGGAGCAGGCGCGGATGTCGAGCGTCTACCTCGCCGGGCCGCCGCTCGGAGGCGCACTCTTCGGGCTCGCGCGATCGCTGCCGTTCGTCGTCGACGCGATCTCCTACGCGTTTTTCGACGGGCACGCTGCTCGCCATGCGGACGCCGTTCCAGGAGAAGCGCGAAGAGCGGGAAACAGCCGGTCTCTGGATGCAGATCAAGGAAGGGATGGCTTGGCTCTGGGGACACGCCTTTCTCCGCACCTGCGCATTGCTCTTCGTCGGCCGGAACTTCCTCTTCGGCGCGCTCAACCTCTTGCTGATCGTCGCCGCTCAGCGCCAGGGATTCTCCTCCGCGGTGATCGGTGCCCTCGTGGCCGTCACCGGCGCCTTCTCACTACTCGGCTCGATCGCCGCGCCGCGCTTCTTGCGCCTGCTCCCGATGCGCGCCGTGCTCGTCCTCTCCGCGTGGCTCGCGGTCGCGATCGTCGCATTCGTGATCGAGCCCAACGTCTTCGTGCTCGTCGCCGGAACAGCTCCGTTGATCTTCTTCAACGCGATGGTCATCGGCTATCGCGTCGCGATCGTGCCCGACCGGTTGCAGGGCGGGTGAACAGCGTCGCCAGGTCGCTCGCCCTACTCGCCTACCCGCTGGGACCGGTCGTCGCGGGGCTCCTCCTTGCCTCTTACTCGGTCAGGACCACCGCCGCTCTCGTCCTTGGAGGCTTTGTCATTCTGGCGGTCGCGACCACGGTGAACCGTTCCATCCGCGGAGCGCCGAGCTTCGAAGAAGTGACGGCGGCCGCTAGTTGAACTGCGTCTGCGCGCGCCCGAGCCCTTCGGCGTCGAGCTTCTCGACGGCGTCCGCGGCCCGCGCGACGAGCGTGTCCGCGTCCTCTTCCGCCGTGAAATTCGAGAGCACAAAGTCCGCGCCCTTGCGCGGATCGCCCCGGCCCGGCCGGCCGACGCCGATGCGCAGACGGAGGAAGTCCGGGGTCTTGAGGTGCGCCGCGATCGAGCGGAGCCCGTTGTGGCCTGCCAGGCCCCCACCGCTGCGAGCCTGCAATCGTCCCGGCTCGAGATCCATCTCATCGTGGACCACAAGGATCGCGCCGGGCTCGAGCTTGAAGAAGCGCGCGGCCGCACCGACGGACCGGCCCGACTCGTTCATGAACGTCTCGGGCTTCAGCAGCCCGACACGGTGGCCATCCAGGCGCAGCTCCGCGAGCTGGCCGGAGAACTTCCCCTTCCACGACGCGCCGTGCCTGCGCGCGAGCTCCTCGACCACCATCCAACCCACGTTGTGGCGGTTGCGGGCGTACTCACGGCCGGGATTCCCCAGGCCGACGACGAGCAACTCGAGCGACGAGGCGCGGTCGCCTCGACGCCAGGGGAGGCGCATTAGCGGTCCTCCCGGTTCGTACGGTGGATGCCACGGTCGCGAGAAGCGAGCCAGGCTAGGACGCAGGGAGCTCCCATGCTCTTCAGCATGGGGGCGACTGAGGACGACGCATGGCGAAGTCTTATCGCGGGCGTGGCGCCGCCGTACGGGCCGGGAGGGCCGCTAACTGTCGGAGGTTTCGGGCTTGCCCTGATCGCCTGAGCCCGCGTCTGCGGCCTCGCCCTCGGCAGCGCCTTCGGCGCCCTCCGGCGCTTCCTCGCCCTCGGCCAACTCCTCGCCCTCTGCGGGCTCCTCGGGCTCCGGCTCGATCTCGCGCGCCGGGAGGCCGACGCTCGCGAGCACCGTCTCCTCCGGATCGTCGAGATAGGTGACGCCTTCGATCGGAGCGAGGTCGGCCAAGCGCAGCGAGTCGCCGATCGCCATGCCGGTGACGTCGAGGTCGATGTGCTCGGGAATCTCCATCGGCAGGGCTTCGACATTGATCTCGCGCTGTACTTGCGAGAGCACGCCGCCTTCCTTCACTCCGGCCGGCTCCCCGATCAGCTGGACGGTGACGCTCGCCTGGATCGGCTGGTCGAGCCGCACCTCCTGGAGATCGATGTGCGAGATGTGGCCGCGGATCGGATCCTGCTGATAGTCCTTGAGGATCGAGGCGTGAGTCGTCGCCTGGCCCTCGAGGACGACGTCGAGGATTGCGTGGAGGCCGCCGGCGCCGGTCAGCACACGCCGCAGCTCTCGCTCCGGCACGAAAATCGCGTAGGAGCCTTTCCCCTTGCCGTAGAGGACGCCGGGAATGAACCCCTGCTTGCGCAGGCGCCGAGAATCGGCTGAGCCGCGCGACTCGCGCTCCTTCACCATCAACTTGATTCGCTCGCCAGCCATTTTCGGCGGCGAATGGTAGCTACTTCTTTATGTGAAGGTCGATCCCCAGCAGGACGAGGGGCCACAGGAAGACGGCGAAGATGGCCGATAACACGCCCCGCCAGCCATGGACGTTGTCGAAGTAGTTGTGGTTGGCGGCTATGGCTACCCCGACGCCCACGTACACCAGCCCAAAGAGACTGATTCCTCGTCCGCGTCGCATGATGGAGTCCTAACCCGGCTTCGGGATTCGAAAACCCGGTTTAGAACAACGCGTTCATATCCTGGAAGATCGCGGAGACGGAGTCGTCGGAGAAGACGTTGTGGATCGTCTCGGCGAGGATGTCGGCGACAGTGAGCACCGTCACCCGCTCCGGCTTCGTCAGCGGGTCGATCGGGACAGTGTCCGTGACGATGACGCTGTCGAGGGAGCTCTCCTCGATGCGCTCGATTGCGGGCGGCGAGAAGATGCCGTGCGTCGCGCAGGCATAGACCTTCTTCGCCCCGCGTTCCTTCAGGAAGTCAGCGCCCGCCACAAGCGTCCCGGCGGTGTCGACCATGTCGTCGGTCATCACCGCGCATTTGCCGTCGATGTCGCCGATGACGTTCGTCACCTTCGCGACGTTGTGCGCCGGCCGGTCCTTCTGGAGCACGGCCAGGTCGCCGCCGATCATCTCCGCGAACTTGCTCGCGAGCCGTGTCCGGCCCGTGTCGGGGGCGACGGCGACGAGCTCCTCCGGCAGGCTGAGGTCGCGGAAGTACTGAGCCAGCATCGGCAGCGCCGTCATGTGATCAACGGGCACCTCGAAGAAACCCTGCACCTGACCGGCGTGCAAGTCCATGGTCAGAACGCGGTCGGCGCCGGCGGACTGGATCATCTCGGCCACGAGCTTCGCGGTGATCGGCTCGCGCGGCCGCGACTTCTTGTCCTGGCGGGAGTACGGATAGAGCGGCACCACGGCCGTGATGCGCTTCGCCGAGGCAAGCTTGGCGGCGTCGATCATGATCAGCAGCTCCATCAGGTGCTGGTCGACCGGCGGCGAGCTCGTCTGGACGATGAAGAGGTCGGCCCCCCGGATCGACTCCTCGTAGCGGCAGTAGGTCTCGCCACTGGCGAAGGTGCGGAGCGACACGTCGCCCACCTGGATGCCGAGCTTGCCCGCGATCCGCTGCGCCAACTCGGGATGCGAGCGGCCCGCGAAGAGCATGAGCCGCTTGGACGGACCGCGCTCGATCCAGTGCTCCGGCTTGAGCTCGGGCTTGGTCTCTGCAACCTCAAGACCGGTCAGGCGCGGCTGCTCAGTCGTTGCGATGTCCACGGAGATAGCCCTCTTTCGTGATCTGCTTCGGCGGGAAGCCAGCGAGCGATTCGGGAGGGACATCTTCTGTTATGTACGAACCGCCTGCAATCCAAGCGTCGTCCCCGACCTCCACCGGCGCCTCGAACCCATTATGAATGCCGGTCCTGACGTTCCGCCCGATCTTGGTCTTCCCCTTGGGCCGGCCGGGCTGGTGGGGGAAGTTGGCGGTGATGTTCCCGGCCGCCAGGTTGGAGTCCTCTCCGACCTCGGCGTCGCCGATGTAGGAGAGGTGCGGCACCTTCGTCCGGGCACCGATCTCTGAGTTCTTGATCTCGACGAACGTCCCTGCCTTCGCGCCCGCCCCCAGCCTCGTGCCGGGCCGGAGGTAACAGAAGGGGCCCACCCTGGCATCGGGGCCGATCTCCGCGTCATCGGCGACAACGTGCGGGCCCACCTCGGCGCCGGCCGCAACGCGCGTGCGGCCGCGCAGGACCGTGAACGGATGGATCGTCGAGTCGGGCTCGAGCTCGACGCCGGGATCGATCCAGGTCGTCTGCGGATCCACGATGGTGACGCCCGCCAGCATGTGTTCTCTGTTCACGCGCGCGCGTAGGAAAGCCGCTGCGTCGGCCAGCTCCGCACGCGTGTTCACCCCTTCCACTTCATCGGCATTCGGAGCCTTGAACACGACAACCTCCTCTCCTCCTTCGACCAGGAGCCGCACCGCATCCGTGAGGTAGAGCTCGCCCTGCGCGTTCGCCGGCTCGATCCGTTCCAGAACCGGCCAGAGCTTGTCAGCTTCGAGGACGTAGATCGACGCGTTGACCTCTCCGATCGCGCGCTGCGCGTCGTCGGCATCCGCATCCTCGACGATCGCCTTCAGGCGGCCGCCGCCATCGCGGACGATGCGGCCGTACGCGCGCGCATCGGGCGGTTCGAACGACAGGACGGTCGCGGACGCGCCGGCAGAGCGATGCTCTGCCACAAGCCGTTCGAGCAGGTCCGACGTGATGCGCGGATGGTCGCCCGACACCACCAGCAGCGTCTTGGCGTCGCCGACACTCTGGCGCGCCGCGCGGAGCGAGTCGCCGGTGCCGAGTGGTTGCTGCTGGACCGCGACGGTCACGCCGTCCAGTGCGTCCGCTGCTTCCGGCGAGAGGACGACGACGAGCGGATCCGCGCCGAGCGGCCGCACCGCCTCGACCACCCAGTCGACGAGACGCCGTCCGAGCAGCGGGTGCAGGTGCTTCGGCGTCGCCGACTTCATCCGCGTGCCGAGGCCGGCCGCCATCACGACGGCTGCAAGATCGGAAGCCATCAGTGCCCCTTCCAGTAGTGCCGTCGAGCTTCTGGGTCGCGAGCACCAAGCCAGGGGCCGCACTCAACCGCAGCAAGGCTGGTCTGCCTTGCTAACGGCGCGGGTGGACTCTGGCGCCGCGTGATCGCGGGCCAGAAGCCGACATGTACTGCTGGAAGGGGCACTAGCTGGGGCGCCAGGATTCGAACCTGGGATCGCGGGACCAAAACCCGCTGCCTTACCACTTGGCTACGCCCCATCGTTTCCTCTGCAAGTCTCGCAGCGAAATGCCGACGCCACCGAACGGCGGCCGCGCCGGCAAGCCGCCACGACCTTGACGGTCGGCACGGCAAGCGGCGCCTCAGCACTTGGCTACGCCCCATCACACTGTCTCAACCAAGTCTCGCAGCCGCAGTGCCGACGCTGCCGGACGGGGGCCTCGCCGGCAAGCCGCCGCGGCCTTGACGGTCGGCGTCGCAAGCGGCGCCTCAGCACTTGGCTACGCCCCATCGCGACAGGGAGCTTAGGTGCGCCGGGAGTCCGAGAAGAGGTACACAAGGGCGACGATCGCGAAGACTACGACCACAACGATCGCCAAGAGCCCGAGGACGAAGGCGAGGATTACTACGAGGATCGCGAGCGCCTGCGACGCCGCGGCGATCCACGAGAGCTGACGCGCGACATCCCAGCCTAAGTTGCGTCCCGCGACCACATAGAAGGCGAGCAAGATCACACCGATGACGAGGACGGTCCACTTCGTCAGGTCGTGCGTGAGTGCAACGAGAAGTCCTTCGACCACGGCGACCCAAAGAGCGAGACGCAGTCGTCGTTCGCGCAGCCATCGACCCATTCGTGTGCTGCCGCCCTCGATCATGGGCTGGCTGTACGCCATGTGATCAACGGTACCACGCAGGTGCCGTGAGCCAGGTTCGCCCTTGATGCGAGATTCGCTTCTGCGCTGCGCGCGCCTGGTGACCGTGCAAGAAGAGTCCGTAGATAGTCGGCCCGGCGCCGGTGACGTCTGCTCGGAACGCCCCGAGGGCGACGAGCTCCGGCGCGAGCGGGGACGATGCGAGGTCGTTCGTCGGCAACGCGGCGAGGTCGCGCGGACGCTTGACGCGTGCGAGCGCGTCGAGCAAAGAGGCGCGACGTTCCTCGTAGCCGCGCTCCCCGCCGCGCGCATCGAAATCGGCGTAGACGCGCTCTGTCGAGCTCTTGACCGCGTGGCGCGGCAGGACGAGGAGGATCCAGTAGTCCTGCGGAAGCTCGAGGGACTCGAGCTCGGCGCCGTCGCCCGTACCGAGCTGCGGCCCCTCCTCCAAGAAGTACGGAACGTCTGCACCCAGCTCGCGCGCGAACGCGCGGAGCCGGTCAGCCGGATAGGGCTCTGCTCGCAATGCATTTGCCAACCGCAACGCCGTCGCTGCGTCGGAGCTGCCGCCGCCCAGTCCCGCGGCGACCGGAATGCGCTTCTGGATCCGCGCGGCGAAGCTCCCGCCGTTGCCGTCCGCCATCCGTTGGAGCGCACGGCGAACGAGCGTGTCGTCGGCGAACCCGGCGACGCGCACGTCGGGCGAGCGTTCGACCGCGATCCGGTCGGAGAGCGCGACGCGCTGGTAGATCGTCACGACCTCGTGGTTCCCATCCGCACGCGCTGGACCGACGACGAGCGACAGGTTGATCTTGGCGGCCGCAGGTGCGCGCGTCACTTCAAGGCCTCGGCAAGCGCAAGGAACTCGTGGGGCGCAAGCTCTTCGGCGCGAACGTTCGGCGCTCTGCCGATCACCGCGATCGCCTCCTCCGCGGGACCGCGCGCCGCAACTCCGGCGAGCTCGAGCGAGTTCGCCAGACGCTTGCGCCTATGGGCAAACGAGCCCTCGACCACGCGTTTGACGCGACGGAAGTCGTGCGGCAGACCGGTCCGGCGGAAGGCGACGAGCGCAGACTCGACGTTCGGCCGCGGGCGAAACACCCCTGGTGACACAGGATGGAATCCGGTCCGCTCCGCTACCAGTTGCACGAGGACGGACACCGCGCCGTACGCCTTGGTCGACGGCTTTGCGAAGAAGCGCTCGGCGACCTCGCGCTGCACCATCACGGTCCACAGCTCGATCCCGGGCAGACGGTCTAGGCTCTCGGCGACCAACGGCGTGGCGACGTTGTACGGGAGATTGGCCACGAGCTTCGTCGCGCCGGGCGCTGCCTTGGCCAGATCGAGCTTCACGGCATCGCCGAAACGCAGCTCCACATTTGACCGGCCCGCCAAACGCTCAGACAGTTTCGATCCCAGGGACGCATCGAGCTCGACCGCGTAGACCCTGGACACGCGATCCGCGAGATACGCCGTCAGGATGCCGAGGCCCGGGCCGATCTCCAGCACGACGTCGTCAGCGTCGAGCTCCGCGAGCCGGCCGATCACGCCGAGGATGTTCTCGTCGACGAGGAAGTGCTGCCCCAGGGCTCTCTTCGGTCTGGAGCTCATGGCCTCACCGCGCGGGGGAACCTGCCGGTTCCCCCGAACCCCCTCCCCTGATCCGCTTCGCGGACAGGCGACTTCGTCGCCCACGCACGCTCACGGCAGTCCGAAGGCCGTGCTCGCGTTCGCGTCGATCTGCGCCGCGAGCGCGTCAGCGTCCTCGCCGCGGGCCTCGGCGAGCGTGGCGACGGTATGGACGACATACGCGGGCTCGTTCGTCTTGCCCCGCACCGGCTGCGGCGCGAGATACGGACAGTCGGTCTCGGCGAGAATCAGCTCGGCGGGCACGGCACGCGCAGCGTTGCGCAGGTCCTCCGCGTTTGCATAGGTGACGTTCCCTGCGAACGAGACGTACCAGCCGCGATCGACGGCCTCAGGGAGCAACGCCGAAGACGAGAAACAGTGCAGCACGACCGTACCGTCGAACCACTGCCCCAGGATCGAGACCGTGTCGTCGTCAGCGGCTCGGTTGTGGATGACGACCGGCAGCTTTGCTCGCTTTGCGAGCCCGAGCTGGTAGATGAACAGCTTGCTCTGAGCATCGCGCGGCGCGTAGTCGCGGTGATAGTCGAGCCCGATCTCCCCCACGGCGACGATCTTGGGATGCTCGAGCAGACGCTCGAGCGTGGCGGCGTCGGAGTCCGACGCAGCCTCATGGGGATGGACGCCCGCTACGCCGTAAACGCCATCGTGCTCTTCGACGATCGGGAGCGTCTTGGCCCATGAGGTCGGATCGGTTCCGATCGTGATGATCCGCGTCACGCCGACTTCGCGGGCGCGGGCCACCGCCGCTGCTGGATCGTCGAGCGCATCGAGGTGCGCGTGCGTGTCGATCACGCCGGCGTGAGACGGCCGAGCTCTTCGTCGACGATCCCCGGATCGAGCTTTCGGAAGAGCGGTTCGGGCTCGCGAAGCTTTTGCCCGGCGGGTAGCTCGCTTGGCTCCCAGCGTCCCACCCAGCTCGAGTAGTCGCCCGTCAGAATCGTGTGCTTCTGTTCCGCGTCCTCCTCGATCTCGCGGAACTCGAGCGGCCCCGCCAGCCAACCCTCGTACCCGAGCAATTCGTGCAACTTCTGGCTCGAGAACGGTAGGACCGGCGTGAAGAGGACCTTGAGCGAATCCACGACGCGGAGTGCCACATGGAGAATCGTCCCCGCCCGTTCACGATCTACCTTGATCGCGGCCCAGGGCGCCTGGTGGTCGACGTATTGGTTACCCAGGCTCGAGAGGCGCATCGCTTCTGCGAGCGCTTGCTTGAACTTCGCCTCCGCGATCAGCCCACCGACGGTGTCGAAGCCGGACTCGATCGCCGCGAGAACCTGGCGGTCCTCGTCGGTCAGCTCGCCTGGTGCGGGGACCTCACCGAAGTTCCGGTGCGCGTTGGTGAGCGTCCGGTTGACGAGATTGCCCCAGTTGGCGAGTAGCTCGTCGTTGTTCCGTCTCAGGAACTCCGCCCAGGAGAAATCGCTGTCCTGTGTCTCCGGGCCGGCAGCCGTGAGGAAGTAGCGCACCGGGTCAGGGTCGTAGCGCTCGAGCACGTCTCGCACGTAGATCGCCACGGCACGACTCGTCGACAGTTGCTTGCCCTCCATCGTCAGGAACTCGCTCGCGACGACTTCGTCCGGGAGATGCAGTTCCTTCCCGGCACCGAGCTCGCCGCCCTCGCCGTAGCCCAACAGCATGCTCGGCCAGATCACGGTGTGAAAGACGATGTTGTCCTTCCCCATGAAGTACGCGTGCGTCGACTCGGGGTTTTGCCACCACTCGCGCCAGGCCTCGCCGTCGCCACTGTTGCCGGCCCACTCGACCGCCGCGGACAAGTAGCCGATCACGGCATCGAACCAGACGTAGATGCGCTTCGTCTCCGGCGGATACCCCTCCACCGGCACCGGGATTCCCCAGTCGATGTCACGCGTCATTGCGCGCGGCTTCAGATCATTGACCAGGGAAAGCGAAAAGTTGCGCACATTCGTGCGCCAGCTCGTTTTCGATTCGATCCAGGGCCGCAACCGGCCCGCGAACTGCGGCAGGTCGAGAAAGAGATGCTTCGTCTCGCGAAACTCCGGCGCAGTGCCGTCGATGATTGAGCGGGGGTTGATGAGGTCGGTCGGATCGAGCTGGTTGCCGCAGTTGTCGCACTGATCGCCACGCGCCTCGGTGTAGCCGCAAATCGGACACGTGCCTTCGATGTACCGGTCGGGCAACGTGTTTCCCGTTGACGCCGAAAAGGCGCCGAGGGTCGTTTTCTCGATCAAGCACCCGTGTTCGTAGAGAGTCCGGAAGACGTCCGTCGTGACCCGCGCATGGTTCTGAGTGGTGGTGCGCGTGAAACAGTCGTAGGTGATTCCGAGGTCGCGGAGGTCTTCTCGAATGAGCCGGTTGTAGCGCTCGGCGATCTCATGCGGCGAGACGCCTTCGCGGTCCGCCGTGACCATCACCGGCGTGCCGTGCTCGTCGGTCCCGCTCACCATCAGAACGTCGTTGCCCTTCAGCCTGTGGTACCGCGCAAAGATGTCCGCGGGCACTGCGAAGCCGACCACGTGGCCCAGATGCCTCTTCCCGGCTGCGTACGGCCAGGCCGGCGCCACCAAGATCTTGTTTCGCGGTTGCTGTTCTGCCAAGGATCTGCTCCGGTCGGGGAGTGACCATGATACGAGCCGCCTTTCCCGCCGACCGCCGCCGGAACGCGAGCATGAGCCCTGCTGCGACGGTCAGCGCAGCAAGCCCGCCCACAAGAAGCGACCGATCGTGCGCGCCGTCGTGTGCGTTCGTCCTGGTAACTGAAGCGGTTCGCGGTTCGCGGTGCGGCCGTAGTGGCGATGCGCCCTCCTGCCGAAGAGGCGATCCCGGGTTCGGCTCGAGCGCGCGAGTAGCAGCCGTAGGCTTCACGGATTCCTGCGCGGCAGGTCCGGCCTCCGCGTGGACGACCGTGTTCTGCGGCGTCGTGATCGATCGAGTCGTCGGCTCGACCGTAGCCGGCTGTACGTGCGGCGCCTCGACCACGCCCGCCGCTACTGGTGCTTCGGCAAACGCCGGTGCGTCGGCGGTCGTGGGGTGTTGGGTTGCCACCGGCGCCGGCGTCTGAGCGGCCGGTGCAGTCGCGGCCGCGGGAGTCGCCTCGGCCACCGGCGGGGCAGTCTCTGCCTGAGCCAACTCAGCTGCTGCCGAGGAAGCGACGTCTGCGACCGGCGCAGACCCCGCCGCCGCCACTCGAGGCGGAAGCAAGCTCAAGGGATCGACGTAGCCCTGCGGATCGCTCGTCACGCGCGTGCCGAAGTACACGTAAGGCGCCGTCAGCTCGACGACGCCGCTCGGGCCCACCGTCCCCACCACCGACGCCTCTGCCACGAGCGCGCCGCGCGTCACCCCGATCGACCCGAGGTGGACGAGCGTGGCCGTGTACCCAAACGGCGTCTGGATCGACACCGTCTTCCCGCCGGTCGGCACCGTCCCGGCAAAGGACACCACACCCTCCGCGGGGGCGAGCACAAGGCTGCCGCCGGGCGCACCTAGGTCGACGCCGCGGTGCTGGCCGCCCGCGTAGGGGTGCGAGTGGTCGAACAAGAACGGCCGCAGCACCGAGCCATCGACCGGCCACGTCCACGCGCCTGCATCGGAGACGGGGAGCGCACACGCGCAAATGATCAGGATCGCAAGTCGCCGCACTACTCCTCCTTGTTGCCAATTTTGAGAACAGAGGAACCGTAGCAAGCTCGGCCTGCTGTTGTCAATACTGGCTACAAAGTACGGCGGTAGAGCTCGTTGCGGGACGCGCCCGTGAGTCGCGATACGACGTCGGCAGCCTGCCGGCGCGGGACTCCGGCGGCGACCAGCTCGGCGACGGCCTCGACCGCGCCGGTCGCATCGCGTTCGTCGCCGCCCGGCCCGAGGACGAGCGTGATCTCGCCCCTCGGCGGTTCTGCGAAGCGCGCCGCCACCTCGGAAGCCGGCCCTCGCACGACCTCCTCGAACTTCTTCGTCAGCTCTCGGCAGACCGCGACCTCCCGCCAGGGCAACTCGTCGGCGAGCGAGCGGAGCGTCGCGGGTAGCCGCTTCGGCGACTCGAACGCGACGACGGGATGGGCCCAGCCTGAGAGCTCACGCCACAGAGACGCCAGGGCACCCGCCCCGCGCGGCAGGAAGCCGACGAACTGGTAGCGATCGGCTGCGAACCCGCTGGCGACGAGCGCTGTGTCCACTGCAGTCGGACCTGGGAGCACGGTCACCGGTACACCTCGCTCGAGTGCCGCCTCGACCAGCCGGGCCCCGGGATCGCTGATGCCGGGCATGCCCGCGTCGCTGACGAGTGCCAGGCGCTCGCCCGCCTCCAGTCGCGGCAGCAACTCCGCTGTCCGCTTGGCCTCGTTGTGCTCGTGGTAGGAGAGCAGCTTCGCGCCGGGGATCCCGTGGCGGTCCAGCAACACGCGGGTATGTCGCGTGTCCTCACAGAGAATGACGTCGGCGGAGCGGAGCTCCTCGAGGAGGCGCAGCGTGACGTCGTCGAGGTTCCCGATCGGCGTCGCGCAGACGGCGAGCGGCACGGCGCTAACCGACTGCGTCGAACGCCACGAGGCCGGCGCCGATCAACCCCGCGGCGGTCCCGAGCTCTGCGCGCACGATCGGCACGCGGTAGCCCGCTCTCACCAGTGCCTCGCGGCGCAAGATCTCGCGCGCAGGGTCGAGCACGAAGTCGCCGGCGGCCGCGAACCCGCCACCGATCACGATGAGCTCTGGGTTGAAGATGTTCACGAGGCTGCCGATCCCGGCTCCGAGGTAGCGACCGATGCCGTCGAGAATCTCGATCGCACGAACTTCTCCTTCGTTCGCCAGGCGGACGAGCCGATGTGCATCGACGGCGGGCCCGAACTCCGCCTGCGCAAGCTTCGTCGCAGCCGTCCCGGTGACGTATGGCTCCAGATGCCCGCGCCCGGTGCACGTCCCCTGACAGGGCAGTCCGTCGTACTCGATCACGATGTGCCCGAACTCCGCCCAACCGCGGAAGAGCTGCCCGTCGATGACCGCGCCGCCGCCGCAGCCCGTGCCGAGGGTGAGCATGATCATCGAATCGACATCGCGCGCCGCACCGAAACGGAACTCCGCATAGGTCGCCGCGTTCGCGTCGTTCTCGATCCCGACCGGCAGGCCGAATCGCTCCTTCATCCTGGCGCGGAAGTCGAGGTCCTTCAGTGGGATGTTCACGGCCTGCAGAGCCCGGCCCAATCGCTGGTCGATCGGAGACGGGAGACCGAACCCGAGCGCTGCGATCTCGTCGGTCAGGAGCTCCTCGACGGCTGCGTCCAACCCCGCCAAAAGCTCGTCCTGGGAGGCGGTCGGGGTCGCATGCTCGCGGCGCTGCTCCACGTGTCCTTCCCGGGCGACGACCCCCGCAAGGATCTTGGTGCCGCCGAGGTCGACGCCGATGACGCGTTTTTCCGTCAAACCGCGCGGCTACCCTACTGGCTCGATGCCGACGGAAGAGAAGCCCTACCGCGTCTACCGGGGCGGACGCACCAAGGGCAAGGTCCCGCTGGAGCGTCCGGAGCGAGCACGCCCCGACCGGAACGGACCCACGCCCCGCCAGCCCAAGATCCGCCGCCCGCGCCGGCGCTGGGGCTGGAAGCGACGGATCGGCGTCGGCCTGCTCGTGTTGCTGGTGCTCGCGACCGTGTGGGGGATTGCGGGCTACCTGTCGTTCCGCCACGGAGTCGAGAAGGCGAACGCACGGCTCGACAAGTCAGTGCCGCCTGTGCTCGCGAATCAGAACGGATTGCTGCTCTCCAACCCGACGACCATGCTCCTGCTGGGCCGTGACCACGAGAACACCGATCAGCGTGTCGGCCTGAACAACTCCGACTCGATCATGATCCTGCGCACCGACCCGAGCCGCCACCGACTGGTGTACCTCTCGATCCCGCGCGATCTGCGCGTTCCGATCCCCGGCCACGGCGAAGACAGGATCAACTCGGCGTTCCCGCTAGGGGGCGCGGCGCTCACGATCCGGACGATCCAGAGCCTCACGGGGCTCGAGATCAACCACGTGATGATCGTCGACTTCCGCAGCTTCAAGAGCCTGATCGACAACGTCGGCGGCATCGACGTCAACGTGCCGGCGCCCATCCTCTCCAATAAGTTCGATTGCCCTTACAACGCGTCACGCTGTGCGCGCTGGCAGGGCTACCGCTTCAACAAGGGCACGCAGCACATGAACGGACAGCGCGCGCTCATCTACTCGCGCATCCGTGAGAACCAGCTCAATCCGGCGGACAGCGACATCACCCGCGGCCTGCGGCAGCAGGCGGTGATACGTGCCGTCATGGCCAAGCTGCTCGGCTTCGGGACGGTCTTGAACCTCCCGTTCAACGGCGACTCCCTCCTGAACCCTCTGACCACCAACCTCAGTGCGTGGCAGTTCACCCAGCTCGGCTGGGTGCTGAAGCGCGCGGGCCAGACGAACGCCCTGCACTGCCGGCTCGGCGGGACGGCGACTTCGATCGGCGGCGCGTCCGTGATCGTCGGAAACGAAGACAACCTCTCCGTGGTGCAGATGGTCACCGGCCGCGCGGCCCCCCAACCACCCCGCCCGGGCTCGGGTCAATACGGGCCGGGCTGCGTCGTCGGCAACCGGCAGTTCCGCTAGAGGCCGTCAGGCCTCCTGATCAACCCTCGGCGGCCTTTTTCTTTTCTGTCGACGTGTCCGTCTTGTCCTTCTTGTCGCCCGAGCCCGAGCCCGAGTCGGATCCCGACTCTGAGGACGACTCCTTCGCCCGGTCCCTCTTGCGCCCGCCGCGCCCGTAGTCGGTCGAGTAGAAACCGGAGCCGCGGAAATGAACCGGGACGGGATAGAGAACGGTCTCGACGGGCGACGCTCCGCAGACCGGGCATGCCTCCGGCGGCGGGTCGGCAATGCGCTTGAAGACTTCGAAGACGTGCCCGTTCGGACACTTGTATTCGTATGTGGGCACGAGATTTAGGACGCTAGCAGCGCTATCGGCCTGGACCTCCTGAAACGAAAGCCCAAGCGTCTCGGGGAAGTAGACGCTTTCTGGCCCGCGACGGCCGCGGTGGCGGCGGCGCTGGCCGGGGTCCTCGGCTGGTTTCTCCGCACCTGGCCGCCCCACGAGGACGAAGCGCTCGCGCTCTTCGTCGGCCGCGGCTCGCTCGGCCACGTACTGCACACGGTCGTCGCAGAACGCGGGGGCGCACCGCTCCACTTCGGTTTCGCGTGGCTGGTCGTGCACCTCGGCGGCGGACTGACGGGGCTCCGCATCGTCTCGCTTGTGTTCGCGGTGGCGAGCGTTCCGTTGATCGCACTTCTTGGTGCACGGCTCGCGGACCGGACGACGGGCGTCGTCGCGGCCGCCCTCGCCTCGGGAAGCTGGGTGATGATGTTCCACGGGATCTACGGGCGGATGTACAGCCTGTTCCTCTTCACGATCCTGCTCTCGTTCCTCGCGCTGCTAGCGGCGCTCGACCGTGGCGGGCGGCGCCGATTCGCGCTCTGGGGAGCCGCTCTGCTGTTGATGGTCGCGAGCCATCCGTACGCGGTGCTCGTAGTCGCCGCGCAGGGGCTGTTCGTCCTGCTCCGCCGCCGGCGTCTGCGCGAAGCCATCGTGACGCTGGCCGCTGTGGGCGTCGTGGGGATCCCGTTCTGGTGGGCCGACCTCGTGCTGCGTGACCGCTTCGACGTCGGCGTCGGCGGCGGCGGGCCGCAACTCGGGTCACCGACGTCCGTGCTCCATTACTTCTGGTGGGTCGCCGGCGACTTCAGCGCAGGCCATCACGCCTGGTCGATGCCCGTACTCATGCTTGCACTGATCGGCGCGGTCCTGCTCTGGCGCCGCCGGCGCGAGAGCGTGGCGCTGTTCGCGTGCGTCATCGCCGTGCCCGCCGTCGCCTTCATGCTCGCGACGCTGAACTCGACAGCGTCGCCCGAAGCACGCCACCTGATCTTCGCGCTGCCGTTCTTCAGCGTCCTGGTCGCTGCGCCGATCGTCGAGCTCGGGCGCCGCGGTGGGCGGCTTGCGCCCGCTGTTGCGCTCATCGCGGTTGTCGTGCTGCTGACCGGAGAGGTGCGCTGGACGCACCAGAAGACACCCCCGCTCTTCGACGGCGACCCGCCGGGCGAGGCACAGGCGCGCGATGCAGCTGGGGCATGGCTCGCAGCCACGTATCGGCCGAGCGACGTCCTGCTCGGCTACGAGCCCGTGTATCTCCAGGCGTGGGAACGCAACCGTTCTTTCTCGGGCCACACGCTCCCGCGCGCGGATCCGGCTCTGCTCGCGTCATCCCTGGAGGACATTCCGGAGCCGCTGGGCCGCGGGGTCTGGGTCTTCGACGCGAGCGACACGACGAACGTGAAAGAGCGACAGACGATTCCGCTTGTGTTCCCGCGACCACATTCGGCATTCGAAGCACGCGTCTACGGCCCGTTCCTGGTGATCCGCTCCCGACGCCCGCTCGTGACCCGTGCGCGCTACCTCGCGGTGTCGGAGGAAGTGATGCGGCTCGGCCGCAGGCTCGAGATTGGCGACGCGGACGTCAACCTGCGCACGCTGCTGCGCGCGGAGTCACTGCTCTAATTCGTCGCGCTCCTTCTCGACGATCTCGCGGTAACAGGGCGCGCCTTCGAACGCCTCGAGCCCCTGGAAGACCGGGCGATCTGACTGTGCCAGGCGGCGTCTGCGACGTGCTGCCGCCAGAGCTGCGGAGGCGCCGAGCACTCCGCCAACGACGAACGAGCCGAGCTTGCCGCCCCTTTGCTCGCCGTCCATGGGACGATCATAGGTTGTGCTGGTCGTAACCCTTGGCGATGCGCTTCTCGACGTGATCGTGCGACTCGGCGAGCCGCTCTCTTCGGGAGCGGACGCTCTGGCGACCACGCAGACGGCCGCCGGTGGGCAGGCGGCGAACGTCGCGGCGTGGTCCGTGGCGCTCGGTTCGGAGGCGCGAACCGTCTCGAAGCGCGGCGACGACCTTGCAGGTCAGCTCGTCACCGCGGAGCTTGAGGGACGCGGCGTCGAGGTCGCCGGTCCGGCGGTTGAAGGCCGCAACGGCATCGTTGTCTCCCTCGTCGGCGCGGACGGTGAGCGCACGATGGCGTCGGATCGCGGTGTCGCGCCGAGCCTGTCTGCGGATGACCTCGACCCGGCGTGGTTCGCGTGCGACTGTCTCCACATCTCCGGCTACGCACTGCTGGCAACGCCGATTGACGGCGCAGCGTTTCGCGCTGCGACGTTGGCGCGCGGGAACGGTGCTCGTGTGAGCGTTGATCTCTCGGCGTGGACTCGAATTCGCGAGTACGGGCCGGTGCGCTTCCGCGAGCAACTGGAACAGCTGGCGCCCGATGTGATCTTCGCCAACGAGGCGGAGTGGGAGATCGTCGGCGCTGCTTACGGGCTCGCGCCGACCGCGGTCGTGAAGCGCGGCGCCCGCGGCCTGCTCGTGCTGGGCGAGGACCGCGTCGAACTGCCGGCACGCAGCGGTGAGGTCGTCGACGCGACTGGTGCCGGTGACGCACTCGTAGCGGGCTTCCTCGTCGGCGGGCCCGAGCTTGCGCTCGAGGCCGCAGCACGCTGCGTCGCCAAGCCGGGAGCGATGCCGTGATCGTCGTCTCGGACGAGGTGCGGGAGGCGAGTGCGGTCGTCGCGCTCGAGACGACGCTCGTCGCGCACGGCTTTCCTCCGGGCGAGGGCATCGCGGTCGGGCTCGAGGCGGAGCGCCGCGTTCGCGCTGCCGGCGCGCTGCCGGCGACGATCGGCGTGCTCGACGGAAAGATCCGTGTTGGGCTCTCCGAGGAAGAGCTCGCACGTTTCGACGGAAGCGCACGCAAGACAGGCCCGCGCGACCTCGCGGTGTGCGTAGTGCAGGGCGCCGTCGGTGCGACGACGGTCGGCGGAACGCTTGCCGTCTGTCGCGCGGCGGGCATTCGCTTCATGGGAACGGGCGGGCTCGGCGGCGTTCACCGCGGCTTTCCCCATCCACCCGATGTGTCTGCCGACCTTGGCGAGCTCGCGCGCACGAAGGCGCTCGTCGTCTCTGCCGGGGTCAAGTCATTGCTCGACGTCCCCGCGACGCTCGAGGTGCTCGAGACACTGGGCGTGCCGGTGCTCGGCTTTCGCACGGACACACTGCCGCTCTTCTATTCGGCACACGGCGGCCCGCCCGTGCCGGCCCGGGTGGAGTCCGCCTCAGAAGCCGCGCAGGTCGCGCACGCGCACTGGGAACTGGGCGGCGGCGGGCTCCTGCTCGCGCGTCCACCTGACGAAAGCCTCGACGACGTCGAACCGCTGATCGAGGAAGCCCTGGCGGCAGCAGCGCGCGCGGGTGTGACGGGTCAGGCCGTGACGCCGTTCGTCCTGACGTATCTGCACGAGCACAGCGGTGGCAGGACACTTGCAGCGAACCGCGATCTGGTCGTCGCGAACGCCACCCTCGCCGCCGAAGTCGCCGTGTCTCGGTAGGCCACGCCGGGGACTGTCCCCAACACGCCTGCGGGGGACACGTCCCGCTGTGGTCCGGTTTGGACGGGATGCGTGTAACGAATCTGTGACTTTTCTTCCACAGCTGGCTCGCCGGGACACGCCTTTCGGCGGAACTCCGCATAGGTTCGACGGCGGCACGCCGCGGTCCGAATCGGGTTTCGGACAGGTGCGCTACAGATCTCGCCGGGCGAAGCCTGCGGCTGCCACTGCACCGACGAGCACGATGTATGCGACCGCCCGGAGTCGCAGCCAGACGCCTCCTTGCTCCGCACCGCCGAACGGCCCGAGCCGCAGCAGGAAGCCCGTCAGGCCTGATGTGTTCTCCGTGATCGAGCGCAATGCGTCCTGGTAGAGCGCCTCGAACGGAATCGCCCAGGCCGCGATCTTGGCGGCGTGGATCAGGCCGGGCGAGTTGAGGACATGGCCGATGTTGCCGAGCAGACCGGCGACGAGGCCCGCACCGAAAATCATGAAGATCGCGATCCCGTTCGCAATCGAGCTCAGAAACACCGAGCCGAGGAGCGACAAAGCGGCAACGATCAGCACGCCGCCCGCGAGCTCCAACCCCGGCGTCACGATCCGGTCGGGCCACCACGAGCCCTCGAGCCCGGTGAGCAGCATCCCCGCGAAGTAGAGGATCAAGACGTAAGGCACGCACACCGCCGCGGCGCCCAGAAAGCGCGCGACAAGCAAAGTCGTCCGGCCGATCGGCCGGACGACGAGAGGCTGGAGCAGCGCGCGCTCCGCATCGCCACGGACGGTGCCGAGCGTCAGGAAGATCGCGAGGACGACACCGAGGAAGAGCGTCCCGAACATCGCCATGCCGAAGAGGAACGCGCCTGCGAACGTCCGCGAGTCGACGCCGGCGGGCGGAACCACGTTCGCAACATGGTGGAACGCGTAGCGCACTCCGAGCCAATACAGGCCGAGGAACGCAACGGTCAAGAAACAGACGACGACGAAGACCTTGCGACGCAACGCCTCGCGAAGTCCGTAGCCGGCGATCGTCCAGATCGCGGTCACGAGGTCGCACCGCCGACGGCCTCGACGTACACCTCTTCGAGCGTCGAGGTGAGGAGACGCGCGCCGTAGACGTTCTGACCGGCCTGCACGAGCTCGGCAATCAGACGCGGGATGTCGTCGCGTCCTGCATCCGGATAGGTGCGCTTGCCTCCGTCCGTCTCGATCTCGACGCCGCGCGGCTTCGCCAGCTCGGCCGGCGTGCCTGCGCTCACGACTTGTCCACCCAGGAGAATGACCACGCGGTCGCAGACGAGCTCGATCTCGCTGAGCAGGTGCGAGTTGAGCAGAACGGAGACACCGCGCCGCTGCAGCTCTTCGAGGAGCGTGCGCACCGTCCGCCTGCCCACCGGGTCGAGGGCGCTCGTGGGCTCGTCGAGCAGCACCAGCCGCGGCGAGCCGACGAGTGCCTGAGCGATCCCGAGGCGCTGCTGCATTCCCTTCGACATCGCTTCGACGGGTCGCCGCCGCGCCTCCTGCAAACCGACGAGCTCGAGCAGGTCGGCACGCTCCTGCTCACCGCCGCGCGAGCCGGCCAGACGCTGATGCAGCTCGAGCAGCTCGTCGGCGGTCATCCAGCCGGGAAAGCGAAAGAGCTCGGCGAGATAGCCGAGTGCCGCCCGCGCCTCACGCGAGCCGGCGCGCGCTCCGCAAACCTCTGCGCGCCCGTTCGTCGGCCGGACGAGACCGCAGGCGATCTTGACGAGCGTCGATTTCCCGGCACCGTTCGGCCCGAGCAAGCCGACGAGTTCGCTCTCACCGACCTCGAGATCGACCCCCGCGAGCGCTTCAACCGCTCCGTAGCGCTTGGCTAGACCGCTGACGGCGAGCGCTGCGGACACGGCGCCGAGCGTACACTCAGTGTCGTGCCACGCGGTTACGAGGAAGGGCCGGTCGCCGAAGAAGCAGAGGCGCGACGCGACGCCCTGGCGCGCGGCGAGCGCCTCGAGCCTCTACCCCACGCGCCGGGCCGGCGCGCGGTCTACGGCTCCACCGATGACGAGCCGGAGAAGCACTTTCTCGGCTGGGCGGACGAGGTCGATGCGGACGAGCTCTTCGAGTCCGGGCGAGCCTGGGGCATCACCGTTCTGCGCGAACGCGCGGACTAGTGCGCTAGCCGAGAGCCGTCAGGAACTCGTCGATCGTCAGCGCCGTGAGCGTGCGGATCTTCGTGCTGCCGCGCGCTCCGAGCGAGACGGAGACGCGTGCGATCGTCGCTGCGTCCGGCGCCTCGACGATGTTCACGAAGTCGTAGTCGCCGAGCGTGGCCCACTGGTGGAGGACCTTGGCGCCGAGCTCCTCGACGTCCTTGTTGACCTCGCGTAGACGATCAGGGTTCGCCTTCAGTGTCTGAACGCCCTGCGCCGTCAGACTCGAAAGCAGAATGTACGTCGGCATCGCGCTTCCTCCTCGGTCGGGGGGTCGACTCTACTCTCGCTTCCTGGTCGACGTACAGGATCGCGGCTCCGAGCATGAAGACCGGAGTGAGGACGAGAAGCGCCAGGAGCGCCGCGACGCGCAACGCCTGGTCGCTCAGCTCACGCAACGAGAAGAACAACACGAGACCTGTCAGGAAGATCGTGATGAGAAGCGTGGCGAGTGAGCCGAGCACGTGGATGTAGTCCGCGCGGGCGAGTTGCACTCCCCGCCGGAGCGCGTCGACGAAGCCGCGGCGCTCGACGAGCGCCGCTGGAACGGCGAGACAGAAGAACGCGAGCCACGCGACCGCCATGAGGTTGATCCCCGGGAAGTCGCTGAAGAGCCTCGCCAGGCAGATCGGCAGGAACGCGACGAAGCCGGTAACCAGCGCGACGACCACGTAACGACCGCGCCCGATGGGCCTCACCAACGCAACCGCGCCGCTGTACGACGCGGCAAAGACGAGCGGGCCGACCAGGAGATCGAAGATCGCTCGCGCGGCTCCCTCCAGCTCGCTGTCCGCCACGCCGAAAATCGCAGGCCCGACGCCAAGAGCGAGTGAGGGCCAGAAGCGCGCGCCGTAGAGCTTCAGTGCCTCCGCAACGAGCTGCCCGACGGTGCGGGTCTCGGGTGGAAGCGGCGGCGGCAGCGGCGTACGAGTACGAGGCACGCGGTCGAATCTAACGATGAGGCGGGAACACCGCCTTGCCGCCGACCCAGTCGACCTCCAGCTGCACGCGCGAATTGTGGAGCGCCTCCAGATTGGCCACGATCTCGCGCGTGCGCGTGTCGATCACGTCGCCGGCGTCGCCGACATAGACGAAGCGCCCATCCGCACTGTGCAGGAGCGAGCCGATGCGGCCGCACGAGCGCTTGCACGGATTCTCGTCGCCGGAGATCGGCTTCGAGAGGCGGACGTCCTCCAGCCGCCGCGGCGGACTGCCGGGGAGCTCGCTCACGTCGAAGACGTGCACGATGCTGTTCGGGGCGTCGAGCACCCAGAGCTCGGGACGATCGGGCGCGAGGGAGAGCCCGTGGCTCGGCGGGTCCGGCCCGAAGCGCGGGTTCCAGGTGAAGCCCTTGAAGCGCGTGACGTAGAGGGGGCGCTTCGTGCGGAGGTCGAGGATGCGAACCCCGAGTAGGCCGCGACGTGTCACGAACACGACGCCGTGCTCCGTATCCCTGACGCTGAGCGTGTCGGACGGCGTGGGCACGGCAGCAGAGAGCCATTGCGCCTGCGAAAGAGACAATGCGCCGACCAGGCGCTGTTGCTGATCCATGTCGAAGAAACAAGCGGAGCCGTCGAGGATCACGACCTCATAGCGGTGCGTCCGTCCGTCTGTCGGCGGCCGCCATGTGCCCACTCCCGAGGCGAGGCAGCGCGGGATGTTCTCGGTGCTGAAGTACACCGTCAAAGCGGCGACGACGCCCATGACGGCGAGCGCGAGCGCGGCGGCTCGCAACCACACGCGCTTCATCCGTCGAGCTCGGAGAGCAGCCGCGGCAAAGCGGCGTCGAGCGCGCCGAGCGCATCGTCGAAGCGCCAACGCGTTCGATCCGGCTCGTCTATTTCGTTGGAGACGGCGCGCACCTCGACCGCAGGGACACCGGCCAGCCTCGCCGCCCGTAACACGGAAAAGCCTTCCATCGCCTCCACCTCGCAACTGCTCGTCCCGCCCACCCGCGCGCTCGTGCCGATCGGTAGGACGCGCGCCTCCGGCAGCGCGCGCTGCGCCGCATCGACCAGACGCGGATCGGGGCGCTCACGCTCCAGAACGAGCCCGCCTGGCAGCGCGTCCTCGTACACCGCTTCGGAGCCGATCACGAGCTGGGGCACGGGAATCCCCCGCGCGCCGGCGATCCCGACGTGAAGCAACACATCGGGTCGCGGCCCTTTTGCGAGTGCGCCCGCCGTTGCAACGGCGGCCTCGACAGGACCGATCCCGCAGACGAGCGTCGCTCGACCTGCGGCACCCGCGAGCTCTCGCTCGGTTGCGGCGACGACGAGGATCATTCGGGCAACCGTAGCCGTGTCACCCCAAAGGGTGAACCGGCGCAAGGAGCGCAAGGATTACCAGGGGCACGGCATCTCAATGGGTAGCCGCACAGATTCGCCGCTGTCAGGCCCCTGCTGTGGGCGGCGATGACAACAAGAGAGCCGCCCACCGCAGGGGCGGCTCTTGACTTTCACACCCTGTAACCCTGAAGGGGGATTTCTCGGTACCCGTGCAAGATCCGCCGGCCTCCGGCGTCTCAGAGTGAAAGCACCAGTAGCAAGTCGCCCCTGAAGCCCGCCGCAGGCCGAAGGGGCAAACCATTCCCACAAAGGGCCGCGGCAGCGGCCCTTTGCGTATTCCGGAGGTATGAGATGTACGCCATGCAGATCCAAACGGGGGAGCTGCGGGAGACCGATCTACCGCCCGGTTACGGCGAGTGGAGCGATTACGCCAGGTTCGCCGTGACGTTTGCACCGCGGGACCGGGACTTGTGCTCCGAGGCCGCCAGCGACGCTTTCGCGCGTTGGCGACGGACGGGCGACGTCCCGCGAACGCTCGAGGAGCTCCGCGCCTGCCTCTGGTACGAGCAGCGTCGTTGGCGCTTCCTCGGCCGCGAGCCGGACACCGAAGGCATGCGCTACGCAGGCGCGCTCATCGGCGCCATGCGTCACTGCCTCTAGAGACCGGCCGCAATCACCGCCTGGGTCACCGTGTCGTCCACCGACGACACCGGTGACTCGCGCGCGACCCACGGGTCGCCGTCGAAGTAGCGGACGAAGATCTTCTCCGCAGTTCGCGTCGCAAGCGCCTGCATGGTGAGCGTCGGATTCGGACCGCCAATGCCGTTCGGGAGGGCGGAGTTGTCGGCGACGAACAGCCGTTTCACCCAGCGCGCTTCGGCGTCGGCATCGAGGACAGAGTCGGCCGCGCTGACCCCCATCCGCATCGTGCTGTGGAGGTGGAGGAGAAGCCCTGGGAAGTTCACGCGCACGACCTCGCGGGCGCCGGCTGCGCTGAGGAGCTCGACCGCGCGGGAGGCGAGGTATTCGCGATTCTTCAGCGTTTTCGGTGAGCGCGCCCTCACCTCGAGCCTCGCAATTGGGCCGTGTGCGTCTGGAGCCATGGCTGTTGAGAGCGTCACCCGGTTCTGCGGCAGGACGTCGTCGTCGGTGATCAGCGCGACGCCGATCAGCCGGTCGACGTCGTTCATAAAGCGCTTGAGACGCTCGCCCACGAGCCGGCCGACGGCATTCGCCCCCCAGGCGCCCACGCGAGCGCCGTTGTCGTAGAAGCCGGCGATCCCCGAATCGCTGGAGGTAAGAGCTTGAGCCTGCAGCCCCGGGGACACGCCCGCCTGCTCGAGCCCGCCGAAGCCCGGGAAGTCCAATCGCGCGGCTGACGTCGGGCCCTTGCTCGACCCGGTGTACGTGGTGAACCTGCCGACGAGGTAGTCGAGATAGTGATCGGTCAGGCCGCGGCCGACCTGATCGTTGGGATTGGGGAGGCCGCTGTTCAGCCACAGCCGCGGCGTCTCGACCGGGCCGGCGGCGAGCACGATGACTTTCACCTCCTCCGTCGTCAGCTGGCCCGTGCGGGTGTTGCGCCAAGTGACGCCGGTCGCATTCCCACCGTCGGTCTCGATGCGTACCGCAAAGGAGTCTGGCAGCAGCGTGATCGCCTTCCCTTTCGTCCAACGATCGGCGGTGAGCGCCATCGGGACGTAGCTGGTATGCGTGGACCTCTTCGCACGCAGGTTGCGCGGCGACCTCACCGGTTCGATGCAGCCCTGGGGGCAGTGGCCGCAAAACGTGCAGCCCTTCGCTGCCGGGTACGCGAGCTTCTTACTGTCGCTCGTCCGCCCGGCCGTCCCCTGCGGTTGGAGGATCGCGTTCTCCTGCGGACGGTACGCAGCACGGGTGATGTCCTTGGACGTCTGGTGCGGCAGCCCGAGCTTGGCTGCGCCTGTGAGAAACCGCTCTTCCTTCGTCCCCATCGCCGCCGTCTGCACCGGCAGCGTGTGCTCGACCCATTCGTAGTACGGGATCAGTTCGCGGTAACCGAAAGGCGCGACGTGACTGCGGTCGTACGAAGCCGGCTCGGGGCCCGCGTAGTCCAAGAAAGCTCCGGGCATCGCGCGAGGCGAGTTCGCGAAGTAGTGCAAGGTCGAACCGCCTACACCTGCCGTCTGCCAGAGGAAGCAGTTCTGCGGCAGGTCGCGTGCCCAGGGCGGTTGCGTGCGGTCGCCGGGGCCGAAGCGGAAGACGCCGGTGGCCGGATTGTTCGCCTCGTTCTCGAAATGGGACCACTCGCGCTCGCTGTGCTCGAAGGCGGCGCCCGCCTCCAGTAGCAGCACGTCCAGGCCGCGCGCGGCGAGCTCCTTTGCCACCACCGGCCCGCCGCCGCCCGCGCCGACGACGATCACGTCACGCACTCGGGTCGGCGGCCTTCCGTCCCTGCCAGTAGCCCTTGAGCTCCTTGCGCCCGTCTGCGACGCCCGCGTAGTGCGTCAACCGCCAGCCGACCGGTCGGCGCCGGACGCGCCGGCGCTTCGCGTCGTAGACGCCTGCCTCCGAGTAGGCAAGAAAGCCGACGAGGTCGGGCAGGTTGCCGACGAGGAAGCGGATCGAGCCTGCGCTCGCCGCCGGCAGGGCTTCGACGACCTGGAAGACGCGCGCCTTCTCGGCGAAGGAGAGGTTCGCGAACGGCGACGCGAACGCGCCTTGCCGCGACGTCGGGTCGACTTGCGTGGCGTACCCGTTCAGGATGGTCGCGGCCGTGGCCGACAAGGGCAATGGGCCGGGAAGGAATCGGTCGAGCGTCCGGATCAACACCGGCGTCGCCCCCGCCTCGATCCCTCCCGGGGTCTTCGACTTCGTTCCCTGGGCACGTGAGTAGCGATCGCGGCCCGGCACGACAAAGGCGACGAGACCGTTCATTGTCTGCTGGACGACGTTCGGCGTCGCGGCGTACGCATCCTCGAGCCAGCCCTGGAGTCGAAGCGCGTGCGGCAGGCGGTCCAGCACGGCGGCACCCGCGACGAGCGCGGTCGCGCGCTCAAGCAGCTCGCGCCGTGAGACCCCTGTCATTCGCTCACCCGCGCGGAATGACCTCGCGCGAGGGATCATTGGCCGGGTCGTTGTCGGGTAACACGTCGTGGGCCCAGTCGCTCTGCTTCCACTGCGGCACGGGTGTCTCGCACTCCGCCTTGGGGACGAACCGCGACCGTTTGACCAGCTTGTACTCGTGGATGTAGCGAGGACAGTTCGGGAAGACCTCGGTCGCGTTCACGCGCACGATGAGCTGTGCCTCGGGATAGTCGGCGAGCAGAGGGTCGGCGTCGTCGACCGATGCAACGCCGTTCAGCCGCATCCGCTTGCGGCCCTCGAAGTCGATGAAGAGCAGGCCGACGTTCTTCGTCGCCACCAGATTTCCGGCCGTCAGGTACATCCCGTTGCCGTCATAGATCGGAAAGGCGATCGTCGTGTCGTCGAGCACGCGGACGAACCCTGGCTCGCCGCCCTTGTAGGAGCACTGCGGGCGCCCCTCCTCGTCGGTCGTCGCGATGAAAAACATGTCTCGCGCCTCGATGAACGCCCGGTCGCCGTCGTCGATCCGGTCGTGAACGATCCGCTCTTCGATCCGATCGGCAAGCCGCCTCGTGTCGAAACGGTCCTGAAGCTTCCGGCTGGCGGCGCTGTAGAGACCCACGTCCTGATTTTCTCAGGGAAACCTCACGACCACCAAACAATCCGCGTTCAGGATGGGTTTAGCCGCAAGACGGAGGGCCGCTGCGGCCCTTTTTTTATGATTGGCGGATGGGCTACCACGTCGCCGAGGCATCGAAGCTGGAGTGGGAAGACCGGCCTCCGGCCGTGGAGGGCCAGGAGCCGCGGCGGGCGGCAGATGTGACGAGGGCGGCAGGGCTGAAGCAATCGCGCGGCCGGGTCTGGCGCTATCCCGCAGGAACGCGCGGCCGGCGGCACGCGGACAAGGCCCAGGAAGAAGTCTTCGTCGTCATCTCGGGGACGCTGACGATGCTCCTGGGTGATCCGCCGGAGCGCATCGACGTCGGCCCGGAGAGCGTCGTCGCGGTCGAGCCCGGCACGCCGCTGCAGGTGCGCAACGAGGGCAGCGAGGAGCTTGTCCTCTACATCTACGGCGCTCCGCCCGAGCAGGGTGGCGCCGACTTCTTCGACGACCCCGGCGACCTCTAGCTCGCGGGCTTTTCCCAGACGCCGACGAGCTTCTTGCTCACGCTCGTGAACGGCTCGCGCTTCCAGCCGCTCCAGCGTTCGCGCGGCGTCATGCCCGCGATCCGCGCCATCAGGTCCAGCTCCGACGGCCAGACGTAGCGGAACGGGCCCGACGAATACGCGAATCTTCCGTCGACGTCGCGGGTGTAGTGGTGCGAGATCAGGCCCTGGTTCGCGACGTCGTACGTGTCGAACCCAAGATGCGACTCGGTGAGGCGGAACGTGCGGATCGTCTCACCGAACGGCAAGCGCTGCAGGTCCGGCAGCCCAACCTCGATCACGAAGCAGCCGCCGGGCTCCAGATGCGCGGCGACGTTCTGGAAGCACGCGACCTGGGCCTCCTGCCTCGTGAGGTTCTGGATCGTGTTGTAGACGAGGTACGCGAGGGCGAACGTGCCGTCCACCCTCGTTGTGGCGAAGTCGCCGATCGTGACGTCGATCTTGTCGGCCCCGGGCTTGGCGCGCAGACGAGCGACCATGGCCTCCGAGAGATCGATGCCGTGCACAAGCACGCCGCGCTCGGCGAGCGGCAGCGCGATGCGACCCGTGCCGATGCCGAGCTCCAGTGCACGCCCGTCACGCGCGAGCTCGACGAGCAAGTCGACAACCGGGTTGATCGCCTCCGGCGAGAACATTGGGTCGTGCTCCGCCGACGCGTCGTAGTGAGCGGCGACCTCTTCGCCGAAGTGGTTCCCCGGCACGCTAGGCGGCTGCAGGTTGGCGTGCGGCGGCTCGCTCGAAGACGAGCTCACCACCCTTCGCGTCGACACGAACCGTGTCGCCCTCGCCGAAGTCGCCTTCGAGCAACCGCAAGGCCAGCGGGTTCTCGATCATCCGCTGGATCGCGCGCTTGAGCGGTCTGGCGCCGTAGGTCGGATCCCAACCTGCTTCGGCGAGGACGTGCTTCGCCTCGTCGGTGAGCTCGAGCGCGATACCGCGCTCCGCGAGTCTTACGCGGAGACGTTCCAGTTGCAGCTCGACGATCTCCGCGAGCTGCTCCTTCGTCAGCGGCTTGAACTCCACGATCTCGTCGATCCTGTTCAGGAACTCCGGCCGGAAGAACTCGCGCATCTGTTCCTGCGAGCGCAGGTTCGAGGTCATGATCAGGACGGTGTTGCGGAAGTCGACCGTACGACCCTGGCCGTCGGTGAGGCGGCCGTCGTCGAGGATCTGCAGCAGGACGTCGAAGACCTCGTTGTGCGCCTTTTCGATCTCGTCGAGGAGGATCACCGAGTACGGGCGTCGGCGCACGGCTTCGGTCAGCTGGCCGCCTTCCTCGTAGCCGACATAGCCGGGCGGCGCGCCGACGAGCCGCGCGACCGTGTGCCGTTCCTGGTACTCGGACATGTCGAGCCGCAGCATGGCGCGGTCGTCGTCGAACATGAACTCCGCGAGCGCCCTCGCGAGCTCGGTCTTGCCGACGCCGGTCGGGCCGAGGAAGACGAAGGAGCCGATCGGGCGGTTCGGATCCTGCAGGCCGGTACGTGCGCGTCTCAGTGCATTGGCCACCGCCTCGACCGCTTCGTCCTGGCCGACGACGCGCTGGTGCAAACGCTCCTCCATGTGGATCAGCTTCTCGGTTTCGCCCTCGAGCAGCCGGTCGACCGGGATGCCGGTCCACCGTGCGACGACTGACGCGACGTCGTCCTCGTCGACTTCCTCCTTCACCATCGGGTTCTCCAGGTGCGTACCGTCACGCTCCGCGAGCTCGCGCTCCAGCTGCGGCAGCTCGCCGTGGCGAATTTCAGCCGCACGGTTGAAGTCTCCCGCGCGTTCGGCGCGCTCGTACTCCATACGTAGCTCGTCGATCCGCTGCGTGATCTCCTTGACGCGGTCGAGCGCCTCTTTCTCATGCGACCAGCGCGCGGCGAGCCCGGCGTGGCGTTCCTTCGCTTCGGCGAGCTCGCGCTCGACGGGCTCGCGGATGTCCTTCGACTCTTTCTGCATCGCGGCGAGCTCGATCTCGAGCTGGCGTACGCGGCGATCGGCTTCGTCGAGCTCGACCGGGCTCGAGTCGATCTCCATGCGTAGGCGCGATGCCGCCTCGTCGACGAGGTCGATGGCCTTGTCCGGGAGGAAGCGGTCGGTGATGTAGCGGTCGGAGAGCACCGCTGCGGCGACGAGTGCTGCGTCGCGGATGCGCACGCCGTGGTGCGCCTCGTAGCGCTCCTTCAGTCCGCGCAGGATCGCGATGGTGTCGGTGACGGACGGCTCGCCGACGAAGATCGGCTGGAAGCGGCGCTCGAGCGCAGCGTCTTTCTCGATGTGCTTGCGGTACTCGTCGAGCGTGGTCGCGCCGACGGCGCGCAGCTCGCCGCGCGCAAGCATCGGCTTGAGCAGGTTGCCGGCGGAGACAGCGCCTTCAGCGGCGCCGGCGCCGACGATCGTGTGCAGCTCGTCGATGAAGAGGATGATCCGCCCTTCCGCGGACTGGATCTCGTTCAGCACCGCCTTGAGGCGTTCCTCGAACTCGCCTCGGTACTTCGAGCCTGCAAGCAGCGCGCCGATGTCCAGCGCCCAGACGCGCTTCCCTTTGAGCCCTTCGGGGACGTCCCCCGCAACGATGCGCTGCGCAAGCCCCTCGACGATCGCGGTCTTGCCGACGCCGGGGTCGCCGATCAACACCGGGTTGTTCTTGGTTCGGCGGGAGAGCACCTGGATCACGCGGCGCACTTCCTCGTCGCGACCGATCACCGGGTCGAGCTTGCCCTCCTCCGCTGCAGCCGTGAGATCGCGCCCGAACTTCTCGAGTGCCTGGTAGGTCTCCTCCGGATCCTGCGACGTCACACGCTGCCCGCCGCGGACGGCCTTGATCTTCGCCTCGAGCTGGTCGCGCGGAACGACGTCGAGCGCGAGCAGCAGGTGCTCGGTCGAGACGTAGTCGTCCTCCATGCGCTTCGCCTCGTCGGCGGCCTTGTCGAGCGCGCGCGAGAAGGCGGCGGAAACGTTCGGCTGCTGCTGCATCCCCTGGACGGACGGCTTTGCGTGCAGCGCAGCCTCGGCCTGCGCGCGCAACTCCGCGGCGTCGGGCACGAGCTGCTGCGGCAGCTCCTGGTCGAGCAGCGCCAGCAGCAGGTGCTCCGGGTAGAGCTCGGGGTTCCCCATTCGGCGCGCAAGCTCCTGCGCAGCCGCGACGGCCTCCTGGCTCTTGAGTGTCAGCTTGTTGAAGTCCATAACTCGTGCGCCTCTCGTTTCAGTTTCGTACCCGTGCCTGGCACCGGTACGTTCCGCGACGCATGCAGGCAAATCGTGGCTGTCGTCGCGATCGCGTCACGATTTCGTAGCCGTGCCTGGCACCGGTACGTTCCATTAGCGACGCGTCGGAATCAGGTCGATGGGCGGCTTCCACGGGACAAGGTCGCGGCGGTACTGGCGGTGCACCTGGCTGATCGCCTCGCGCATCTCGCGCTCCATGCGGTCCAGCGTCCGCCGCATGCGCTGCACCTCGTCCTGCAGCTGCATCACCTGCTCCACGCCCGCCAGGTTGAGGCCGAGGTCGTTCGTCAGCTGCTGGATCAGCTGCAGCCGCTCGATGTCAGCCTCGGAATACAGCCGCGTGTTTCCCGCCGTGCGCTTCGGGCGGATCAGCCCCTTGCTTTCGTAGATCCGAAGCGTCTGCGGATGCATGCCGACGAGGTCGGCGGCGACCGAGATCATGTAACGCGGACGGTCGTCCATCACTGACCGTCCCTCAGCCGCCGCAACTCTTCGAGCTTACGGCGCATGATCACGAACGTCACGAGGACGCCGACCGTGCCGACACTGACGAGGACGATTGCGGCGGTCTTCACGAGAACAACGCCTCCCGCGGATCGTCGTGGGACAGCTTCTGCAGTTCCTCGAGCGCTTCGCGCTCCTTCTTCGACAGCTTCTTCGGGACGCTCACGCGCAGGCGGGCGATCAGGCCGCCCTTCCCGCTGCCGTCCAGCTTCGGAGCGCCGTGGCCGCGGATGCGCAGCTGCCGGCCGTCCTGGGTGCCTGCCGGAACCTTCAGCGATACGCGGTCGCCGTACGGCGTCGGCACCTCGACGGTCGCGCCGAGCGCGGCTTCCGTGTACGTGACGGGAACCTCGATGACGAGATCCGCGCCACGCCGCTCGAACTTCTTCGACGGCTCGACCCGCGTGACGACGTACAGGTCGCCCACCGGTCCGCCGCCTTCGCCGATCTCGCCCTTGCCCTTGAGGCGGATCCGCGTGCCGTCCTTCACGCCTGCCGGAATCTTGACCGTGTAGTGCTTCGTGCGCCGCTCGCGGCCCGAGCCCTTGCACTTCTTGCACGGCTTCTCGACGACCGTGCCGTTCCCGCGGCAGCGAGGGCACGGCTGCGACAGGGCGAACAAACCCTGGCTCTCCGAGACGACACCGCGACCGTTGCACTCGGGACAGATCACCGGAGACGTCCCCGGCTCTGCGCCCGTGCCGCCGCACTCGCGGCAGGCGGTGGTCACCTCGACCGGAATCTTCGTCTCGAGCCCGCGGAGCGAGTCCTCGAACGACAGGCTGACCTGAATCTCGATGTCCGCTCCACGCTCGGGCTGCCGCCTGACACGCCCACCCTGGCCGCGGTTGAAGATTCCGCCGAACAGGTCGCCGAGATCGCCGAGATCGTTGATCGTGAAATTGCCGCCGCCGCCGAAGTTGAAATCGCGTGGATCGGACCCCGGTGGGCGTCGCCCGTTCGCCGTGCCGAACGCGTCGTACTGCTTGCGCTTCTCCGGATCGGAAAGCGTGTCGTACGCGTTCTGCACTTCCTTGAACTTCTCTTCCGCAGCGGCGTCGCCGGGATTCTTGTCGGGGTGGAACTGCGCCGCGAGCTTGCGGTAGGCCTTCTTGATCTCGGACGCCGTCGCGCCCTTCTTCACGCCGAGCGTGTCGTACAGGGTCGCCAATTAGCCCTCCGAAGGTGCCGCGATGACGACACGAGCAGGCCGCAGGACCTTGTCACCAAGCCGGTAGCCCTTCTGCACGACCTCGATTACGGAACCCTCCTCCGCCTCGGACGGCTGTGAGAGGAGCGCCTCGTGCACGTGCGGATCGAACTTGCCGTCGGTCTCGATCTCGGTCAGACCCTGCTTCTGCAAAAGGTCCGCCAGCGAGCGGTGAACGAGCCGAACCCCGTCCTCCAGCTTGGCCTCCTCATGATCCGCCGCCGCCTCGAGCGCGCGCCCGAGGTCGTCGAGGATCGGGATCAGCTCCTTCACGAGCCGCTCGCTCGCGCGCTCGGCGAACGCCGCCTGCTCGCGCGCGTTCCGCTTGCGGTAGTTGTCGAACTCCGCTGCGAGACGCTGCAAGCGGTCGAAGAGCTGATCGCGGTCAGCCTGGAGAGCGTCGACGTCGACGCTCTCCTCGGGCTGCTCTGTGACCTGTGGCTCGTCCGTCATTACGCCTTCGGAGCCTCCTGCTCCTCGTCGATGACCTCGTAGTCACCCTCCTCGACGACCTCGTCATCCGCCGCGCCACCGTTGCCGCCCGCGGAGGCAGTCGACGTCGTCTGCTGCTGCGCAGATGCGTAGACCGCTTCTGCGAGCTTGTGCGACGCCTCCTGCAGCGCCTCCGTCTTGGCGCGGATCTCGCCGACGTCGTCGCCTTCGAGTGCCTGCCGGAGCTCCATGACCCGGCCCTCGATCGTCGCAGCGTCGGCCTCGTCTAGAGCAGAGCGGTGCTCCTTGAGCGAACGCTCGGTCTGGTAGGCGAGTTGCTCGGCGTTGTTCTTCGTGTCCGCGACCTCGCGCAGGCGGCGCGCCTCGTCAGCGTGCGCCTCCGCGTCACGGATCAACTGCTGGACCTCTTCCTCCTTGAGGCCCGAGCCACCCTCGATCCGGATTTGCTGCTGGTTCCCCGTGCCGAGATCCCTCGCCGAGACATTGATGATCCCGTTGGCGTCGATGTCGAAGGAGACCTCGACCTGCGGCAGGCCCCGCGGCGCCGGCGGAATGCCGACGAGCTGGAACTTGCCGAGCGTCTTGTTGAACGCCGCCATCTCCGACTCGCCCTGCAGGACGTGCACTTCCACGGAGGGCTGGTTGTCCTCCGCCGTCGTGAACGTCTCGGACTTTTTCGTCGGGATGGTCGTGTTGCGCTCGATCAGGCGAGTGAACACGCCGCCCTTCGTCTCGATGCCGAGCGACAAGGGCGTGACGTCGAGCAGGAGGATGTCCTTGACCTCGCCCTTCAGCACGCCGCCCTGGATCGCGGCGCCGACAGCGACGACCTCGTCCGGGTTCACACCCTTGTGCGGGTCCTTGCCGATCAGCTCCTTGACCTTCGCCTGCACCACAGGCATGCGCGTCATGCCGCCGACCAGGACGACATGATCGATCTTCGACCTGTCGATGCCGGCGTCCTCGAGCGCTTGACGCGTCGGGCCCACCGTGCGCTCAAGCAGGTCGGCAGTGATCTCCTCGAGCTTCGCGCGCGTGAGCTGGAGGTCGAGATGCTTCGGGCCCTCCTGCGTCGCGGTGATGAACGGCAGGTTGATCTGCGTCGTCATCGTGGAAGACAGCTCGATCTTCGCCTTCTCCGCCGCCTCGTAGAGACGCTGGAGCGCCATCCGGTCGGCCGCGAGGTCGATGCCCTGGTCCTTCTTGAACTCCGCGACCATCCAGTCGACGACCGCCTTGTCGAAGTTGTCGCCCCCGAGGTGGTTGTCACCGTTCGTGGCCTTCACCTCGAAGACGCCCTCGCCGAGATCGAGGATCGACACGTCGAACGTGCCGCCGCCAAGGTCGAAGACGAGAATCGTCTGGTCGGAGCCTTCCTTGTCGAGGCCGTACGCGAGTGCAGCGGCCGTCGGCTCGTTGATGATGCGAACGACGTTGAGGCCCGCGATCTTGCCCGCGTCCTTTGTCGCCTCGCGCTGCGCGTTGTTGAAGTAGGCGGGGACGGTGACGACTGCGTCGCTCACCGGCTCGCCGAGGTACGCCTCGGCGTCCGCCTTCAGCTTCTGGAGGATCATCGCGCTGATCTCCGGCGGCGCATACTCCTGGCCGCCTGCCTTCACGCGCGCGTCCCCGTTCGGTCCCTTCACGACCTCGTAGGGGACGATCGTCATCTCCTCCGAGACCTCGTCCCACTTGCGGCCCATGAACCGCTTGATCGAGAAGACCGTGTTCTCGGGATTCGTCACCTGCTGGCGGCGCGCCGGCGCCCCGACCAGCCGCTGACCGTCCTTCGTGAACGCAACGACGGACGGCGTCGTGCGGCCGCCCTCGGCGTTCGGGATCACGGCGGGCTCGCCGCCCTCGAGCACGGCCATCGCACTGTTGGTCGTGCCGAGATCGATGCCGATAGTCTTTGCCATACCTGGTTTCGCCTTTCCTTGTGGGTCTATGAGAAAATCTAAGCCGCATCGTATCAAGTCTGCGGGAGCGTTGGCGGGCGCTGCGGTGTTAGCCCTGGTGGTGGCAAGCCTGGCCGGTGCGAAGGTGCCGCCGCCCTCGCTCGTCCGGATCTCCACGGACACGGCGAGCACCCCCGACGCCCAGCACGCAACGGAGGTCGAGCCGGATGCCTTCGCGGTCGGCTCGAAGATCGTCGCCACCTTCCAGGTCGGCCGTTTCTTCGGCGGCGCCTCCGGTGCGATCGGATTCTCGACCTCGACGAATGCCGGCCGGACCTGGCGGCCCGGCCTGCTGCCCGGCCTACCCGGGGCCGGCGCGTCCAGCGACCCGGTGGTCGCCTACGACGCCCTGCACGGCCGCTGGCTGATCGCCACGCTCGTTCCCGACGTTGCCGGGCAAAGCGCGCTCGCCGTGAGCGCGTCGACCGATGGCTTCACCTGGGAAGCACCCGTTACGGCGGTCTCTTACCCGCGCGACTCCAGCACCGGCACGGCACTCGACAAGCAGTGGCTCACCTGCGACAACGGCAAGGCGAGCCCCTTCGGCGGACACTGCTATCTCGCTTACACCGACGTTGCGCATGACACCGACCCGGACCACCGTGGCAGCCACATCGCGGTGCAGAGCTCGAGCGACGGAGGCCGCACCTGGTCGGCACCGGTCCTCCTCACCGTCAACGCGAACATCGTGTCGCCGGGAGTGCAGCCGGTCGTCCGGCCGAACGGCGAGCTCGTGGTCGTGTTCTTCGAGGACGGGATGGCGGAAGCTGTCCGTTCCAAGGACGGCGGCGTCACCTTCTCCGATCGAGAGTTGATCTCGAGCGTCATCTTCCACAGGCGCCCGATCAGACCGGACAGGCTTCGGGTCTTCAGCCTGCCGACCGCGACCGTCGATGCTGCCGGCGTCGTGTACGTCGCGTGGCTCGACTGCCGCTTCCGGGCTCGCTGCGCGACCGACGACATCGTCTGGTCACGCTCGCCGACTGCTCACACCTGGACAACGGTGCGACGCGTCCCGCTCGGCCCGCTGCGCTCGCGCGCGGAGTTCGTGCTTCCGGACATTGCAGTCGCCGGGTCACGCCTGGCATTGACCTACTACGCGGTGAGCACCGCCGACTGCACCGAGGCGAACTGCCTCATCGACGTGTATCTCGTCACATCGAAGACACGCGGCGCTCGCTGGGCGAAGCCGCGTCGCCTGAACCCAAGCCGAATGCGTCTGACCTGGCTCGCGCGAACCGTGAGCGGGCGCATGGTCGGGGATTACACGGGCACAGTCTTCGCCGGCACGCGGGTCGTCAGCGTCCACGTCCAGGCACGGCCGCCTCAAGGTGGGCGTTTCAACGAGGCGACGTACGCGTTCTCGATGACTTTGCCCTGACGACGCCGACAAGCACGGCCGCGGCCGCCGGCTCCGCGAGCACGATCCCGGCCATGATCGCGGCGCAGCCTCCCCAACCGAGTGCGCCGAGCCGGTCTCCCGCGAGGGTGTAACCGAAGAACGCGGTCCACACCGGCTCCATCGAGAACGCCAGCGCGGTGCGTGTCGCCGAGGTGCGCCGTTGGGCCCAGGTCTGGACGAGATAGCCGAGCGCGCTCGCGAACACGCCCGTCACGAGGAGCGCGCCCCACACCGTCCAGCCACGCGGCACACCAAGGTCGCCGAGCGCGAGCGCGACTACGAGCAGCCCAAGGAACGCCGACGCCATCTCGACGAACGTGAAAGCCAGGGCGTCGAAGCGCGGCGCGTAACGCTCCATCAGCACGATCTGGAGCGAGTACACCGCCGCCGCCGCGAGCACGAGCAGATCTCCGGTGACGGAGCCTGCGTGAATCCCCGAGAGCATCGCCAGACCGGCGGTCGCGAGCAGCACTCCTCCCCACGCTGCGAGCCCGATGCGTGCGCGATAGAGCAGGAGGGCGATCAGCGGCGTGAGCACGACGTACATCCCGGTGATGAAGCCCGTGCTCGAAACCGTCGTGCGTTCGAGCCCTGCCGTCTGCAGCGCGTACCCCGCGGCGAGCAGCAGGCCGAGGAACGCACCGCCGGCGACGCCGCTGCGGCCGAGCCCGCGCACCCGCTTCCCCGCCGGCCAGGCAAGGGTTGCCGTAGCGATCGCGAACCGGACCGCGAGGAACGCGAAAAGCGGGTAGATCGCGACGGCGTCCTTGACCTGGACGAACGTCACACCCCAAACCGCGGTGACGAAGATCAGCGCAACGAGAGCCGGCACCGCGCGATTGTCTCCGAATACGGCGAAGGCGCCCGCTGAGGCGCCTTCGCAACGTCGAGCTAGTCGGTGAGCCTAGGTGGGCTCGGTCCCTTCCTCGTCGCCGCCGCCGCCGCCGCCGCCGCCCCCGGCACCGCCGCCGTTGCCGCCATCGCCACCGTCACCGGGCGTCTCTCCGCGAACCAACCAGCTTTCCGACATCAGGTCCTCCTTCAGAGGGTGGATCGGCGCGACCTTCCTCGTCATTTGCACCCCGAAACCTCGGCTAAGCTCATTTCATGGAGCCGTTGCGCGATTCGTGGGGCCGCGAGATCAAGTCGGTGCGCGTGTCGGTCACCGACAAGTGCAACTTTCGCTGCACGTACTGCATGCCGGCGGAAGGCCTGCAATGGCTCGGCCGGCAGGAGATCCTCAGCTTCGAAGAGATCTCGCGACTCGTGGGAGTTCTCGCACGGCTCGGCGTCGACGAGGTGCGGCTGACCGGCGGCGAGCCGCTCGTCCGGCGCGACCTGCCCGTGCTCGTCGGGATGCTCTCGGCCATCGACGGCGTTCGTGATCTCTCGCTGACCACCAACGGAGTCTTGCTCGACCGGCTCGCCGGACCGTTGGTCGAGGCCGGCCTGCAGCGCCTCAACGTCTCGCTCGACTCGCTCAACCATGTTCGCTTTGCCGAGATCACCCGACGCGATGCGCTCGACGCGGTCCTGCGCGGACTGGATGAAGCAGAGCGCTATCCAGAGCTGCGGCCGATCAAGGTCAACTGCGTCGCCGTCAAGGGGTTCACCGAGACGGAGGTTCCTGCACTCGCGGAGCTGGCACGGCGGAAGCCCTACGTCGTGCGCTTCATCGAGTTCATGCCGCTCGACGCCGACGAGGCGTGGCGCGAAGACGACGTCCTGACGGGCGCGGAGATCCGCGCGATCATCGAGACAGAGCACGGCCCTTTGGTCGAGCTTCCCGCCAAGCCCTCTTCCACGGCCCGGCGCTTCCGCTTTGCGGACGGTGCCGGCGAGATCGGGTTCGTGAATCCTGTCTCAGAGCCCTTCTGCTCGAGCTGCGACCGCATCCGTGTCACTGCCGACGGACAGCTCCGCACGTGCCTTTTCTCACGAAGGGAATGGGATCTGAAGACGCCGCTGCGTGAGGGCGCCGGCGACGACGAACTGGTCGAGCTTCTCCGCTTCGCCGTGCGGCACAAGGAGCTGAAACACAGGATCAACGACCCAGGCTTCGTACGAGCCTCGCGGTCAATGTCGCAAATAGGCGGATAGCGCCACAAGCGGGGGATTCCTGGCAGCCTCCCCGACGTTTAGAGTTCAGAGGTCATGACCGCCGCCATTGCAGCCGGAAGGCGCCTATTCCCACGGGGTTACGCCGATTTCGGCTACCAACTGCTGATCTGGTTCGGCTTCCTCGCCGCCTATCAGGTGGCGCGCGGCGTGGCCGACCGCGATCCTGCTCGGGCCTTCACCAACGGCTGGCGCGTGATTGACGCCGAGCAGCGGCTTGCAGGCCTCGGCGAGCTGACGCTGCAGGGCTGGACACAGTCTTCACACGTGCTCGAGACGCTGGTCTCGTGGACGTACTGGAATTCCGAGTTCACGGTGGTCGGGCTTGCGCTCCTCTGGGTCTACTTCCGACGCAACGCGGCATTCACGCGATTCCGCAACACGATCCTGCTCGCGAACGTGCTCGGCCTGCTCGGCTACGTCTTCCTGCCGACTGCGCCACCGCGCTTCTTCACGTCGATGGGCTTCACCGACACGTTGAGCCAATTCGGCGGGCTGAATCACGGCAGCGGGCTGATCGAATTCGCGTCGAACCCGTACGCGGCGATGCCGAGCCTGCATGCCGCGGACGCGCTGATCGCCGGGGTCATCCTTGCGTCCGTCGTCCGGCGGCCGATCTGGAAAGCGGTCTGGCTGCTCTGGCCGGCGTGGGTCTGGTTTTCCGTGATGGCTACGGGCAACCACTTCTGGCTCGATGTCGTAGCGGGTGTCGTGCTTGCCGTGATCGCGCTCGCGATCGTGTACCGAGCGCGCTTCAAGAACGTCATCGCACGCCTGCTATAGTTTCGACATAGCAGGAATGCGATGGGCGAGGACATGAGGGAAACCGCCGTGTTGCAACGCGTCAAGCAGGGCTACACGACCGGGGCGCGCTCGCTGGCGTCCCGTTCAATCGTCGGCCTCGCACGTACGCGCATCACTCCCAACGCGCTCACGACCGCCGGTGTCTCGCTGTGCCTCGCCGCCGCGGTGCTCGTGTACTTCGAGGACCACGACAAGTTCCTCTTCTACTGGCTCGGCGCGTTCGTCTTCGTCGTCGGCTCGATCCTCGACATCCTCGACGGCGCGCTCGCTCGGGCCGGAGGCAAGACCACACCGTTCGGATCGTTCCTCGACTCGACGACCGACCGGGTCGGCGAGGGCGCGATGCTCGGTGCGATTGCACTGATCTTCGCGCGCCACGGAAACGAGGTCGCGCTCGGCGCGACGATCGCGGCCATCGCCGGCTCGTTCCTGGTCAGTTACACGCGCGCGAAGGCCGAGGCACTCGGCCTCCGCGGTGACGTCGGCCTCGGCTCGAGGGCCGAGCGCGTTGTCGCGATCACGGCCGGGCTCGTGCTCGCGCCCTGGGGTGTCCTGCAGTGGGCCATCTACCTCCTCACGGCGACGGCCTGGCTGACGGTCTTGCAGCGCATCCTCTTCGTCCGCAAGCAACTGTTGGAACGGAGGTAACCGCGCGGTGCTGTTCTTCATCATCGGCCTGATCGTGTGGGGCTTCATCGTCGGCGGCCTGGCCCGGCTCGCGCTTCCCGGCCCCGATCCGATGCCCTGGTACGCGACCATAGGCCTTGGCCTTGCAGGCTCCCTGATCGGCGGGATCATTGCTCGGATCCTCCTCGGCACGGCGGGCGGGCTCATCTTTGCCTTCCTCGGCGCCACCCTGCTTCTCTATCTCTATCGACGTTTCGTCCAGAGCCGAGGGATCACCGGGCCGTCCGCGGGGCGGCTTCCTCCTCGCTGACGTATCGCAAACCTGCTATCTTCCGCCCATAGCAGGAATGCGATAGGAGGTTCACCCAGGATGACTCAGCAAAACGGCAAGCAGAACGGGACCGGGCGCCTCGATGACCGCGTCCGCGTGGCTCTCGTAGGCGTCGGCAACTGCGCCAACTCGCTGCTTCAGGGAGTGGAGTACTACAAGGATTCGCCCGACGACCAGTTCGTCCCCGGCCTCATGCACGTGAACCTCGGCGGGTACCACATTCGCGATATCGAGTTCACGGCCGCGTTCGACGTCACGACGGACAAGGTGGGCAAGGATCTGTCCGAGGCGATCTGGGCGCACCCGAACGACACGATCAAATTTGCCGAGGTGCCGAAGACCGGCATCGAGGTCCAACGCGGCATGACGCACGACGGGCTCGGCAAGTACATCTCCGAGGTCGTCACCAAGGCGCCCGGTGAGACCGCCGACGTCGTCGGGATCCTGCGCGACACGAAGACGGACGTCGTCGTCAACTACCTGCCGGTCGGCTCCGACGCCGCCACCAAGTGGTACGCGGAGCAGGTGCTCGAGGCGGGCTGCGCGATGGTCAACTGCATGCCGGTCTTCATCGCCCGCGAGGCCTACTGGCAGCGCCGGTTCGAGGAGAAGGGATTGCCGATCATCGGCGACGACATCAAGTCGCAGGTCGGCGCGACGATCACGCACCGCGTGCTCACCTCTCTCTTCCGAGAGCGCGGTGTCCGGCTCGACAAGACGATGCAACTGAACGTCGGCGGCAACTCCGACTTCCTCAACATGCTGGAGCGCGAGCGGCTCGAGTCGAAGAAGATCTCGAAGACGAATGCCGTCACGTCGATGCTCGACTACGACCTCGGCGCGAAGAACGTCCACGTCGGCCCGTCCGACTACGTGCCGTGGCTCAGCGACCGCAAGTGGGCGTATATCCGGATGGAAGGCTCGGCCTTCGGCGACGTACCGCTGAACCTGGAGCTGAAGCTCGAAGTCTGGGACTCGCCGAACTCTGCCGGCATCGTCATCGACGCCGTCCGGCTGGCGAAGCTCGCATTGAACAACGGCGTCGCGGGCGCACTCGAAGGACCGAGCGCCTACCTGATGAAGTCCCCGCCGAAGCAGGTGCCTGATGACGAGGCTTACGACGCAGCGGAGAAGTTCATTCGAGACAACGAGCGCAAGCAGACGAAGGAAGGCGCGGGCGTCGTTTCCTAGCTCTCTCCTTGGGTAGAAGGCCGTAGAATCCCGCGGTCTTCTACTCAGGGGAGGGAGATAATGAACCGCCGCATTGCGCTTCTTGCGCTGCTCGTGGCCGTAGTCGCAGCCGTCTGGGCGATGAGCGCCACCAGTGCACCGACAACTCTAGGACCACCGCAGTCAGACCCGGCCGGCCTCATCGACCTGCCCGCCGGTTACACCTACACCGACCTCTATCAGTCGTGCGAACCCGGGACGCAGTCGACCGAGGATGGGACCGTCTGGCCGATGCCGGACGACCCCGATGCCAACGTCGTCTTCCCGAAACCAGGTGGCGGATACTGGCTCCTCAGCAACCACGAGCTGACAGATCCACGCGACCCGTTCCAGGGCGACGCGAGTAAGTGCCACGTCACAGAACGAACGCCGGGGGACAATGACTCCGACGGCTGGGGCTCCGTGTCACGCATCACTCTTGCGCAGGACGGCACGACCGTCCTCGAGAAAGAACTGATCACGACGGGCCTCCACGATCTCTGCGCCGGCGGCGAGACACCGTGGAAGACCTATCTCACGAATGAGGAGTTTCCGTTCGTCGTCGATCCCGAGAAGCGTTCCGGCTGGGTCTGGGAAATCGATCCCGCCACGGGAAAGGCGACACGGGCGACCGGCATGGGCTGGTTCAGCCACGAGCAGGAAGCCCGCGTCGGCACTTCGTGGGTCCTGACGAACGACCGCGGGAACAACCAGTACCTGTACAAGTTCGTCCCCGAGCGAGCGACTGACCTGACGAGCGGGAATCTCTACGGGCTCGTCTTCAATCGGACGACCAACACCGGCCATTGGGTAGGCCCGCTCGATCCGTTCAATCCCGAAGCGGACATGGTCGCCATGGCAGGCCCGCCGAACGCGACGAACAGCTTCGCGAAGGCCGAGGGCATGGTGCCCGGGCCGAGCGGCAACAGCGTCACATTCAGCGAATCAGGCGTGGGGGCCGATCCTGGGCGCATCATCGTCCTGACCGACGTCAACCAAGACGAGGTTCACGGGTACACACTCGTCGAAGGTGACTTCGCACGACTCGGCCGTCCCGACAACCTGCGCTACACCGATGCAGGTGACCTCTTCATCATGGAGGACCACAGCGCAAGTGACTTTGGACGCGGCCCAACAGGCAACGTGAACCAGGTCTGGGTGCTTCCGCGAGGCCAGCAGGGTGCAGAGAACCTCATCCTCTTCGCACAAACCAGGGACGAGCCCACGGGCCCCTGGTTCTCGAACGACAATCACTTGCTCTACCTGTCGGTGCAGGCGGAGCTACCGCGGATCAGCCACGTGATCGCGATCCGCGCACCGCGGACGTTCAACCAGCCCTACGACCGCTGAAGTGAGGTGAGCAGGAGGGCTCGGCCTCTCGCCGGGCCCTCCTCACTACACTCGGAGTGGTGGGCTTACGGATCTGCCTCGTCACGCCCTTCGCCTGGTCACAGCCGCACGACGTCAACGAGCATGTGGAGGGAATCGCGCGCGAGCTGCGTGCAATCGGCCACACCGTGACCGTGCTCGCGTCGTCCAATCGCGCCCGAGATCTCGCCGCGGGGCGCCGGGCGCTGCTCGACGGGCTCGACGCGGAGGTGGTCGCCCTCGGCCCGGCGGTCCCCATCTCGCGCCGTAGCCGGATCGGCGTGCCGGTCGGCGCGCGCGCGAACCTGTCGCTCGCGCTCACGCTGGGACGGTTCGACATCGTCCACGGGTTCGAACCGGGACTTCCTTCGCTTTCGTACCTGGCCCTGCGCGACGCGCAGGCAATGACCGTTGCGACCTTCCTGAACGCGGAACGGCTCGGCTATCCGCCCGGCCGGGCACAACGCGACCGCTTGCTAGGGCGCATCGACGCGCTCGTCGTGACGAACGAGGAGACGGCCGAGGCAGCTGCGATCCGCTTCCCTGGCGAGTACCGCGTCATCAGCGAGGGAATCGATCCGGAGCTCTTCCGGCCCAAGGCCAAGCGCAACCTGATTGTGCTCGAGTGGCGGCCGAACGAGCGCACGCTCCTGCGCGGCGTCTTCCGTGCGCTGGAGGAACTGCCGGACTGGGAGCTCGTTCTCCTGCGAACGAAGCCTCTGGCGGGCCGCCCGACAATCCCGCGTCTCCTGCGTGACCGCGTGCACGTGCGAACAGCTCGCGAAGGCGCAGCGCGAGCACCGCTCCTCGCGGAGGCGAGCATCTTCGTGCCGGCGCTCGCCGGGCTCGAGCGCGTGCGACTCGAAGCATCGGCATCAGGATGCGCAGTCGCTTCCCCGCCGGGCACTCGCGAGCAGCCCGAGCTCGCCGGCGCCGAAGTTGCACGGCTCGCCGAGGACCCGGAGTTCCGCAGGCGCAAGGCGGAACGGGCGGGTGCCGACGCGGAGGGCCAGAGCTTCGCGGACGTGGCGCGTGAGCTCGACGAGCTCTATCGCTCGCTGACGGAACGACGCCAGGCGCCCCACCGGTCAGACGATCCGCTTGCGGAGCGTTCCTGGGTGCTCTGCGACCTGCACATGCACACGAGCTGGTCGCACGACTGCGCCGTCGATCCGGCCGACCTGATCATGCACGCAGAGGCGATCGGACTCGGCGCAATCGCCGTCACGGACCACAACGTGTTCGGCGGTGCGCTCGAGACGAGCGCGCTCGCACGCGATCACGACCTTGTCGTCATCCCGGGCGAGGAAGTGAAGACGGACGGCCAGGGAGAGGTGATCGGGCTCTTCCTTCGCGAGGAGGTCCCGCGCGGCATGTCCTTCGCCGACACGGTGGCGGCGATCAAAGAGCAGGACGGCCTCGTCTATCTCCCGCATCCCTTCGATCGCATGCACTCGATTGCCGACCCGGCGACGCTCCAGCGCCACCTCGAGGACATCGACGTCTTCGAGGTCTACAACGCCCGTCTCCTCTTCGAGGCCTACAACGACGAGGCGCTGCGCTTCGCCCGCAAGTACAACCTGACGATGGGAGCGGGCTCGGACGCGCACGTGCTCCAGGGAGTCGGCACCGGCGGGGTCCGGATGCGGGCTTTCGAGGGCCCGGAGGAGTTCCTGCTCAGCCTCCGCTCGGCCCAGATCCTGCGCCGCCCCAGGTCGCTTGTGTACCTCCAATCCCTCAAGTGGATGGCCCAGGCCAAGGAACGGGTTCGGTAGTCCCGAAACTGGTCTGAGCAGTGCCAGCGACAGACGAGATCTACGAGAAGTACCTCCAGAAGGCGATCGTCGAGATCAACGACCTGGCCCACGAGGTGGCCCAGGCCGGCGGCGGCACCCGAGTGCCCGTCGTTGGATCCGGCCATCCGCTGGCAGACGTGATGCTGCTCAAACTCAAGCCGCAGCCGGCCGAGGTGCAGGAGGGCGTCGCCTTCTACGGCCGCGCCGGCCAGGCGATCCTGAAGTCGCTTCAGCGGCTCCACGTCGATCCGATGTCCGTCTACGGGACGAACTGCATCAAGTTCACTGACGGCGACGAGGACGAGTCGCGGCCGTTCCTCACGCGCGAGCTCCACATCGTGCAGCCAAAGCTCATCGTGGCGATGGGAGAGGGCGTCGTCGAGTTCCTCAACTCGATCGAGTTCCCGCTAGCCGATTCTGTGGAGTACAAGCCGGGCGAGCTCCAGCGGTTCACCGCGACGGTCCAGGTATTGGTTGTTCCCGACATCGACGCGTCGCTCGACGAAGCTCCGGCGAAGACTCAGTTTTGGAACGCTTTCAAGCCCCTCGGCCAATGGTGGGCCGAGCTGCCGCCCTATTAGTGCCTCTCCCAGTGGTGCCGTCGAGCTTCTGGTCCGCGAGCGCCAAGCCAGAGGCCGCACTCGACCGCAGCAAGGCTGGTCTGCCCTGCTAAGGGCGAGGGTGGACTCTGGCGCCGTGCGATCGCGGGCCAGAAGCCGACATGTATCGCTGGGAGGGGCACTGGCACTCGGGACGGCGCTCGCCCTCTACTACGCATTCCACGAACAGCTGTGGAATGCCTCGACGTGGTGGGACATCGCGTTCATCGCGCTGGTCGTGATTCCGGCCTGCTTCGCACTCGTGTGGTTCGTGCTGCCGCTGCGCAACATGCCGGGGCTACTCGCGGCGGGCCTCGCCTTCGGCGTGCTCGTATTTCTGTTTCACGTCGTGGGCTGGAACACGCCCGAGAACTTCTGCAAGCTCTTCGCCGTCACCGCAGTCGGCTTCTGGTTCCTGCGGTACTTCGAGACCTTGAACTGGGTTGTGCTCGTCGCGCTGATCATTCCCTGGGTCGACGCCTACTCCGTGTGGCGGGGGCCGACGAAGGTGATCGTCAACGAGCACCGCGAGGTCTTTACGAACTTCTCGTTCGCCTTCGCGATTCCCGGCGAGACGTCGGCCGCGAACCTGGGCCTGCCCGATCTCCTGTTCTTCGCCCTCTTCCTCGCGGCCTCGATCCGCTGGGAGTTGCGCCCGAGGCTGACCTGGTTGCTATTGACGTTGTCGTTCGGCGCGACGCTCGCGCTTGCGGTCTGGGGCGAGCTCGGCGGTCTCCCCGCGCTGCCGCTGCTCGCGCTCGGGTTCCTGCTCGCAAACGGCGACCTGATCTGGACGCGGCTCAGGCTGGAGCGGGCGCAACGCTCCGAGGAAACCGGAACACATTCTTCTGGTCGTAGCGAGCCTTGACGGCCCGGAGCCGCGCCAGGTTCGTCGCGTAGTACGCGATGTTCGGATGCTCGAGCTCGGGATCGATGTAGTTCTGGTACGCCCGGCCTGACACGTATGGCACCATCGCCGCGCGGAACACACGCAGCCAGTCGGCATCGGCCGCCGTCGAGGCCCCAGCCACGTACTGGATCGAGAAGAGCTGGTCGCGGTGCACGAATGCCGTCGCGTCTTTCGGAACGCGATTGATCGCGCCGCCGTAGGCGTCCATGAGGATGCTGCCGCCGCCGAGAGCCGGATCGTTCTGGCGCTGTGCGATCTTTTGGATCATGACCTGGATTCCCGCAGCCGGAAGCGCTGTTGCGACGTAGTCCGACTTGGCCAGGAAGTCAGAGCGGCCGACCTCCGCGCCTGGCACCCCGATGTGACAACGGGCGACGTCGGAACAGTTGGCCCAGTCGAGTGCGGCGTTGATGAAGGAGCGCGTGCGTAGCGTCATCGTTCGCGGAGTTGCCGCGTTCAACAACGGTTGGAGGAGAGACTGCAGCGCGGACTCACTCCCGAAGTACTGACCGTTGGACGCGACGATCGGGCCGCCGGGCCCGGCTGTCGCGATCAGGTCGCACATCGAGAACAGCTCGTCCGGCGCAGTTGGCGCCCACGCCTGCCAGGCGGCGACGACTGCGGCCGCATCGCTCCAGTTCCAGGTCGCGCGGTAGGTGACAACGTCGCTCGCGGGATGCGTGTCGAAGACGAAGCTCGTCACGATGCCGAACTGCCCCGCGCCGCCGCCTCGGCAGGCCCAGTAGAGGTCCGGGTGCTGTGTCTGGCTTGCGAGGAGCGCCTGGCCGCTCGCGGTCACGATGGTGAGCCTGCGAACGTTGTCGCACGTCAGTCCGTACTTGCGGCCGGAGAACCCGTGACCGCCTCCAAGCGTCAGACCCGCGATGCCAACGGTCGGGCATGAGCCGGCGGGGATCATCACTCCCTGCTGGAACAGCGCCTGGTCGACGTCGATCAGCCTCGCCCCCGCGCCGATCGTCGCCGTGCCGGCCGCCTGGTTCACGATGACGGCGTTCATCCGCGTCACGTCGACGACGACTCCCTTGCAGGTCGAGTAGCCCGCGTAACTGTGGCCGCCCGATCTTGCGACGACGCGGATCGAATGCCGCCGTGACCAGCGCACCGTGCGCCAGACGTCCTGAGGCGTCTCGCAGAACACGATCGCGCCGGGACGGACGCCGTCGTAGCGAGGGCTGTAGAGACGGCGCGCCGAGTCGTACGCCGCGTCCGCCGGCGTGACGACCGTGCCCTGGACGAGCTGCGCCAGTTCGACGAGCCGCGCGTCAACGGTCGATCGCGCACCGACCGTGATCCAGCCGGGGAGGGCGACCACCGCCGCGGCGCCAACCGCGAGCCGTCCCCCGCGGACGAGCAACTCGTGACGGTCGAACCCCTCAGACCAGGTGTCAGACACTGTGTCGGAAGTGTGCCGTGCAGTCCACAGCCCCGCGAATGCCCCGCTCAGATACGGAAACTCATGCCAACGAGTTCCACAGGCCGGTGTCAGACACCTTGCCTTAGGTGTGACGTTCCAACCGGGCCACGGCCTCGACGTGCGGTGTGTGCGGGAACATGTCCACCGGCTTCACGCGCTTGAGCTCGTAGCCGTACTCCGCGCGCAGGCGCTTGACGTCGCCCGCCAAGGTCGTGGGGTTGCAGCTCACGTAGACGATGCGCGGCGCGGCGATCTCGCCGAGGCGTTTCAGCGCCTTTCCGGCGAGCCCCGCGCGCGGCGGGTCAACGACGACCACATCCGGATCGCCCGCGCGCTCGTGCAGCTCTTGCAGCACCTGGCCGACATTGCCGGCGAAGTACGCCGCGTTGCCGATCCCGTTCAGCTCCGCGTTCTCGAGCGCGCACGCGATCGACTCCTCCGACACGTCGATCCCCCATACCGTCAGCGCGTCCGGCGCGAGCAGGAGCCCGATCGTGCCGATCCCGCAGTAAAGGTCGTATACCGTCTGGTTGCCGGTGAGGCCCGCGAACTCCCGCGCAGTCTCGTAGAGCTTCTCCGCCATCAACGTGTTCGTCTGCAGGAACGCGTTCGGGCGAACGCGGAAACGCATCCCGCACAACTGCTCCTCGATCGCCTCCTCTCCCCACAGCAGCTGGGTCGGGAGGTTCGTCGTCACCTCCGCCTGCCCTTCGTTGACCGACCAGTGGATCGAACGCACCTCCGGGAACTGCCGCAGCGTGTCGACGAGTCCACCCGAGTCGAACTTCTCACCCGGGCTGGTGACGAGCTGGACGAGCACCTGGCCCGTATTGCGACCCTCGCGCACGACGAGATGGCGCAGGTAGCCCGTGTGCTCTGCCTGGTCGTACGCGACGAGCTTGTCACCGCGCGCCCATTCCCGCACCGCGTTGCGGATCGCGTTGCCGAGGTCGGTCGTCAGCCAGCAGTAGTCGATCTGGAGCACCTCGTCCCAGCGACCGGCCTTGTGCAAGCCGAGCGTCGGCCCGTCTTCGAGTTGCGTGAACGAGTACTCGAGCTTGTTGCGGTAGTGGAAGATCTCCTCGGCCGGCAGGATCTCGTCGAGCGGCGGCTCCGCGAACCCGCCGATGCGGCGCAAGGCATCTCCGACCTGAGCGTGCTTCGCCTCGACCTGCGCCTCGTAGGCAAGGTCCTGAAAGCGGCAGCCGCCGCAGGTGGGGTAGTGCTTGCAGGGAGCTTCGACGCGCAGCGGGCTGGGATGCACGACTTCCGTGACGAGCGCCTCGGCGTGACGCCGCTGCACCTTCGTCACGCGCGCCCGTACGGTGTCGCCCGGAAGCCCGCGCCGGACGAAGACGACGAAGCCGTTCAAGCGCGCGACGCCGTTACCGCCGAATGCGAGGCGGTCGATGGTGAGCTCCAGCTCCTGGTCCTTCGTTACGGGCGCGGCCACGAAGACCAGGGTATGCGCTGGCTGGCTCGGGGCGTACGATCGTCCCGTGAAGCCGGAGTCCGGAGCCCGCGCCTGGGTCGACGCTTGGGACCGCGCGTGGCGCGCAAAGGATGAGACCGAACTTGCGCCGGTCTACGCGGACGACGTCGTCTACCGCTCGCATCCGGATCGCGACCCGCAACCGCCGCTCGACTACGCGCGCTCTGCGTTCGCGGACGAAGGCGACGATCTGGAGCTCTCGTGGGGCGAGCCGCTCGTCGCCGGCAACCGTGCCGCCGTCGAATGGTGGGCGTCGTTGACGGAGAGCGGCGAGCTCGTCACTCTCGCGGGCACCTCGTGGCTCACCTTCGGCAACGACGGCCGGGTCGTCGAGCAGCACGACTACTGGACGATCACGCCCGGCAGCGCAGCTCCGTGGAAAGGCTGGGGCGCTAGCTCAGCGGAGTGACGTAGACCTTCCGCTCGCGCGGGCCATCGAACTCGCAGAAGAAGATTCCCTGCCACTTGCCGAGCGCGAGCTTGCCACCGTCGAGCGGTATGAGGATCTGCGGGCTCATCAACGACGCACGGATGTGCGACGGCGCGTTGGGTCCGTCCGGGTCCTCGACGTGCTTCCAGTCCCAGCCGTCGTCCACCACCTTCTCCAGCGCCGCTTCGAGGTCCTGAGCGACGGCGGGATCCGCGCCTTCGTTGATCGTGACGCCCGCCGTGGTATGCGGGACGTAGACGAGTGCGGCGGCCGCGCCGTTGAGAGGGCCGAGCGCCTCCTGCACCTGCTGGGTGATGTCGACGAGCTGGGTACGGCGCTCGGTCTTGAGACTGATCTCTTGCACGGCTTGCGTATCCTACGAGACGATGCCTCTCGCCCCGCCCTCTGACCGGGAGCTCGACGCCTATCGTGACCAGGCGGACCGGTTCATCGCCGAGCTCGACGAGGAGTTCTACCTCCATTACGCCGGGCTGAAGGAGACCTTCGACCTGGCGCAGATCTACGAACGCCACAAAAATCTGACCGAGCTCGACCAGGTCAAGTCCATCGGGCTGGCTGTGAACGGCGGCGACCGAGCTCGCGAGCTCTGGCGGTTCGCGTGCGAAGGGTATTTCGGAGAGTTGACCCGGGAACACGCCGAGAAGCTCGCCGAGCTGGAGTCTGACCTCGCGGTATCGGTGGACGGCGAGGAGATTCCGTATCGGATGGTCCGCCCTGCCCTCGCCAATGAGCCCGACCGCGACAAGCGCCGCGAGCTCGACGCGCGCGCAAACGATCTTCTCGACGAGCACATGAACCCGCTGCACCTCGACGCCGCCCAGACGGTGCAACGAGGGAGCCGCGACCTCGGGTTCGACAACTACCTCGAGCTCTATCGCAAAGCACTGCCGACCTCGGCGCTCGACGACCTCGCCGCACAGTGCCGCACGTTCCTCGACTCGACAGAGGAGCTCTATGAGAGCTGGGCGGACAAGCTCTTCCGCACCCGTGTCGGCGTGTCGCTCGCCGAGGCGGAGCGCTGGGACGTGCCTCGTCTCTTCCGCGCCCCCGAGTGGGACCCGATGTTCCCCGCGGACAAGATGGTCCCGGCGCTCGAGGGCACCCTCGAGGATCTCGGGATCGACCTGAGCTCGCAGGAGAACGTGACACTCGACCTCGAGGAGCGGCCGAACAAGAGCCCGCGCGCCTTCTGCGCGCCGATCGAGGTGCCGGACCGCATCGTGCTCGTCATCCAGCCGATCGGCGGCCCGGACGACTGGCGGGCGCTCTTCCACGAAGGCGGCCACACCGAGCACTTCGCCCACACGTCGCGCGACCTCTCGATGGAGGAGAAGCGACTCGGCGACAACGCCGTCACTGAAGGCTGGGCGATGCTGCAGCAGCATCTGACCGACGAGCCCGAATGGCTGACGCGCCGACTCGACTTTCCGCGTCCCGGTGAGTACGCGATCGAAGGCGCGACCGGGCTGTTGTACTTCGTCCGCCGCTACGCCGCGAAGATCCTGTACGAGATCGAATTTCACGCCGCCGAGGATGTGACGACGCTGCGCGGCCGCTACGCAGAACTGCTGACCGACGCCCTGAAGATCGAGGTCACGCCCACGAACTACCTCGCGGACATCGACTCCGGCTTCTACGTGTCGTCCTACCTCCGGTCGTGGGCGTTCGAGGCGCAACTGCGCGCGTACCTGAAGGAGAAATTCGGCTCGAAGTGGTTCGCGACACGTGAGGCAGGCACGCTGCTCCGCGAGCTCTGGAGCGAGGGCCAGAAGATGCGCGCCGAGGAGATGCTCAAGGAGGTCACCGGCTCCACCCTGGAAATGGAAGCCGTCGCCCAAAGGGTTCGGGAGGTTCTCCGGTAGTCCATCCTGGCTTCATGCATAAGCTTTATGCATGGCTAGAACCAGGGTCTTGATCGCAGGCGCCGCGGGGCGCGACTTCCACAACTTCAACCTCGTCTACCGAGACAGCCCAGCCCACGAGGTGGTCGCGTTCACCGCGACGCAGATTCCGAACATCGACGGTCGCCGATACCCCGCCGAGCTCGCGGGGTCGTTGTATCCGGAAGGCATTCCGATCCTGCCGGAATCGGCGCTCGAGGAACTCATCCGCGAGCACGAAATCGACGAGGTGGTGTTCGCCTACTCGGACGTCACGCACGAGCACGTGATGCACATCGGCTCGCGCGCGCTCGCGGCCGGTGCGTCATTCGAGCTGATCGCCCCCCGGCAGACGATGCTCGCTTCGTCGAAGCCAACGGTGGCGATCTGCGCGGTCCGCACGGGATCGGGCAAGAGCCAGACGACTCGGCGGGTGGCGGAATTGCTCCGCGACGCCGGCAAGCGGGTGGCCGTGCTGCGCCATCCGATGCCGTACGGCGACCTCGCAAAGCAGGCCGTGCAACGGTTCGCGCGCTACGAGGACCTGGAGGCAGCCGACGCGACGATCGAGGAGCGCGAGGAGTACGAGCCGCACATCGCCGAAGGCAACCTCGTCTTCGCCGGCGTCGATTATGAGCGCATCCTGCGCGCGGCAGAGCAGGAAGCGGACGTCATTCTGTGGGACGGCGGCAACAACGACACGCCGTTCATCAAGCCGGACCTGCACATCGTCGTCGTCGATCCGCACCGGCCCGGACACGAGCTCCGCTACCACCCGGGTGAGACGAACCTCCGCATGGCGGACGTCTGCGTGGTCAACAAAATGGACAGCGCGGCGCAGGAAGGCATCGACGCTGTCCTGAGCTCGATCCACAAGAGCAACGCAGACGCACGAATCGTTCTGGCCGCGTCGCCGTTCCACGTCGAAGGTGACGCTGAAGAGATCAGAGGGAAGCGCGTGCTCGCCGTCGAGGACGGCCCAACCCTGACGCACGGCGAGATGACCTACGGCGCCGCCGTCCTCGCCGCGAAGCAGTATGGCGCCGCCGAGCTCGTCGACCCACGTTCGTCCGCGGTCGGCTCCATCGCCGAGACGTTCGCGCAGTACCCCAACGTCGGCACACTGCTTCCGGCGATGGGGTACGGACGCGAGCAGATGGAAGACCTCCGCAAGACGATCGAGGGGTGCGACGCCGACCTCGTCCTGATCGGCACCCCGATCGACCTGCGCAAGTTGATAGACCTCGACAAACCGGCCATGCGCGTGACGTACAAGCTTCAGGAGATCGGCGAGCCGACGTTGAAGGACGTGCTCGCCGAGAAGGGACTGCTGGAAACAGCACTCGTGTGAGCACGGTCGTCGCCCTTGGCGGGAACGCGCTCATGCGACCCGGCGAGCGCGGCACCGCGGCCGAGCAGCTCGCGAATCTCCGCCGTGCGGTCACCGGGTTGCGGTCCCTGCTCGCGGAGTCCGGGGGTCTCGTGATCACGCACGGGAACGGTCCGCAGGTCGGCAACGAGCTGCTGCGGCAGGAGCGCGCCGCGGCGGAAGCTCCACCGCTCCCGCTGTGGCTCGCGGTTGCCCAGACCCAAGCGGAGATCGGCGCACTCATCGCCGCCGAGTTGCGCCCCGCCCTGGACGATCGTGAGGTTGCGTGCCTCCTGACGCATGTGACCGTTGCGCCCGACGATCCGGCCTTCGACCGCCCGACGAAACCGATCGGCCCGTTCTATTCCGCCGAGCAAGCCGAGGTGCTCGAACGCGAGCGCGGCTGGGCCCTCGTGTCGGACGCAAACCGCGGCCATCGCCGCGTCGTGCCTTCCCCCGCGCCGCTCGAGATCGTCGAGCTGGCTGCGATCCGTCGGCTCGTCAAGGCCGGGACGGTCACGATCGCATGCGGCGGAGGCGGCATTCCGGTCGCCCTCCGCGAGGGCCGCCTCTCAGGTGTGGACGCGGTGATCGACAAGGACCGGGCCTCGGCACTGCTCGCGCGCGAGCTCGGGGCCGAACGCCTGATCATCCTGACCGAGGTGCCGGCGGTCTATCGCAGCTTCGGTGACAAGGATCAGGAAGAGATCCGCCAGCTCTCTCGCGATGACGCCGCGGCGTTGCTTCCGCAGCTGTCCGAAGGCTCCATGCGGCCGAAGATCGAGTCCGCCCTCGGCTTCGCCGGAGAGACGCTGATCACGAGCTTCGATGCGCTCGCCGACGCACTCGCCGGCACCGCGGGCACGCGGGTCCGCCCGTAGGATCGCGCGGATGGTCGCCGTCACCGACAGCCTGAAAGGGCGCTCCTTCACCCGAGTTGCGGACTGGAGCCGCGACGAGCTGCTCGAGGTGCTCGACCTGGCCGACGACCTCAAGCGCCGGCAGCAGGCGCGCGAGGAGCACCACCTCCTTCCCGGCCGAACACTCGGGATGATCTTTCAGAAGCCCTCGACTCGAACGCGGGTTTCGTTCGAGGTCGGGATCTATCAGCTCGGCGGCGCAGGCCTCTACCTTTCCGCGAGCGATCTACAGCTTGGGCGCGGCGAGACGATCAAGGACACGGCCGTCGTCCTCTCGCGCTACCTCGACGCGATCATGATCCGGACGTTTGCGCAGTCCGATGTCGAGGAGCTGGCGGCCAACGCGTCCATCCCCGTCATCAACGGTCTGACCGACAGCGCTCATCCCTGTCAGGCACTCGCAGACGTCATGACAATCCGCGAGCGCTTCGGCCGCCTCGAAGGGCTGAAGGTCGTTTACCTCGGCGACGGCAACAACGTCTGCGCGTCGCTGATGGTCGCGTGCGCCAAGCTCGGGATGGAGTTCGTCGCCGCGACACCTGCGGATTACCGGCCGGAGGAGGAGGCGATACGTATCGCCCGCGAAGCAGGTGGCACCATCGAGCTCGTCGACGATCCGCGCGCCGCCGTCGCAGGCGCCGACGTCCTCTACACCGACGTGTGGACGTCCATGGGGCAGGAGGAGGAGCGCGAGCAGCGGTTGCAAGACCTCGCAGGCTTCGGCATCGACTCAGAGCTGGTCAAACTGGCGAGCGACGAGGCAATAGTCCTCCACTGCCTACCCGCCCACTACGGCGAGGAGATCGCAGAGGACGTCCTCTACGGCCCGCGGTCGGCGGTGTGGGATCAGGCGGAGAACCGCCTGCACGCCCAGAAGGCGTTGATGGCCCTGGTGATTCGGTAAGACTCCCCGCGGCATGCTGCCGCTGAAAGACAACGTTCCGACCCGATCGTTTCCCGTCGTCACGATCGGGATCATCGTCGTGAACGTGATTGTCTGGATCTGGGAGTTCACGGGCACGACGGTCGAAACGGACGTCATCCACTACGGCTATTACCCGTGCAAGATCGACGGGCCGTGCCTCGGGCCTGCCTTGCAGGCAGAGATCCCGTGGTACGAGAACACCTTCACCTCCATGTTCATGCACGGAGGGTGGGAACACATCATCTTCAACATGCTCTTCCTGTGGATCTTCGGTAACAACGTCGAGGACGCGCTGGGGAGGGTGCGCTTCTTCTTCTGGTACATCGCGGGAGGACTCGCGGCCACAGCGGCGCAGACCTTCGTGACCCTGAACTGGGGCTCGGCGACGGACGCGAGCATCCCGAACATCGGCGCGAGCGGCGCGATCGCGGCCGTGCTCGGGGCCTACTTCGTGCTGCTGCCGAACGCACGCGTCCTGACCGCGATCTTCTTCATCCTGATCTTCTTCCAGGAGCTGCCGGCGATCTTCTTCCTCGGGTTCTGGTTCGTGTTTCAGCTCTGGCAGGGGGGCTTCTCGGTCGTACAGCCGGAGGCGGGCGGCGGCGTGGCGTTCTTCGCCCACATCGGCGGCTTCGTCTTCGGGGCACTGACCGTGCGTTTCGTGGCTGTGCGCCGCCCGCTCAACCCGAAGTACTGATGCCCACCTTCGAGGAGCACGTCCAGCGCGCCCTCGACGAGCTCCCGCCCGACCTCGCGCAACGCCTTGAGAACGTAGCGGTGGTCGTAGAAGACGAGCACTCTGGTGAGCCGGACATCTTCGGGCTCTTCGAGGAGGCGCCCTACCTGCCGGCCAAGGTCACGATCTACAGGCGGCCCCTCGAGGAGGAGTTCGGGCACGACCCAGGGGAGCTGGAGCACGAGATCCGGATCACCGTCCTCCACGAGCTCGCCCACTACTTCGGGATCGACGAGGACCGGCTCGACCAGCTGGGCTACCGGTGAGCTCGGTGCTGAACGCTGTCGCGATCGGGGCCGCCGTGGTAGGCCTTCTGGTCCTCGTCTTTTTCTTCCTCGGGCCTCGGGAATGAGGTTCGCCCAGGGCACGTTTTTAGAGACATGACCGTGAATGAAATCCACCAAGAGATCGAGCAGACGAGCGAGCGGCGGACCGAGCTGTGGCACATCCTCTCTCAGGGGCATGACCCAGCCGCGGCTGCAGAGCTCAAGAGTCTGAGCCAGCGCCTAGACCACCTGTGGGACGAGGAGCGCACGTTGAAGGCGGAACTCCGCTTCGGCGATCGCAACCACATCGTCGCCCGGGCCAGGGTCGAAGAGCGCCTCGAGCGCGCGGCCTAAGCACTTCCCTCCTGCAAGAGCCCACGCGGACTGGTCGGCCCCGGACGAGGGATTCTCTCCTCTCCCCCCGGGGCCGACACTTTTCGCGAGGACTGTGGCTGTCACTGCGGCCCGAACAGAAGACGAAGGAGCCGTGATGCCGGGTTCGCACGCAGAAGAGATCGTCGGGGACTACTCCGATCCGGACGACTGGGCCGAGCAGCTGCTGGACGACACCGAGGCCGAGCCCGATCTGGAGCTCCCCCCGTTGCCGCCGCCTCGACCTGAAGCAGCCTGATTGACGGACTCGAATCCGGCTTCCGCTGCGCGGAAGCCATGATGATTCGAATCCGATTTGGTATCGATCCGGGCTCTACCAGGTGGCGCGGGCAAAGCCCGCACCGGCCGCGAGGCCGCACTGCGCGCGACTCGAGCCGCTAGCTCGGGCTCGGTCTACCTTCGCTCCTCGGTTGAACCGGGCTGACCGGTAGGCGAGAGTTCGTCGGTGTTCATCCAGCTCCTGGCGAACGGGCTCGTGACGGGGTCGGTGATTGCGCTGGCGGCCGCGGGCGTCTCGATCGTCTACGGGATCCTCCGGCTCGTGAATTTCGCCTACGGCGACTACATGACGTTTGGCGCTTTCATCGCCGTCTACTTCAACATGACTCGGGAGCTGCCGATCGTTACCGCCGCAATTCTGGCGATGCTTGCCACCGCACTCCTTTCCGTCGCGCTCGAGCTCGTGCTCTGGAAGCCAGTGCGTGCACGCGATGCCGGATTCATGAGCCTTTTCCTCGTCTCCATCGGTCTTGCGCTCGTTCTCAGGCACTTGATCTACCTGGTGGCCGGACCGCAGCCCCGCACCTACACCGTCGACCCGTACAAGGTCTATGTCGTCGGCAGCGCCAGGCTTTCCGGAGCGCAGGGGATCGCGATCGTCGTCGCCGGCATCGGCATCCTCGTGCTGGGCATCCTGATCGCGAAGACCGGCGTTGGCCGGATGATGCGTGCGCTCGCAGACGACCTCCCGCTCGCCGCCGTATCAGGCGTACGCACTGGTCGGGTGATCCTCGCGGCGTGGATCGTCTCCGGTCTTCTCGCCGGGCTCGCGGGAGTCCTTGCCGGGCTCGTGCAGACCTCCTTCAACCCGCAGCTCGGTTTTACGCTGCTGTTGCCGATCTTCGCTGCGGTCGTCCTCGGCGGCATCGGGAGCGTCTACGGCGCGCTGGTCGGCGGCCTCGTGCTGGGCCTTGCCATGGAACTCTCGACTTGGCCGGAACTCGGTGGCGGCGTCAACCCGACCTACAAGCCGGTCGTCGCCTTCGCCGCTCTCATTCTCGTGCTCCTCCTGCGCCCGCAGGGCCTATTCGGAAAGGCACGCGTCGTTTGAGCACGATCGCCAGTTTCGGCTTCTGGTCTTTCGTCGGCATCGTGGCCGGCATCTACACGCTGTTTGCGCTCGGCGTCCAGGTGCAGTTCGGCTATGCGGGTCTCCTCAACTTCGGCCACGTCGCGTCCATGGGCATCGGGGCGTACACGATGGCCATCCTCGTTGTGAAGGAAGACCTGAACATGTGGCTGGCCGCAGGCTGCGGCGTTGTTCTCGCGATGCTCGCTGCACTGCTACTGGGTCTCCCCACGCTGCGCCTGCGGGCGGACTATTTCGCCATCACGACGATCGCTTTCAGCGAGATCCTTCGCTACGTCGCGACGAACGAAGACCGTCTCACAGGGGGCTCACAAGGGACGATCAACCTCGCCGGGATTGGAAAGGCGTCTCAGTACGACGGCGCCTGGCAGAGCTTCCTCGGCAAGGTGGAACGCAATCTTCACGTCAGCGGCGACGCGGCCATGCTAATTCTGGTCTGGACGGTTGCCTTGCTCTCGGTCGCGATTGTGTCTCTGATGATGCGCACCCCATGGGGACGAGTGCTGAAGTCGATCCGGGAAGATGAGGACGCGGCAGCCTCGCTCGGCAAGAACGTCTTCTTGTACAAGCTCCAGGCGCTCGCGATCGGTGCCGCGCTTGGAGCAGTCGCCGGCGTCTTCTATGCGTGGCAATTCAGCTTCTTCAGTCCGGACGACTTTGCGCCGCTCATCACCTTCTTCGCCTGGATGATCGTGATCCTGGGCGGGCTCGGACGTGCCTGGACCGTGCCCGTCGGGGCGCTTGTCTTCGGCGTCATCTTCGCCGGTACGCGGTTCTTCGACTTCCCTCCCTTCTCCCTGCTCGACTCGACAGAGCGCGCGTACGTGCGGTTGATTGTGATCGGGCTGGTGCTCATCGGTCTGATGCTCTTCCGGCCGCAAGGGATCTTCGGCAGTCGGAAGGAGATGGTGCTCGAGTGAGGGCGATCCTGGAAGTGCGCGAGGTGGTGCGCGGCTTCGGCGGAGTCCGCGCTGTCGACGATGCCACATTCGATGTGGAGGCCGGTTCGATCACGGCTCTGATCGGACCGAACGGCGCCGGCAAGTCGACATTGTTCAACGTGGTCTCCGGCTTCCTCTCTGCCGAGCGCGGAAGAGTACAATTCGAAGGCCGGCGGATCGACCGCGCGCCGCCGCACCGCATCGCGCAGCGCGGCCTCGTGCGAACGTTCCAGGTGCCCCGCACCCTGACCCGCATGTCTGTCCTGGACAACATCTTGGTCGCAGCGACGAGACATCCTGGCGAGCGGCTGAACGGCCTGGCGCTGCGTCCCCGCCTTGCACGTAGCCGCGAGCGAAGGGCGCGCGAGCGTGCGGCCGAACTTCTCGCGCTCTTCAGGCTCGAAAGGCACGCCGGCGAATACGCAGGCGTGCTCTCGGGCGGCCAGCGCAAGCTCCTCGACTTCGCTCGCGTCCTGATGGCGGAGCCACGACTGGTTCTTCTCGACGAGCCTATGGCGGGCGTCAACCCGACACTCGGCCGACAGCTCATCGAGCATGTTCTGCGACTGCGCACCGAGGCAGGGATGACGTTCCTTTTCGTCGAGCACGATCTCGACATCGTCATGGAGGCGAGCGACCGTGTGATCGTCATGAACGAAGGTCGTGTAATCGCCAGCGGCACTCCCGCGGACGTAAGAGGCGACCAGCGTGTCGTCGACGCGTACCTCGGGACGGCCGGGCCCCCGTGAGCGAGCCGCTCCTCGAAGTTGCTGACCTAGAGGCGGGCTACGGCGAAGCGCTCGTGCTTCGCGGTGTCTCTCTCGCGGCCTTCGAGGCCGAGCTCGTGGCGATCATCGGTCCGAACGGCGCCGGCAAGTCGACCCTCCTGAAAGTGATCTACGGCCTCCTTCGACCGACCGCCGGCCAGGTTCGTTACAGAACGGACGACGTGACGGGCGTGCGCCCGGAGCGGCTGACACGCCTCGGGCTCAACTACGTGCCTCAGCTCGGGAACGTCTTCCCGAGCCTGTCGATCGCCGAGAACCTGCTGGTCGGCAGCGTCTCGCTGCCTCGCGCTGACCGGCGGGCAGCCGTGAATGAGATGTACGAGCAGTTTCCCCTGCTCGCGGAGCGGCGCCGCCAACGGGCGGGCACCCTGTCGGGAGGACAGCGCAAGCTGCTCGCCATCGCCCGCGCACTCGTGACCCGACCGCGAGCGCTCCTTCTCGACGAGCCCTCCGCAGGGCTCTCGCCCCAGGCGGTGGATCTCGTGTTCAACCAGCTCGCCGAAGTAAGGGACCGCGGGATCGCGATCGTGATGGTCGAGCAGAACGCGATCCGTGCCCTCGGACTGGCCGACCGCGGTTACGTGCTCGACATGGGAGCCAACGCCTACGAGGGGACCGGCGACTCGCTGCTCCGGGACCCGAAGGTCACGGAGCTCTACCTCGGCCGCTCCACGATCGCGTCGAGCTCTACCTCGACGAGTGCACCTTCTGGAATCAATCCGCCGACGTAGTACGTCGTGTTCGCCGGATCGACTCCGGCGAAGGCCTCCGCGTGAGCACGAGCGGCCTCCCTCCAGACGCAATCAGGTGCCAGCAGCAGACGCGTGCGAACGACATCCTCATGACGCGCACCGAGCTCGGCCGCTGCGTCAAGCGCCTTATGGATCGCGGCCTGGGTCTGCAGGAAGGAGTCGCCAGGGTGCAGGACTCGGCCCTCGTCAAGCGGCGCGGTGCCGCTGACCGCGACGTGTGGTCCATACCGCACTGCGCGGGAGTAGGCGGCGACTTCGCCGAAGCCGCCGCCATCCCTGACTCGTTCCCGCACTACGGTTTGAAGGTGATCGTTCTCTGCGTGCTGATGGCGCCGTTCGCGTACTTCCAGATCTCGTACACGGCGGAGCCGGGGTCGCCGTTCTTGTCCCAGTCGATCGGGCCCCACGCGCCCTCGTAGTTGATGTCCTTGCCGGCGAGTAGCAGCTTCACCGCCTGGTCGAGCTTCTTGTAGGTCACCTTCTTGCCGGGAGGACCGGACACTGCGCGGAGTTGCGTTTTGATCTTCGACCCGGCGGAGGAGCAAGCTTTCACCGCCGCGAGAAAGGCAAGGTTAGCCGCATCGAACGCGGTGCCCTCGAACCCCGTGTACGGCTTCGCGCCCGTGACCACCCGTTTCCACAGCGCATCGAATGCAGCGCGGGCGGGTGCGCCCTCAGATGTGGCCGCTGTGCCGCGGAGGCCCTCGGCCGGAGCGCCGAGCCCCTTCAACACGTCTTCGTTCCGCAGGGCCTCGGTCATCAGCGTGCGGGACGCCTGCCACTTTCCCGTACGAACGAGTGACGGCGCGAACTTCGCGAAGGTTTCCGGGAAGTCGATGATCACGTATCCAGCCGGGCTGCCGCTCACGAGCCTGCCGGCCTCGGTGTCGTAGTTCGCCTGATCCGGATTCCAACGGAGAGTCTGCCCGACCTTGCCGCCGAGCTTCTTATATTGCGCGACGAAGAGCTGCTCGAGCGCGGTGCCGAACGCGTCGTTACGTGCGCCCACGTTGACAGTCTTACCTTTCCCAAACGCACCGATCGCCGCCTGCGCGAGCACGCGTCCCTGCAAGTAATCCGATGGATACACGCGCCAGAGGTAACCGTTGTCCTTGATGCTCGTGATCTGCGGCGCGCTCGACGTCGGGCTGATGTCGACGACGCGGTTCGGGATCGCTACCGACTGCGCCATCGGAATCGTCGCGCCCGAGGCCATCTCGCCGATGATCACGCTCACGTGATTTGCCTTGACAAGCTTCGTCGCTGCCTCCACGGAGGCTGCGGCCTGAGTCTGCCCATCTTCTGATGCCACGAGCTTCACGGACATCCTCTTCAGCTTCAGGCGCTTCAGCGTCGCATTGTCCATGCTGACTGCGAGCTTGACGGCGCGATCGAGATTCGCTCCATAGGCCGCGAGACCGCCGGTGAACGGCAGGACGTTGCCAATCCGGAGCTGAAACGAGCAAGTGCGTTGCGCTGCTTTCGTCGACGCGGTTCCGCCGGTGACCCCGGCCACGGCCACGAGAGCGGCCAACAGCACGGCGGCCGCCACCGCCTTCCGCCACTTCTTCACGGCAGCCTCCTCAGTCGGTGAACGCGCAGGGGCGCGCGATCTCCGATCATCCGCCCAAACGAGCCCCGATGCAAGGTGGAAGCGCCGGGCACGGCCTCATATGCTGACAATGGCATGACGGAAATGCGACTCTACGACCTGCGCGTCACCGTCGAGCGGATCGAAGGACGCTCCGTCTGTGGACTCGAGGTCGGCGACTACTTCGACGTGACCGAGTCGAACAGAATCAAGATCCCGGAGGGCAGGCACTTCTGCATGTATGCACTCCAGTCCGTGCTGCCCCTGCTGCCGGCGAAGCAGCGCCGATTGCCGGATTCGGACTGGCTCGAGCAGGACTCTCTCGTCTGCTGTCCGGACCCCGACGAGCGTGTCGTGATGCGGATCGAGCGGACCGGTGAGCGGGTCCTGCGCACGGAAGACCTGACGTGATCCACGGCGGGCGGGAACTCGGGCTCGGGCTGCAGACGGACAAGAGGCCGGGCGACTACGGGCCCCTGGCGCAGCTCGCCGAGCACGCCGGCTTCGACGTCGTCACCGCGTTCAACGACCTCTGGTTCCAACCAGCCCTGCCCGCCCTCTTGGAAGTAGCTGGGGCGACCACGCGTGTGCGGATCGGGCCGTCATGCCTCAACCCGTTCACCGTCCACCCCGTTGAGATTGCGGGCCAGATCGCTGCGCTCGATGCGGCCTCGAACGGGCGGGCTTTCCTTGGACTGGCGCGAGGGACCTGGCTGGAGCCGCTCGGCCTGGATCAGTCAGATCCGGTGACGGCGATCCGCGAGACCTGGGAGATCGTGCGCCGCCTGCTCGCCGCGGACGGTTCCGATTTCATGGGCCGCAGGTTCTCGCTCCCGCAGGGACAGCGACTACGGTTCCCCGTCCTGCGTGGTGAGGTACCGCTCCTCGTCGGCACTTGGGCGCCTCGACTCTCCGCATTCGCCGGCGAACAAGCTCAGGAGTTAAAAGTGGGCGGCAGTGCGAATCCGGATGTCGTACCCGTCATGCGTGAGAGGATCGGCAATCCCGACGTCAGGATCGTGCTCGGGGCGGTCACCGTCGTCGACGAGGACGGCGACAGGGCCCGCAGGATTGCGCGACGCGAGGTCGCGATGTATCTCGCCGTGGTCGCCGAGCTCGACCCGACCGTCTCACTCGAACGAGAGCTCGTCACACGCGTGCGTGCACTGGTCGCGGGCGGGGACGATGAGGGTGCGGGCGAGCTGATCTCCGACGACGTCCTCGACCGTTTCGCGTTTGCCGGGAGCCCCAAGCAGATCGCGGCGCACGCCGAGGCCGTGTTCGACGCGGGTGCCGGACGCATCGACTTTGGAACGCCGCACGGAGTTCCGGAGCGTCGCGGAGTGGAGCTGCTATGCGAGGAGGTGCTGCCCCGGCTGCGTTCGACGGTCGCAGCCGAGGGTTAGACGACCTGGGGCTCGGGCACGAGCCGGCCTTCTGCAAAGCGCCCCGCATCGAGCACGCTGAGAGCGGCGTCCTCGCTCTCGCCGAGCACCGACTCGGCGATGATCCGTCCGACCGCCGGCGCCAGCATGAAGCCGTGGCCGCTGAAGCCCGCGGCGACCCAGACGCGGTCACGAACGCGACCGAGGATCGCCTGGTGATCCGGCGTGACGTCGTATATGCCCTCCACGAACGTGGGCAGCGCGACAAAAACAAGCTGTGGTAGCAACTCCTCGAACGCGCTTCGCACATTTGCCCGCCAGTCCGCCAGCTCCTCGTCGGGGTTACCAACCGCACCGAGGTCACTCGCAAGCAGACGGCCGTCACCGAGCTGCTTCGCAGCAAAGCGGCGCTCCGGTGAAACGACAAGCGGGTCGAGCAGTCGTTCGCGGATCGGGTCGCTGAAGAAGAGATAGCGCGCCTCCGGTCGAATCGGTAGCTCAGGCAGAAGGCGCGGCGTGTCGACGCCCGCTGCGATCACGACCGCATCGGCGTGCAGCTCACCACCCGAGGCCAGGCGAACAACGCCTTCGTCTCGCACGCCGAGCACGTCGCCGATCTGCACGTCAGCCGGCGTACCGAAGGCCTCGACCAGCGACTGCGGCCGGTCGAAGTAGCCGTCCTCGGCGCACCAGGCGCCGCCGACTACGCCCGCGATGTCGAGACCCGGCACGAGCTCGGCCGCCTTCTCCGGCGCAAGGATTCGCGACGGGATGTCGAGCTCGTTCTGGAGCGCGACGTTCTCTCGCATGCGCGCGAGCGCACTGTCGGAATGCGCGAGGAAGAGATAACCGCAGGCGTGGAAGCCGGGGTCGACACGCATGCGCAGCAGCTCCTTTGCGTCGGCGTAGAAACGCATCGACTCGCGCCCGAGCAAGCAGTTGACCCGGGTGCCCCACTGTTGGCGGACGCCCCCGGGCTGAACGCCGGAGGCACCCGCGCCAATTCCGGCGCGGTCGAGCACCGTCACCGACGCGCCGCGCTGCGCGAGGTGGAGCGCGATCGAGAGGCCGACGACGCCGGCGCCGACAACCACGACGTCAGGCCCCGTGCGCATCCCCACGAGCTTAGACTCGCAGGAGATGTTCGACTACGCGGAACGGCAGCGGCGGCTGGCCGAACGGATGGAGGCGGAAGGGGTCGATGTCCTCTTCCTCGCGCCTTCGGCGGACCTCGAGTATCTGACGGGCGTCGAGCGGCAAATCCCGAGCTTCGGCGAGGCTTCGTATGCGAACGGCTGGGTGGCCGGCGCGTTCTTCACCCAGGACGGCGGTCCGGTCTTCGTCTTCCCGCGCATGTTCGTGGCGTTCGATCTCCAGGAAGAGCCGGAGGGCGAGCTTGTGGTCGTCAACGAGACCGACGACGGGTTTGCGACTTTCGAGCGAGTCGCGCGCGGCCTCGGCTCGAGCGGCACGGTCGCCGTCGGCGACCGGGTCTGGGGTGAGACGGTCTTGAACCTCGGCAGGATCGTCGGCTTCGACCGCTTACGCACCGGCTCTACGCTCGTGAACGTTCTGCGCCGGGTGAAGACGCCCGAGGAGATCGAGGCGATGGGACGGGCGATCGAAACCGTCGAGCAGGCGATGGCGGCCACCGCGCCACTCGTCGTTCCCGGCGTGACGATGGCCGAGCTGGCCGAGGCAGTCGAGCACGAGCTGCGCGCAGCCGGCTCGCGCACTCCCTCCTTCACGACGCACATCTTCACGGGGCTCGGCGACGGCGAGCTCGATTCACTCACTGAGACGACGCACGAGCCGATGCCGGAGGGAACGTCGGTGATGTTCGACTTCGGCGGCGTCGTCGACGGCTACTGCTCGGACTTCGGGCGCACGATTTACTGCGGCGATCCTCCGGATGACTACCGGGAGGTCTACGAGAACATGCTCGCCGCTCAGGAAGCGGGCCGCGCCGCAGCCGCCGCCGGCACTACAGCGGCCGACGTCAACGCTGCGTGCCGCCGGCCGATTGAAAAGGCGGGCCTCGGCGAGCACTTCCGCCACCGCATGGGGCACGGGATCGGCATGGACGTCCACGAGCGGCCGTTCATCTCCGAAGAAGACCAAACGCCGCTCGAGCCCGGGATGACGTTCACCGACGAGCCGTCGATCATCATCCCGGGCCGCTTCAGCGTCCGAATCGAGGACATCCTCGTGTGCGAGGAGGGCGGCGGGCGCAAGCTCAACAGCTATCCCGCCGCCCTCGTCGCGAATAGCTGACTACTTCGGCGACACCTGTGTGACGTCGACCTGGTACTGCGCGTTGAAGAACGCGTTCTTGAGGTCCTTCGTCGACACGAAAACCTGTGTCGGCTGCAGGAGCGGGAAGAAGGGCCCGGCCGCGTTCAGCCTTCGCTGGATCTGCCGGTAGAGCGTCTGGCGAGCCTTCGTCGCCGTGGTCACGCGCGCCTTGGCGGCAAGCCTCTCGACCGTCGGGTCAGAGCCTTTCGGCCAGCCTGCGCGCAGCCCGACCAGCTCACCCGGTGTGAATGCCAGGTAATCGGCCGGATCGGGGTAGTCGGGACCCCAGAGCGAGAGCCCGAACGCCATCTTTCCATCGCGATACTTCTGCAGCCACGTTCCGACCGTGGAGCCGGCGAGATCGATCTTGAAGCCGGCCGCCTGCAGGTTCGATTGGACCCGTTGCGCGAGCGACCCGAACGGGACGCCGTTGATCGTCAGATCGCTCGGGTACTCGAGCGTGATCGTCTTGTCGCCGGCCC
>JBBRZA010000004.1:0-73038 GCA_038237145.1 Gaiellales bacterium
ACCCGGCCGTCCATCATGTCGCTCGGCGCAACGACATCGGCTCCAGCCTCGACGTGGCTTCGTGCCGTGCGCGCAAGCAACTCGAGCGTCGCGTCGTTGTCGATCTCCTCGCCGTCGCCGATGACTCCGCAGTGTCCATGCGAGGTGTACTCGCAGAGACACACGTCCGTGATCAGCACGAGGTCGCGTCCCTGAAGCGCGCGTAGCGCACGCTGGACGATGCCGTCCTCGTCCCACGCGCCCGAACCTTCTTCGTCTTTCTCGTCGGGGATGCCGAAGAGGATCACGCCCTTGACGCCGAGCCGGACGAGCTCGTCGGCCTCGGCGTCGAGCGAGTCGACGGAGTGGCGCGCCATACCGGGCAGGTCCGCGTTCGCGAGCGGCTCCGGCCCGACGAACAGCGGCATGACGAAGTCGTCGAGATCCAGCCGCGTCTCGCGCACGAGGTCACGCAACCCGCTCGTCCGTCGCAGCCTGCGCAACCGGGTGACCGGAAAAGTGCTCACTCCTACAGCCTAGACCCGAAGGGCAGGGGTCAGACCCTGGCTCTTCAGGACGTCTTCGCTTCAGGCCAGGAGCCGCCGCGTGGCGACCCTGGCCAGGGCCCCGAAGAGGAGTCCGAGCCCTGCAAGCCAGACCAGCTCGCGGACGACCGCGTGCCAAGGGCTCGCGTCGTAGAGGGAGGCCGAGAAGTAGCGGACCGCGTGCGCGAACGGCAGCCCGTCACTGATCCAGCCCGCGACCGGGACGACCTCTCGCGGGACGAGGCCGAGAAAGACGACCGGCATCACAACGAGCACGGCGACGAGGGAGGCGGTGCGCGTCTCGCGCGCGAGCGCGCCGAGCAGGGTGCCGAGCGCCCCGAGGGCAGCTCCGGCGACGAGCAGGCCGGCCGCAAGGAGCGGCAGGCGTTGCCACGGCTCGCCGCCGGCGACGCCGCCCACCTCGACGATTACCCCGAAGGCGACCGCGATCGTCAGCCCGAGTGCGAGCGCCACGACGGCGGCAAGCGCCACCTTCGCGGACACCAGCTCGCCCATGGAGATCAGTCCGCGCCTGAGCCGCCCGATCGCGTTCTCGTCGCGCTCACTCGCAATCGCGCCGGCGGCAAGCAGCAGAGCCAGAAAGGTAATCGTCAGCGCCAGCGCGTAGGACTGCACCTGCGCGGAGAGCAGCGAGCTACGCGAATCCTCGCGTGCCCGTTCGAGCCCGATCGGGTTCGCGGTCGCGCCGAGCAGGCTGCCCGTCTGCGCCAGCGCGATACCGGCGATGCGCGCGAACTCGGCGATCCGGTCGCGCTGTGGGCCGGACGGCATCTGCTGCAGCAGCTTCCGCATCCGCGCCAGGCCGAGGACGTCGTAGGTTCGGCCACCGAACTCCGCGCGTCCTCCGCTGATGATCAGCTGCACGTACTTCAAGTCGGTCTGCACGTACGCGGTCTGCAGTTGGCGGTTGAGCCCGTAGACGAGCGCCTGCACCTGCTGTGTCACACGCGAGGAAAGTCCCCCGCTCGTCACCTGGTAGACCAGGCTCGGCGCGTGCAGCCCGATCTTCAGGTCGGCGAGGAAGCCGGGAGGAACCGTCAGCGTCGCAACGACGCGGCCGGTGGCAAGCGCCCGGCGGGCCGCCACCGGGTCCATCCGCACGAGATGGACGTTCTTGCCGACCTCGTCGATCGCGTCCTGGATCCGGAACTGATGGCCACCGATGGAGACGACCTGCGGCAGGTGATCCTCGTCGACGAGCGCGACCCGGGGCTTCGAGCTCCCGTAACTCGCGACGAGGCCGACGAGCCCTGCGACGAGCAACGGGTAGGCGATCAGAACGCCGAGCAGGAGCGGGGACCGCACGAGCACGCGCAGGTCCTTCTGCAGGACGAGTGCCGCTCGCCTCACGTGAAGATCTCCTCGGCGTGAAGCTCGCGGTATTCGGCCGTGCGCCCTACGAACGTCAGCCGTCCTCGCTGCAACACCGCAACGCGGTCGGCGTAGAGATCGAGCTCTTCGAGGTTCTGCGTCGCGAAGACGACCGAGCCGCCTTCGTCGCGGAGCGCGGCAACCGTCTCCCACAGTCGGCGCCGCTGGCCAGGGTCGAGCGCGGCGGTCGGCTCGTCGAGGAGCAGCACGCGTGGACTGCCGAGCAGCGCGAGCGCAACGTTCAGGCGCTGGCGGTTCCCGACCGACAGCGTGTGCGCAGGCCGGTCGGCGGGGATCTCGAACCGGACGAGGAGCTGCTCTGCCGCCGCTACATGATTTGGCTCGCCTTCCAGTCGCGCGAACAACTCGAGATTTTCACGCGCCGTCAGGCGGTCGTAGAACGCCGTGCGCTGCGGCACCCAGCCGACCTGCACCTCGTCGACACGCTCTATGGTTCCGGCGCTCGGCTCGAGCGCCCCGGCGAGCAGGGCCAGCAAGGTCGATTTCCCCGCGCCGTTCGGGCCGATCAGGGCGAGCGCCTCGCCGGCATTCACGTCCACGTCGGTGGGCTCGAGCGCGACCTGCGTGCCGAAACGGCGCGCGACCGCTCGCGCGCGCAGCACTGCTTCGCTCAACGACTCGCCGCAGCCGGAGGAGGCTTCGCTTCTTCAAACCCGACGTCGACCGGGGGCACCTCCCCCTCGTCCCACGGCTCCATTTCGACGCGTTCACCGAAGAACTCCCACATCGCGCGCGCGGCCGCAAGCAGCGGCAGCGCGATCAGCGCGCCCGGCAACCCGTAGATCTCGCCTCCGGCGAGCAGGCCGAAGATGACGAGCAACGGATGCAGCCGTAGTGCGCTCCCCATCACGTTCGGGACGACGATGTGACCTTCAACCTGATGGATCGCCAAGAACAGCAATGCGACCCAGATCGCCGAAACGGGATGGACGACTAGCGCATACAGAAACGGCGGGATCGACCCCAGCCACGGTCCCAGGTACGGAATGAGCTCGGTGATCGCGACCCACGCGCCGAAGAGCAACGCGTACTTCTGTCCGTGCGGGAGCCAGCCGAGCACGCCGAACAGCCATAAGCCGACGCCGGCGCTCGTACCGATGATCAGCGACACGAGTGACTGGCCTTTGACGTAACTCGTCAACGACTGCTCCATGCGCAGCACCAAAGGCACCGAGCCCGGTTCGGGTGGAAACCGCCTGTCGATCCGGCGCTCCAATTTCGGAAAGTCGAGCAGCATGTAGATCGACACGACGAAGACCACGATCACGCTGAAGAGCAGCTTCCCGATCGAGATCGCCGCACCCTCGAGGAAGTTGACCAACCTATTCGTGTACTTGCCGATGTCGTGCTTGCGGATGTCGCGCACGAGCCGGTGGCCGCGGTTCTCGACATTGATCCCGCCCAGGCGATGGGCATTGAGCCAGTCCTGGAGGCGGTTCACGTCGCGATCGGCGTCGACGAGGCCGGTTCGTCCGTTCACGTTCGTAAAGTAGGAATCGACCCGTGTCGCGGCCGTCTTCGTCTCACTGACGACCACGGTCCCGAGCGCCCCGATGGCGGCGATCAACGCAACCGCGAAGACGAGGTACACAAACGCGACTGCGAAGCCGCGAGGGATCCGAACCCTCTGGACCAGCCGGACGACAGGGCTCAGCAGCAGCGCGATCAGCAGTGCGACGAGGAACAGAAAGACGACGTGACGGACCGCGCCCGCCACCACCCAGAGGAAGAGCAACAGGACCGGGAACCCGGCCAGTTGGATCCAGCGCGGGATCTCGATCTTGGCCCTGGCGGGCATGCGGGTGATCGTACAGCGGAGGTCATACGGTTCCCCACGTCGAGACCCCCGGATTGGGACTGGGACTGGGCTGAGGACGGCAACCTCGCACTCGACCGTCACGAGGTAGGGGCGGAAATGCAGTTAGATCCGAGGGTTCGGCTGTCACAAAGTCGGGCCCCTCATTTGTTGAAGGAGGGGTCAGGGTCCGTTACGGTGCCGCGAATGCCGGCCCCCTCCCGCCGAGTCCCCGCGGCGCGCCAGCGTCCAGGGCGTGAGCCTGTGCCCCACCGGGCGCGGCGTCTCATCGTCCTCACGGTCGTCTCGGGCGTCCTGCTGGGGACGCTGTTGATCACGGCGTTCGGCCAGGGCGCAACGCGCGAGCCCTCCCAGGCGTTGCCTGGCCCGCCGAGCCGCCTCTTGCCCGTCGGCCCGCCGACGCCGCTCACGGTCGCTTTGCACAGCGGGCTGCGCATACAGCTTCCCGTTGCACAGAGCCGCGTCACCGCGATCGGCTACCACTCCTCCGGCGACGGAGCGCTCCCACTGAGCCCGCTCGGCCGCCAGGGCAACGAAGGCGCTCTCTCGCGGCTCGCGCACAAGATCTTCGGCGGCGGTGGCGCCGGCTTCGTCTACTACCAACTGAGCGGCGGCGAGAGCGCAGTGCTGGACGTCGGTGCTCTACCGGGCACGGATGTCTACGCGCCGGTGGACGGCACGATCGTCGGGATCTCGGACTACATCCTCAACGGACGGTCTTACGGCTCGCGCATCGACATCCAACCCTCGGCCGCGCCGTCACTCGTGGTCTCGCTCACGCACCTCAGCCCTGACCCGGCTCTCACGGTCGGTTCGACGATCGCTGCGTCGAGCACGAAGGTCGGCCGCATGCTCGATCTGTCCGGAGTCGAGAAGCAGGCGCTCTCGAAGTACACGCAGGACGCCGGCAACCACGTGGCCATCGAACTCCGCGCCGCCGCGACTCTTCTACCCTGAGAATCCTCTTCATTGCCGACGCGGTCGGTGTCCCCGGCCGTCGCGCCATCGAAGAGCGCCTTCCTTCGCTGCGCGCTGAGCTGCATGCGGACATCTGCATCCTCAACGGCGAGAACCTCGCGGACGGCGTGGGGATCACGCCCAAGCTCGCGGACAAGATGCTCGCAGCCGGTGTCGATGTGATCACGCTCGGCAATCACGTCTGGCGCCGGGGCGAGATCGTGCCGTACTTGAAAGAGAGCGACCGCATCATCAGACCGGCGAACCTGTCGAAGCGTGCCCCAGGCAAGGGACTCACGTTTGTCACGGCAGCCGACGGAACAGAGGTCGCCGTGATCAACCTGATCGGCGCGCTCTTCCTCGGACCGCCCGTCGGTCCCTTTGAGCCGATCGACGAACTGGTGGACGAGGCGAGCAAGCGTACGCCGGTGATCCTCGTCGACATGCACGCCGAAGCAACGAGCGAGAAGGTCGCTCTGGCGAAGTGGCTCGACGGCAAGGTGACCGCGGTCCTCGGGACGCACACCCATATCCAGACGAACGACGCACGCGTTCAGCCCGGCGGCACGGCGGCCATCACCGACGCGGGGATGACGGGGCCGCACGACTCCGTCATCGGCGTGCAAGCCGAGCTCGCGATCAAGGCGATGCGCACCGGCATGCCCGTACGCTTCGAGACGGCATCGGGCGACGTGCGAATCGAGGGCGTCCTCGTCGAGTGCGGCGCGGACGGTCGAGCGACGAGCTGCGAGGCCGTGCGCGTCTCCGTGCAGTGAGCGCTAGCGAGCGGCGCTTGTAGCGCGCAGGTTCAGGGTGAGTAGCGCCACGAGAGCGACCAGCGTGAGGTCGCGCGCGAGCAGCAACCACGAAAGCCCTTCTTCGAAGTCGAGCGAAAGCCTGAAGTAGCGAAACGGGAACCAGATCTGCGTCAGGCCGAGCGCGACACCGAGGAGCGCGCTCGCCCCAAGCCCGCGACGGCCGCGCACGAGCGGCACGATCGGAATCAGCCAGATCATGAACTGCGGCGAAAGGACCTTCCCGAAGGCGATGAACACACACACCGCGGCCGCGGTTGACCTAACAAGCGATTCGGCGTCGCCCCGCCCACGTGCGAACACTGCCCAGATCCAGATCAGAGCGCCCGCCTGGAGCACCGTCGAGAGGACCGCGATCCACTCGGCGGCGTTACCGGCGAGATTCTGGGAGCCGTGACTCGTCTCTCCGGTCACGCCGAGCCCGAAGATGTGATGGCAGACGAGAAGCAGCGCCGATCCCAGGCTCTCTACCTGCAGCGGCCGGGTCAACTGCACGCTGAGGCTCTGCCAGACTCCGTCGGGGGCCAGGATCACGAAGGGAGCGAAGACGGCCGCGACGACGCCCAGCGCGAATGCGAGACAGGTGAGCGCCTCGCGCCGGCCCGCCCGCTTCCACACGAACGCAATACCGAGCGGAACGAACACCGCCGGATAGAGCTTCGCGGCCGCACCGAGCCCGAGTAACGCATGACCGAGACGCAGCCGTCCCGATACGAGCGCGGCGAGGGCTGCGGCAACGAGCGCCGCCGGCCACAGATCAAAGCGGCTGAGGATGACCGAGCCCAGCAGAAGCGGAGCGATTGCCGCAAAGCAGAGCGCGGTCCAGACGTTCACCGTACTGCGCCGGAGCGCGCGGAGGATGACTGCCATGGCGGCGAGCGCGGCAGCACCGCACAGCCACATGAGCGTCTCGAAAGAACGGCGGAAGCCGGTCGACACTTCTTGATTACGGCCGGGCTCGGCAAGCCCGGGAAGGGCGAAGACGGGTAGCGCGCCGGGCGGGTACTCGACCTTGAAATCGCGATACGGAACCTTTCCGTCCGCGATCGCATTTCCGTAACGCTGGTAGACGGGCGTGTCGATCAATTGCTTGTGCTTGTAAAAGCCGACGTGCAGCAGCGTCCACGAGACGACGAAGAGCGTGATCGCCGCGAACGCTGCGGCGATCACGGAGCGATCAGACGCGGGCTTCGGGCTGCTCAGGGCCATTCGAGAGCAGAGCAAACACGACGAAGGGGAAGAACCACGGGATGTAGAGGTAGAACCAGTGCGTCAGGACGACCTCGAAGCCGATCAGGAGCGCGCCGGTCAACGCGGCCAGCTGCAACGGTGTTTTCGTTCGCGGCACGAATGCGGCCACCAGGGCACCCACGACGAGTAGACCCTCGAGCACTCGCTGGAGGATGTGCAGGTCCGGGATTCCGCGCGCGTGATACTGCGCCCAGTCCCAAAGCGAAAACGGGGATTCGCGAGTGACCTGCGTCCTCAGCGTGCGATCGTAGAACGTTTGTGCCGCCTGGACCGGATGTCCATCGAGCAGCAGAACGGAAAACGCAACGAGAGCCGCGATCAGGAATCCCGCCGCGAAGGCAAGCGCCGGACGAGGTCGCCGCACCGGTCCGGGATAGGTCAGCCAGAGCGGCGCGACGATGAGCGTCGCGAACTTCGTCCAGCCGGAGAGCGCGACCGAGATCCCGCGCGCCCACGACGAAGTAGCCAGCCAGAAGCCGAAGATGAGAAAGACCGGCACGCTCGCGTCGTTCGTGTTTGACATGGAGACGTACTGGGTGAATGGGAACGCCGCCCACGCAAATGCGAGCGCGGCACCGAGCCAGCGGCCGCCGTAACGTAAGCCGACGAGCCCCAGCCCTAGTGCACAGAGCACGTCGAAGATGATCGAGGTGAGGTGCACGGCGGGCAACTTGTCCCACTTGCCCGACCAGCCCCGGATCCAGTACCCCGGCAGGTAGGCCTCGTACGCCACCGGCCCATAGGTGTCACCAAGCGGATTGGCCGACTCACAGCGACCGTTGCTTTGGATCCGTTCCCGAACCTCGCCCTCGGAGTCGGCCGGCCCGCAGGCCTTGAGATCGTCCTCTTTGGGAAAGTTGTCGTACGGCATCACACCACTGGAGATCCGCTGCGCGCCGATCACCCCGGCGTAGCCGACGTCGATCACGTTCGAGTCCTCGAGGTTCAGGCCAACGCGGAAGCCGATGAGGAAGACGGCCGCGGCGAGCAGTACGGCCGGCTTCCAGAGTGGACGCGCTGCACGCACGGGACGCACGCGCGCCGCGACCCAGACGCAGCGTGCGAGCAGGTAGACGAGCGGCGGATAGGCGAGCGGCACGCTCGTGAAGATGTTCCCGTCGTTGAAGTACCAGAGCGAGACCGAGAACGACAGCAGTGCGAGCAGGTCCAGGTTGCGAAGCGACAGCGGCCTACGGAAGTCTGCGAGCCCGAGCAGGAAGACCGCGCAGAAGGCGAGCCAGACCGGCAAGGAGTTGATCTTCTTGCCTCCGAATGCACCCTCGTAGCCCCGGGCCATCTTCCAGGCGACCTGTGGGCCCGTCCACGCTTCGGTGACTCTGGTCGAGGTGTCATCGACCTTGCCCTGTGCGATCTCTCCGGCGTCGACCTGCTTGTTCTTGCTCCACCAAACATGCACCGTCCAGCATCCGCCCCGCGCTCCTGCTGAACACTTCGTCGCGTCGCCCTCGTAGGTCGCGTCCGTGACGCGCCCCTTGCGCGGATAGCGGTCGAGCCAGTCCGCGACCTTGTCATCGGCAAGGAAGAGTGCCGTCGCGCGCTCCTTCGTCAGTCGCGACTTCGCGTCCGAGGCGGACGTTTGAGCGGCCGAGAGGTTCGGAAAGAAAGCCGCTGCCGCGAGCACGGCGACGGCCACGGACAAGACAAGCCTCAGTGCCGTCTCCGGAACGACCAGAGCTTGTTGCCGATGAAGTTCGCCGGTGTAACCAGAACGATCGCAATCGCCTGCGCCACGATCTTACCGAGGCCCAGCTCGACCAGCAGGGTGAGGATGGCAAGGTTGCCGACGTACACGAGTACCGACACGGCGAAGAAGCGCAAGCCCTGGTGCCCAAAGTGGCCGCGATCGCGGCGGAACGTCCAGAGCCGGTTCCAGAGGTAGTTGTTGGTCACGGCGACGAGGAACGAGCCGGACGCCGCCAGTCGGTAATGGACATCGGCGCCGTCGAGCAGCGCGACGTACACGAGAAGGTTGACGACGTAGCCCGACGCCCCGACGGCGCAGAACTTCGCCAGCTCCTCCCAGTTGCTCCGCTGGCGCAATGCATGGCTGGCGCGGGCGCGCAGACCCGCGGTGACGGCTGCGTCCCGCTCCTCCATGAGGCTGGAGAAACTAGCGGGTTAGGCAGCGGAGCGGCGCTGAGGAGCGAATCGGAGCGCGGCGTCGAACGGGACACGCTCGTTCTCCACGATCGCCGCGACCAGCTGCCCATCCTCGGCGACAACCACGTCTTGCAACAGTCCGACCTTGCGTCCGTGCCGCTCGACCGGACGGCCCCGCAGCCGGCCGAGCGCAAGCGCGCGAGAGCGGTAGAACTCTAGCTCGCGCTGCTCGAGGAGGACGAACGGCGACAGGATTCGGATCTCCTCGTCGCCGATTGCAGCCGTCTGCAGAGGCAGGAAACGGTGCACCTCGTCACCGCACAGGAGATCGAGGCCCACCGCCCGGAGAGCATCCGGATCGAGGAGCAGGTCGACGGGCCGGCCGACCTGGAGGCCGTGCAGGCGCACGGGCAGCCCGAGCAGTTCGTCTCCCGTTCTCTCCCTCATCCCCGCCGCCATCGTGCCCGGACCGGTCGGACGCAAACCCTCAGAACCCCTCTTCCCCCAGGAGAGGGACGAAACGACAGGGTACGGAGCGCAGGACCGCCGGGCCCTCCGGGCTGCGGACGATCACCTCGAGGCGCTGCATCCCGCGCCGCCCGACCGGCACCACGAGGCGTCCGCGCGGCTCGAGCTGGTCGTAGAGCGTCCGCGGCAGCTCCGGTGCTGCTGCGGCGACCGCGATCCCGTCGAACGGCGCCTGCTCGGGGAGACCGCGCGACCCGTCGCCGACATGGACGCTGACTCGTCCGTAGCCGGCGGCCGCGAGGTTCGCGCGCGCGCGCTCGGCAAGCTGCGGGATGCGTTCGATCGTGTCCACCTCCTCCGCGAGCTCGGCGAGCAAGGCGGCCTGATAACCGGAGCCCGTTCCGACGTCGAGGACGCGCTCGGACCCGGTCAGCGAAAGGGCCTCGCAGATCCGGGCAACCATGTACGGCTGCGAGATCGTCTGGCCGGCGCCGATCGGCAGTGCCGCATCGTCGTAGGCGCGGGCGCGGAGCTTCTCTGGCACGAAGAGCTCGCGCGGGACTCGTTCCATCGCTGCGAGCACGCGCTCGTCGCCCACGTCTCTCCCACGCAGCTGCGCATCGACCATCCGGCTCCTGGCCTCTGCGGCGGAATCAGGCGGCACGCGTGAGCGTTCGGGCATACGCGGGAGGTGCCACGCCGAAGTGCTGCAGCACGGCGGGCGCGACCTCCACGATCGACTGCGGTTGCGCATCGATCCCGATTGTCAGCATCGGAACCTCCGAGTCGCCGCGTCGCAACGAGCCGTGACTCCCTCCGCCGGAGTGATGACGGCCGGCGAGGTCGGCGAACTCGAATTCCGGCGCGGCCGAGACGATCACCTCGCCGGCGTTCGGGTTGTTGAGCGCGACCCAGGCACGTTCGAAGCCACCTGGATACCCGAGCAGGCCCTCGTCCCCGCTCGTGTTCCACGCGCCTGCGCGCGGCGCGAAGCGCAGCTCCTCGCCGTCGCGGCGCGCAATCGCGTCCCCTCCTTCGAGGAACAGCACCGTCTCTGCGGACTCTTCCCGGTCGAGCCGCTCCGCGAGCGACCGCGCGTCGGGTGCGCCATCGCCGAGCCGGTAGACCATCCCGGCCCGGTTCGACGCGGTCACGAGCACGTCGTCGAGGTCACCGAATGGCGTCTCCAGCCGAACGTGCCGGTCGACGTGCGTCTGCCCGTGATCGGAGCAGAGCACTACGGCGTAGCGCTCGAGGAACTCATCGGGCCCGCCCGCCGCGTCGAGGAGCGCACCGATCGCCGCGTCGCTCCGCGTCAGAGCTTCGAAGGCGTCGTCGGGACCGCGTACGTGAGAGGCGAAGTCGTAGTCCGGGAGGTAGTAGACGAGGAAGTCGAACCCGTCACGAGTGACGAGCCACCGCCCGACCGCGGCCGCGTAGCCGTCGATCGAGCCGTGTGAGCGTCCGAAGACCGCAAGCGGGGCGCCGGTCGGATCCGACTCGAACAGGTTGTAGAAGAAGAAGCGCTTGGGCCCGTAGGCCGGGATCGTCAGCCCCGGGAGCGTCGGCAGGTGAGGTGTGCGACCCCGGTAGCACGTGATGTTGATCGCCGCCGCGGTCAGCCCGGCATCCTCCAGCGCCTCGTAGACGGTGACCGCCTCCGTCCCTAGATGAAGCCGGTTCATGTTGATGATCGTGTCGAGGATCGAACGCGCCATTCCGGCGGCCCGCACCGCGCCGAACGACGAGCCGTATTCGACAAGCCGTGCGCGCTCGCGGTCGTACCAGACCAGATGCGGGATGCGGTGGACGTCCGGATTCGCACCGGTCGCGAGCGACGAGAGGCAGACGGGAGTCAGCGAAGGGAACGTCGAGATCGCGCGGGAGTAGGACCCCTGCTCCGCGAGGAAGGAGAGCGCAGGTGCGCGGCCGTCCCCGACGGCCGCCTCGAACATCGACGGCGTCAGTCCGTCGATGACGATGAGGATGAGCTTTCGGGCCACTAGTCTTTTGCGAGCGAACGCAAACCGGCGTAGCGCTCGCCGGCGCGGCCGCGCAGACGGGCCGCGAGGGCGGGAACGAGGGCCGCCTCCAGATAACCCGCGATTGGAATCCAGGCGACGGCCGCGAGCACGACTGCCGCGAGAGCGATGAAGACCGCCGTGCCGAACCGTGAGCCTCCACGGCGCATCGTCCCGGAGACCAGCTGCGCCGCACCGATGGAGCCGAGCGCACCGCCCACGCCGCCGCCGACCGCCTCGTCCCATTGGCCGAGAGCGAACCCGACCGCGACGCCGGCACCTGCAGCGAGGACGAATGCGGCCGTCAGTACGGCTCGCGTCCCCGTCAGAAATCCAGCCAGCAACACCCCCATCGCGACGCCGAGCCCCGCGCAGACACCGATCCAGTACCAGCTTCCCATCGGTAACCGAGTGTAGTTTGCGCGGCCCGTTTGCCGGGAAAAGAAGCCGACCCGCTCCCCCGCGGACTCAACCCAGGAGGACAAACCGAGTGAGAGACGACCCCAAGCCCTTGCTTGTCTTCTTCTGGTCCGAGCGTTCGGGCCCGGCACGACGCATGGAGAGCCTGCTTGCGCATCTTGCACGGAAGGAGCGCACCCGGCTCCGCATAATGCGCGTCGACATCGACGAGCAACCGGATCTGGCGGAGCGTTTCAGAGTGGCTGCAGTGCCGGCACTCGTTCTCGTGAAGGACAGGCGCGTTGTCGACCGGATCGACGGGCGCGTGAGCGCCCCGAAGATCGAAAACATGCTCGCGCCCCACCTCGCGGCCGCAGTCGCCTAGCCGACCGCAAAACCGGTCCCCGCTCGTCTCCGTAGGTCCCGTGACGCCCGGGTGCCACTGCCCCGGTGCCCGGGCGCCCTCGTTCGGGGCAGACAAGGGAGGCCAAGGGATGAGACGAAGGGGAGCAATCGCGACGCTTGCAGTCGGCGTCGCAGCACTCGGCATCGCCGCGTTCGCGCTGGCCGGCGGATCGGGCGCCGGGTTCAACCATCTCAAGGCGACGATGAGCAGTTACCAGGAAGTGCCTTCGGTGTCGTCGACCGGCACGGCTAACTTCACAGCCGACGTCAGCACGGACGGAAGCTCGATCGCCTGGCAGCTCAGTTACAGCGGGCTCGAAGGAGCCGTCCAGCAGTCACACATTCACTTCGGACAGCGCAGCGTGAACGGCGGCATCTCCGTGTTCCTGTGCACGAATCTCGGGAACGGGCCGGCCGGAACGCAGGCTTGCCCGCAGTCCGGAACGATCAGCGGCACCATCAACGCCGCCGACGTGTCACCGGCGATTGCCGCAACTGCGGGAGCTCGGACGCAGGGCATCGACACAGGCGAGTACGACGAGCTGGTGCGGGCGATCGGCGCGGGCAAGACGTACGCGAACCTGCATACAGACAGGTGGCCCGGCGGAGAGATCCGCGCACAGTTGAACGAGGACGACCCGCACAACTGACGTCGAGAAAGGGCGCCCGGCGTTTTCGCCGGGCGCTTCGTCATTGCCGCTCGAGCCTGCGGATGACGGCGAGACCGAACTCGGCAGCCCGTGCGCCGTCGACGATACGGTGGTCGAAGGTGAGCGACAGGTAGCCGGTCTGCGCTACGACGATTGCGCCGTCTCGCACGACCGGCCTCGGCCCGATGCGGCCAATGCTGAGAATGGCGACCTCTGGGTGGTTGACGATCGGTGTCTGCATGAGGCCGCCGAGCTTGCCCGCGCTCGTCACGGTGAACGTCGAACCGCGGAGCTCGTCCGGCTTGAGCGTTCCCTCCCGCGCGCTCTCGGCGAGGCGTGCGACATCCGCACCGAGATCTTCCAGCGAGCGCGTGGCGCAGTCCCTGACGACCGGAACGACGAGCCCGTCGTCGGTCTGCACGGCGACGCCAAGGTCGTAGCGCTCCAGGAAGACGATCTCGTCTCGCTCCAGGCGCGCGTTCAGCTCCGGGAACTCCTTCAGCGTCTCGGCGCACGTCTTCAGCACCACCGGGACCAGCTGCTTCAGATCCATGCCGGAGAAGTCGCACTCCTCCACCCACGTGACAGCCGGCACCTCACGATGGGCGCGCGCCATGTGCTCGGCGATCACGCGCCGCACTCCGCGCAACGGCTCGCGCCTGCCCTCGCTCGGGCCCGAGGCCGCGCGCACGTCGTCTTCGGTGATGCGTCCCTGTGGGCCGGTGCCGGCGAGCGACTCGAGGTCGACGCCGAGCTCCTGAGCGATCTTGCGCACGAGCGGCGTGACTCGTGCCTTCGCCGAGTGCTTCTCGGGTGTTCCGGCCGGCCGCTCGCCGCCGGGCTCGCCGCCGATGACGACCAAAACGGTCCCGACCGGGACGACCTTTCCTTCCTCGACGAGGATGCTGGTCACGGTCCCTGCGGCAGGCGACGGGATCTCGACCGTCGTCTTGTCGGTCTGGATCTCGACGAGCGGGTCGTCCTCCGCAATCTCCTGCCCCTCGGAGACGAGCCAGCGAGCAATCTCGCCTTCCGTCAATCCTTCGCCGAGGTCGGGAAGCTTGAATTCGTACGCCACGGTCACGGCATTTTTATCGCGTCGTGGCTAAGGACGGCGTGCACACCTCTGACGCCGTTGACGAGCTGCGTGACGCGCAGGTCGACGACGACGCTCGCGAGCGCGAGTGCGTCGACACGGTCGATCTCGAGCTCCCGCCGCATCAGCTCGAGCATCGCGTCGGTGGCAGCGGCAGCCGCTTCGTCCAGGTCCTCGTCGAAGCCGAACGTCAGCCAGGCATCGGGTGTCCAGGCGATCGGTGTCTTCAGCTCGCGGTCTTCGAGTGAGAGCGTGACCTCGAGCCGGTCGAGCGGGCACTCGATCGCGGTCTGCGAGACCTCACCGTCTCCCTGGCGCGCATGTCCGTCTCCGGCCGAGAAGAGTGCGCCGTCAACCGGAATCGGAAGGAAAAGGGTCGTGCCCGACACGAGCTCCTTGCAGTCGATGTTGCCGCCGCAACGGCGCGGCGGCGCGGTCGGGTGTGTGCCGGGCTCGGGCGGGGGCATGCCGAGCACGCCGGGAAACGGTCGTAGCTCGACCTCGCGTCCCTGCGGATCGCGGCCGACGCCGGCGTCCGCGTCGAGGTTCCAGTGGAGGATGAGCGTCTCTCCGCCGCTCATGCCCAGGCGGTCGTTGAGCGGCGTCGACCAGCCGCCGGCAACCGTCGCACCGAACGATCCGACCCGGACCTCGTCGATGCGGACGGCGAGCGTCTGGCCTGCACGCGCGCCGCGCACCTCAACTGGGCCGACGAGCGCATGGCCCTCGTCGAGCTCCTCGTCGCGAGGCTCGAACTTCTTCCCGGGTGCGACGTGCCAGCCCGAGTCGAGACACGAGAAGGCGACGGCCTCGCCGCTGTCGATCGTCAGGATCGGCGCCAGGTCACGGGAGAAGTGTCCGTGCAAGGTGCGCCGCTCGAGCGGAATCTCGTGAGTCATGCGCGAGGCAATCCGATCCAGGCGTCATGCGGGGCGAGCAGGACACGCAGGCCACCTCGCTGACCGGCTTCGAAGAACTCCCACAACGAGACGGCCTGCCACTCGTCCGGCTCGAGCTCCCGCGCGATCTCCGCAGGGACGTAACCGGCCTGCACCCGGCTGTGTTCGTCCCACACGCCGATCGCATTCGGATCGTGCTCGTTGTCCGGCTCGGGCACAAGCGCAAGCGGCCGGCCCGGAGCAAATGCATCGTCCTGCAGCGTGTCGAGCCGGTACGACACGCCGGCAACCTTGATCACGCTGATGCGCGGATCCTCGCCGCAGACGAGCTCACCGGTCGCCGCATCGCGTAACCGGAACCCAGCTCCGGCGCGCTCGAGCCAGAGCCGCAACCGCTCATTCGTCTGCCTTTCCGACATGCCTAGTGAACCCTAGTCCCGGCCGGCCTCGCCGGGGACTGTCCCCACCATGGCTCGCCGAGACATGTCGTTCGGGCTGAAGCGGACACGGCGTTCGTTGCGAATGTGTGACTTTCCTTCCACAGACAGGTGCGCGCCGGACGGTTTTCGGCGACGATAAAAACCAGAAGGCGGGCGACGGTTGGAGAACTCGTACAGGAGCTCGTTCGGTCGCCCCTGCCTAGAACTCCAGCAGGCGGCGAGCAGCGGCGGCGACGCGCTCCACCGACGGCATGTACGCATCCTCGATCTGCCAGTACGGATACGGCACGTCGTAGCCGGTGACACGCAACACCGGGCCGCGCAGGTCGAGGATCGCCTTCTCGGCCAGGATCGCGGCCAACTCGGCCGCGAATCCGCACGTGCGCGGCGCCTCCTGCACGATCACCACGCGGCCGGTCTTCGCTGCCGATGCCAGCAGCGCGTCCTCGTCGAGCGGCTTCAACGAGCGGATGTCGAGCACCTCGACCGAAACGTCGTCGAGCGCAGCTGCTGCCGCTTCGCACACGGCGACCATCGATCCGTACGCCACCAGCGTCACGTCGTCTCCCTCGAGCGCGAGCCGTGCCTTGCCGAGTGGGACAACGTGCTCGCCTTCCGGCACGTCGCCCTTGATCGTCCGGTAGTGCAGCTTCGGCTCGAAGATGACGACGGGATCGGGATCGCGAATCGCCGCGGCGAGGATTCCCTTCGCGTCCGCAGGCGTCGACGGGATCGCGACTTTCACGCCCGGCGTGTGCACGTAGTACGTCTCCGGGGAGTCGTCGTGCAGCTCGGGCGCACGCACGCCACCGCCGTACGGCATGCGGACGACGATCGGGAACTCCATCTTCCCACCGGTCCGCCAGCGGTAACGCCCCACATGCGTGATCAGCTGGTCGAGACAGGGGTACGAGAACGCGTCGTACTGCATCTCGCAGACGGGCCGCCAGCCGGCCATGCAGAGCCCGACCGCGGTGCCGAGGATGCCCGCCTCTGCGAGAGGAGTGTCGAAACAGCGGTCGGGCCCAAAACGGTCACGCAATCCTGCAGTCGCACGAAAAACGCCGCCGGCGCGGCCGATGTCCTCGCCCAGCACCATCACGGACGAGTCGCGCTCGAGCTCGACATGGAGGCAGTCGTTGATCGCCTCGACGATCGAGCGCTCAGCCAAGCGTGCCCCGCAGCTCGTCGAGATCGGAGCCGAACGACGCAGGCGGATCGGCGTATGCATTCGCGAACAGGAGCGCGACATCCGCCGGCGGCTCGGCCTCCGCCGCCTTGATTCCCTCGCGCATCGCATCAGCCGCCTCCGCCTGGATCGACGCGGCGAGATCGTCGTGCAGGATCCCCGCCCGTCGCAAGTAACCCGCGAAGCGCCCGACACACTCGCGCTTCCGTTCCGCCTCGACACGCTCGAGATCGATGTACGCACTCGGATCGTCGGCAGTCGCGTGCGGCGCGACGCGGTACGAGACCGCCTCGATCAACGTCGGGCCGTCACCATTGCGCGCGCGCGCAACCGCTTCGCGGGTCGCCTCGAAGCAGGCGAGCACATCCGTGCCGTCGACGCGCACCCCGGGCATCCCGTAGCCGACCGCCTTGTCCGCGAGCGTCGTCGCGCGGGTCTGCGCCTCGACGGGCGTCGAGATCGCCCAGCCGTTGTTGTTGCAGAACAGGACGAGCGGTGCGCCGGTGACCGCCGCGAAGTTCGCGCCTTCGTGAAACGCGCCTTCCGACGTCGCCCCGTCGCCGAAGAACACGATCGCCGCGGCACGCTCGCCCTTCAACTTCTTTCCCCACGCGAGACCCGCCGCGTGCGGAACGTGCGTCGCGATCGGGACGCAGATCGACGCAACGCGATAGTCCTCGGGGTTCCACCAACCGGCGGGATGACCACGCCACCACGACAACACGGTCGCGGGCGGCATTCCGCGCAGCAATCCGATCGCCGACTCTCGGTACGACGGGAAGATCCAGTCCTCGTCCTCGAGCGCGTGGAAGGCGCCCGCCTGCATCGCTTCGTGGTTCCAGAAGATCGCATACGTGCCGATACGTCCCTGGCTGTGGTAGACGACCGACCGTTCGTCGTACGTCCGCAGTTGCACCATCGAGCGGTACATCTCGAGCAGTTCCTGTTCGCCGAGTCCTTCGACCTGGCGGTCGCCGGCACCGTCCGCGTCGCCGATCACGCGCCTGAGGTCGCGCTCGGCAGGAAGAACCTGCGCCATTGCAGGCGCGACTCTAGCCGAGCAGGAGCTTGACCAGCCAGGCGTCCCGGTCGGCGAGCGCCTGGGCGTCCAGCTCGTGCGGGGCGTTATAGAAGCGCTGCTCCTTGGGCTTGGACGCTGCGCGGAAGTAGGCGTCGACGTCCTTTCGCGGAGACACCGGGTCTCGCGTCCCGTTCTGGAAGAGAAGTGACGCCGGTGCGGCGCGCGAGATGTAGCGGACGGGATCGATGGCCGAATAGGCGCGCAGATAGGCCTTCAGCCGCTTGGCGCCGAGCCGGCCCCGGCACGCCGCGGCAATCGGAGTGCTCAGATGGGCGCGGCCCGACTGAACCACCGCGCCGAGGAGACGATGGTCCACGCCCGCAAGGGCGGCCGTCACCGCAGAGCCGAAACTGAAACCGACCGCTGCGACCCGCGACACATCTGCGCCGGGAAGGCGCGCCAGGAGGTCGAGCGCCCGGCGACGGCCGATCACGTAATTCGCATACAAACGCACGTCGGCCGCCGCACGACAGCTGACGAGCACCGACGGCGGGTCGACGGTCAAGGACGCGATGCCGCGCCGCGCAAGGCGGTCCGCATCCGGTAGCTGGCTCGTCGCGTTGCCGTCCGATCCGGGCGAGAACAGGGCGACCGGCCACGGCCCGGTTCCCTCGGGATGTGTCCAGTACGCCTTCTTCTGTCCGCGACCCGCGTCGAAAGTCAGCGACTGCCGGACGACCCCGCCGCCGGTCTGCGCCTCGCCGAGCCGCAGGTCGAGCGGCCTGCCACGCTCGTAAGAAAACCGTGGCGGAGCGGCGGCCAGCAACTTCGGTGCGCCGAGCGCCGCGCCGACGGCGGCAACGAGTGCCGGATCGCGTCCCGCGAAGAATGCGTCCGACGAAAGGGAGACCGGAACCTGCGGATCGATCGCGATGCGCGGGTCGTCGGGAGTGGACTTCTGCCAGTAGATCTCCGCGACGCGCAGCTCGACACCCGAGGCCGGCAGGAGCATGTTGGCGGTGTCGCCATAGAGGTTCGGGCTGCCACCGCTGGGCTCCCGACGAAGATGGGGTGCGCCACCCGCTCGAGCTCGGTGGCGAAGTTCTCGGCAGCGGAAAAGGTCAGACGCGAGATGAGAACGACGATCCGCTCGGTCTTCGATGCGCGCCGCAACGCATCGAGCAGATAGGCATAAGTGTGGTTGTCACCCCCACCGTTCAACCGCAGGTCGACGATGACGGCCCGCAGTCGCTTCGACTTCGCCGCTTTGGACATCCGGCGAGCGACGGCCCATGTCGACACGAGCGTCTCGTTGTAGCCGATGTAGAGGACGCGTTTGCCGGCAAGCGTGGTCGTCCAGATCTGCTGGTTGGAACGGGCGATGTACGCAGGCACCGCAGCCGTGATTCCCTGCGACAGCAGCGGATGTTCCAGATCGCCGATTCCGCGGCCGTAGTCCGGAACGGTGAGCGGAGTCAAGCTGGCGGCGAACCTGTTGCCTCCGCGCTCGAACGTGAACGTGATCGGGCCGAGATCGGGCACGAGACCGAGCCCGTGCAATACCTCCGGCGTGTTGAGGTAGGTCGTGACCCGAAGCATCAGCGTCGAGTCGTTGTCGTGCGGAACGAGCGGACTGACGGCCGCGATCACATCCTCGAGCGGATGGCCGTCGACCGCGACGACTCGTGCGCGCAGGAGGTCCGACCCGCCGGCCTGCCCGACGACGTACGTGCCGTCGGCGAACGTGTACATCCGGATCGGATACGCATGAAGAACGCGCCGGTTCGCGGGATTCAGCGGGAAGATCCCCGTATGACCGTCGCGGGGCCCGGGCATCGCCCCGAGCCGCATCAATCCGACCAGCAGCTGGTCGTCGTCGAGTGAGTCCGCGTGCGCGGAAAGGTCCGCGACGGCAGCATCGAAGCGCGCCTGCGAGAGATCGTGGAAGAGGTTCGGATGGTCGGCGCGCAAATGCTGTGCAGCGAGCTGGACGTCATCCGTTCGAGCAGAGGCCGGAACGAGCGCGAGGAGCAGCGAGGCAAGGAGGCTCGCGATCATCGGGACAGCTCCTTCAGGGCCTGGTCGATCCATTCGAGGCGGCACGGCATGAGCGCAAGTCCGTACCGGAGGGTCAGATAGCCGTAGCGGCTCTGCGGTTTGCGCGCGATCTCGCGCTCGACCGCGCGGTACTCCTCGAGCTGCTCGACCTGACCCTCCCGAAAGTCTTCGAGCTGGCGGCGCAGGCTTGCACGCGGAACCAGCTTCGTGAAGAAGACCTTGAGCATCAGCTCGTCAAAGGAGCGCGGCGACGCGTGTTCGAGCCAGGCTCGCACCGTCTGCTTCCCCATCGGGGTCAACCGGTAGAGCTGCTTGTCGGGGCGGCTCGTCTGTCGCACCATTCGGCGCCGGGCGAGCCCCGACTCGACCAGCCGAGGCAGGACCGCGTAGAGCTGGCTCTTCGCAGGCGACCAGATGTGCCCCACGCTCGACTCGACTCGCTTCAGGAGGTCGTAGCCGGACCGCTCACCCTCGGCCAGGACGCCGAGCGCGACTGCCTCGGTCGTGGTGAGCTCCATAGTCCGAGCCGGAATAGTCCGCACCGGACTATACGACACACGGCCGGGGCGAAAGTTAGACGAGCACCGTGACCGAACCGCGCTCGGCTTCGAAGACCGCCTCGGTCACGTCTCCCAGGTCCTCGCCGTCCGCCTGAAGCGGCAGGGGGTGGTCACTGCGCACCGCGATCCGGTCTAGGTCGTGCCCGCGCAGCGCGTTGCGCGCCGGCCGGCCGGTGGCGAGGGCGAGCAGAAGGGGCGGCACCGTCCTCGGCGAGAGCGAGACGGGAGCAAGGAAGTCCAGCCCTTCCTCGAACGCCGCCTCCGGGCTCGCCTTGATCGCGACGGCCTTCAGGAAGCTGTAGGGGTTGACGTTGGCGACGAGCACGAAGGCGGCGCGCCCGTAGCCCTCCACCTCGAGCACCGGCTCGAGCCGGCCGCGCCGCTCGAGCAGCATGCGGGCGAAGGTCCCGAGAAAGGCGAGGTCACCTGGGCGTTCCCCGTCCGGCGAACGCCCGCGCTCGTCGATCCGGCGCACAGCCTCCGCGTCGATCCCGATACCCGCGCCGAACCCGAAACGACGCCCGTTGACGCGACCGGTCGAGATCGTCCGCGTTCTGTTTTCGAGGAGCGCCTCGGCCAGCCGCTCGGCCGCAGCCACCGGATCGCGCGGCAGCCCGAGCGCCCGCGGCAGCACGCTCGTGCCACCACCCGGTACGAAGCCGAGCGGCTGATCGCTCCGCTCCACACCGTTCAGCACCTCGTTGAAGGCGCCATCGCCGGAGAAGACGATCAGCGCATCCGCCTCGCCTGCCTCGCGTGCCAACTCGACGGCGTGTTGGGGACGCTCGGTTCGCAGGGTGCGCACGTAGGCCGACCGCATCAGCGCGCGCTCGACCGCCGCGATGCCCTCCTCGGTGACCCGGCTGGCAAAGGGGTTGACGATGAGGACTGCGCGCTTCATCTCGCGAGCATGCCACGCAAAGTGTCCACAAAACAGGGCGGTGCACGGAAAGGTCCGTCTCAGGGAGTGGCGTAACCACGCATGCCGTCGAGCATGAACGCAAAGAAGCGATCGGCGAGCTCGTCCGTGTCGGCGCCGGGTCGGAGCCACGTGTACGCCCAGTTCGCAGCGGAGAGAGCGAGGAGTGTCGCTGTTCCGTCGTCGAGGTCGGTGCGCAAGCCGCCGAGCTCGCGCCCTTCGCGGAAGAGCGCGCGGAAGCGGTTCTCGTAGCGCCGGCGCTCGGCGAGGAACTCGTCGCGATGTTCGCCCTCGAGGTAGCGCCACTCACGGATGAACACCGTTGCGATCTCGAGCTGCTCGGCAATGACACGCAGATGCGCACGGAGCGCGAGCCGGATCTTCTCGGGCGCCGGCAGCTCGTCGGGGACGGTGTCGAGCCCTGCATGGAAGGCCGCCGCCCCGTCGCGGGCCACCTCCCAGAGCAGGTCGGCCTTGGAGTCGATGTGCGCGTAGAGCGAGCCCTTCTGGACGCCCATCGCCTCCGCGAGGTCGCCGATCGACGTCCCGTGGTAGCCCTTCTCGGCGAAGAGCCGGGCTGCCTGGCGGGTTAGCTCCGACTTCCGGGTGGACATGCTTCAATAGACCCTAACGATCGTTAGGTAGGGAGGCCATGAGCGACCAGGAATTCCTCGAGTACGTGCAGTCGGGAGGCCAGGTGGAGGCCACCGACGAGCTGCCGGACGACTACCGGGCGAAGCTGATCAAGTTCATCGAGATGCACGGCAACTCCGAGCTGATGGGCGTCCTCCCCGAGCGCGAGTGGATCCTCCGCGCGCCGACGCTGCAGCGGAAGCTCGCTCTGACCGCGAAGGTGCAGGACGAGGTCGGCCACTCGCAGCTGATCTATCGCGTCGTCGAGGATCTAGGCAAGCCGCGCGAGCAGTGCCTCGACCACCTCATCTCGGGCAAGTCGAAGTTCCACAACGTCTTCCACTATCCGACGAAGACGTGGGGCGACGTCGGCGTGATCGCCTGGCTGGTCGACGCGGCGGCAATCATCTCCCAGAAGGCGCTCCTCAAGTGCTCGTACGCGCCCTACGCGCGGATCATGAAGAAGATCTGCTGGGAGGAGTCGTTCCACATCCTTCACGGCCGCGACGTGATCCTGACGCTGATGAACGGCACCGACGACCAGCGTGAGCTCGTCCAGGAGGCCGTAACGCGCTGGTGGGGGCCGCTGATGCAGTTCCACGGCAACCCGATCGACAAGGAAGATGACCCGATGTACCTCTGGCGGATCAAGTCGCAAGGGAACGAGGAGGCGCGCCAGCAGTTCCTCGACGGCTACGTCCCGCAGATCTGGGAGCTCGGGCTCACCGTCCCCGATCCGAAGCTGCGCAAGAGCGATGAGGGCGTCTGGGAGTACAGCGAGCCCGACTGGGACGAACTGAAGAGCGTCGTGACCGGACACGGCCCGAAGTCGCAGGAGCGGCTCGATCTCAGGCGGATGGCGCGTGAGAACTCGGCGTGGGTGCGCCAGGTCCTGCTCGCCGACGTAGCGTGATTTACGAGGTCTTCCGACAAGAGCGCAAAGGGCAGCCGCTGCAGCACGCCGGCTCGGTTGAAGCCGCGGACGACCACTTCGCGGACGTCTACGCACGCGAGCAGTACGGCCGGCGTGGCGAGTCGACTGCGCTTTGGGTCGTCGCGCGGGACGCGGTCATCGAGATCGACGACTTCGTCGACGAGCTCAATCGCAACTACCACCGAGTCGACGGCTATCCGCTGAAGGAGAAATTGAGGGAGGCACGTGAACGAGCAGTCTCCGCGAAAAGTGCTGACGCACTTTCCGCGGGGAAGGGTTAGGACTTCGCTTCGCTCGTGAAAATGGACGAGAAGGTACAGAGCACCCTCTTAGAGATCGCTGACGACGAGCTGATCCTCGGCTGGCGCGACTCGGAGTGGACCGGGATCGCGCCACTGCTGGAAGAGGACGTCGCGTTCTCGTCGATCGCGCAGAACGAGATCGGTCACGCGCGGGCCCTCTACGAGCTGGTCGCGCGTGAGCGCGGCACCACCGCGGACGAGCTGGCCTTCGATCGCTCGCCAGACGAGTACCGCTGCGCGCCGATCGTCGAGCTGCGCTTGCTCGACTGGGCGCAAACGATCGCGCGCCACTACCTGTACGAAGAAGCGGACGCGATCAGGCTCGAGCGGCTGAAACAGTCCGACGATCCCGAAGTCGCGGGCCTCGCGGCGAAGATCGACCGCGAGGAGGCATACCACCGCATCCACGCACAGATGTGGTTCGACCGGCTGCAGGGGGAGGCGCGCTTCGCCGCTGCGCTCGACGAGCTTCGTCCTCAGGCAGCCGCCTTGCTCGACTCGGAGCTCCGCGGCGAGCACACGTCCGAGCTGCCCGACTTGTGGGAAGAGATGACGATGGTACGGCGCTCCCAACCTGCCGGGACGAAGTGGTAACCGCCGAGCAAGTCTGGGACGCGCTCGCCCAGATTCCGGATCCCGAGATCCCGGTGATCTCGCTCGTCGACCTCGGCGTCGTGCGAAGCGTGAACGTGGAGAACGGTCAGGTTCGCGTCGACTTCACACCGACCTTCCTCGGCTGCCCGGCGCTCGAGGTGATGCGCGATGCGATGGCGGAGCAGATCCGCGCGCTCGGCGCGGAGCCCGAGATCAACGTCTGCCTGGACGACTCGTGGTCGACCGACCGCATCACGCCGGAAGGGCGCGAGAAGCTTCGCGCCTCAGGCTTCGCGCCGCCGGCGCCGCGCGAGAGCGCACCGCCGACGCTCGTGCAGCTGCGAAGCCACGCGCACCGTTGCCCGTACTGCGGCTCGACTGAGACTCGGCTCGAGAACATCTTCGGCCCGACCCCCTGCAGGTCGCTGCGCCACTGCGCGACCTGCAAGCAGCCGTTCGAGCAGTTCAAGACGATCTAGGCATCAAGAACGGCTCGAGCCCGCCGCCGGAGCCAGATCCAGCCAGAAGGCGTAGGCCTGCCACCGCAAAGCGGGGATGTGTCATGCCGCGTCTATCGCCGTTGGGAGAAGTATGTCTTTGCGGCGCGATCTCTGGAAGGTCTTCCTGGTCACGGGCGTCGCCGCGGCGCTTGCGTACCACGTTGTAGCGAGCGCGAGGTGGGGGAATTTGATCTCGGCGGGAATCGACGCAGTCGCAGTGGTTGCGATCCTCGTCGGTGTCCGGGTTCACCGGCCCGTCCGCGCGAAGCCCTGGTACGTGCTCGCCTGCCTGCCGGCGTTCTGGTGCGTGGGCTACCTGATCACCGAGGGCTACCTCCTTGAGACCGGCACTTATCCGTTCGGGACCGTGGCGGACGCTTTCTTCCTCCTCGGAAATGTCGCTCTCATCATCGGGTTGAGCCTCGCACTGTCAGCGCGAACGAGCCGCATCGCTTTTCTCGACGTCTGCATTGCAATCTTCGCGGCATTTCAAGTGGCGTGGGTGACGCTGATCTCGCACTATGCCAGCGCAGCGGGACTTTCATTCTCACAACGAGGGTCGCAGATCGCCTACGCACTCCTCGACATCGTTGCCTTCGCTCTGCTCTGTCGCATCGTCGTCGGCCCCGGAGCGCGGCGAGCGCAGTTCATGCTTTTCGCCGGAGGCTCCGCTGCGCTGCTTGCCGCAGACGCGGCGTTCAACTGGCTGACGCTGACCTCGGTCTACTCCACCGCGACGAACTTCGACTTCGGCTGGCTGCTCGCAGTCGTCTTGATTGCCGCTGCCGCCTTGCATCCATCGACCGATCTCTACCCGACCGCACACGCCAGCGAACGCCACGTGCGATGGGGGTACCTGGGCCTCCTCGCTGCCGCGTCGATGCTCGGTCCGACGCTCCGGATCCTCGATGCGTTCTACCCAGGAACGATCCAAGGGGACGAGGCTCTCCTCGTCGGTATTGCGAGCGGTGGAGTGGGCCTGCTCGTGATCGCGCGAATGATCGGCTTCGTCCGCGCCGCCGAGAAGGTGAGCCTCGTACGGGCACAGAACGCACGCCTGCTCGAGGTCGACCGTATGAAGGACGAGCTTGTCGCCTTGGTCTCGCACGAGCTGCGCACGCCGCTCACATCCATCAACGGCTATCTCGAACTCCTGATCGAGGACGAGGCCGGACTGACCGAAGAGCAGACGCAGTTCCTGACAGTCATGAGTCGCAACACCCAGCGGCTGATGAGCCTTGTCTCCGACCTACTCTTCGTTGCGCAGGTCCGGTCAGGGCAGATGGCGCTCGAAAAGAAGCCTGTCGACGTCGTCGAGCTAGTCGAGGAATCGTTCACGGCAGCTCTCCCGCACGCCACTGAAGGGGGCCTGGATCTCTGCATCGGCCGCTGCGACGTCGCTGAAGTCGTCGGCGACCGCCAGCGATTGTCCCAGGTCATCGACAACTTGCTGTCGAATGCGCTCAAGTTCACGCCCGCAGGCGGAGCCGTGGAGGTATCCGTGCTCGCCCGGGACGATTCCGTGGTCGTGGAGATCTCCGACACGGGCATGGGAATCTCGGCCGCCGACCAGACCGGGTTGTTCACCCGCTTCTTCCGCGCAGACGCTGCCCTGAACAGCGCGATCCAGGGCACAGGTCTAGGGCTCTCGATCGTGAAGGCGATTATCGAAGGCCACGGCGGCGAGATCACGGTCGAGAGCGCCGAAGGCGAGGGCTCGACGTTCCGAGTCACCCTCCCGCGCGCGGCTGCGGCCACCGCCTCGCCTTTCGAGGCTGCGGCATGAGCAACGCCTGTATTTCGCGGGAGCAACCACGCGCTTCGGTAGGCTCGGAAGCGTGAAGGTCGAGATCTTCTACTGCCCCGTCTGAAACGGCTATGACCGCCGGGCCGCGAGTCTCGCGGCCGAGTTGAACGCGAGCACCGCTCACGAGGCCGAGGCCGTCTCGGGCGAGAAGAGTCAGTTCGACGTCGTCGCCGACGGGAACCTGATCTTCTCGAAGCAGAAGGAAGGCCGCTTCCCGGAGCACGACCAGATCATTCGGGCGCTGCCGTAACCTCCGGCGGCGCGAGCCGCGGGTAGGTCGAAGTGAGGAGCGTCACGTATGCCTGCGTCTCGAGCTGGTAGCGAAGGCAGAACGTCCCGAGCTCCACCAGGCCCGTGGTCGTCCGGCCGAGTGCCAGAGCGACGAACCAGGCCGCGACCGCCGCGACCGAGAGAACGACGTTGAACGCACTCGTGAGCACGAGTGCAGGCAGGACGAGCGGCAGGCGGAACAGCGTTACGAGCCGCGGTTGGCGCGGCCGGTCGGGTAGCTCGATTCGAAACGGATGCTCCTCGGTGTGCAGCGGATCCGGATACCGGGTCGAGAGCAGGTCGAACCACGCGGTGACCTGTCCCTGATAGCGAAGGAACGCGCCGAGGAATCGATGAAGGAAGGACGGCAGTCGACCCTCGATCAGAAGAGCTAGCCAGGCCACCGCGACGGCCGGCACGACGACGAGGCTCCAGATCGAAAGCACGATGTAATGCGGAATGATGAGCACGGCTCTGAGCAGGACGGGGAGCCGCCGTCTGCGCAAGGGCTCACCGGCCTCGACCCGGACGCGACCGTCAGCCACGCTCGATACCGTAGTGGCTATGAGGCGGGCACTTCCGATCGCGCTTGCGCTCGTCTTTTTGCTTCCCGGATGCGGCGGCGGAAGTGGCAAGCCGCTCACCAAGGCGGAGTACGCGTCGAAGGCTGACGCCGTCTGCGGCAAGTACAACGAGCAGATCACGTCGTTCGCGAATCCGAAGAACCTGTCCGACCTGGCCGAGGTCTCCGACAAGACGCTGTCGATCCTCGATCAGGCGATTGGCGACCTCAGCAAGCTCGACCCGCCCGCGAGTGAGAAGGCGCTCTCCGATCAGTGGCTGACACAGGTGAGGAATCTCAGGGACGATCTGCAGGAGATTCGCGACAAGGCGAAGGCGGGCAGCATGCCGGGTGTGCGGGCGGTCGTACCGAAAGCAACCGACCACAACTCGAAGAGCAACGCGCTGGCGAGCCAGCTCGGCATGTCCGTCTGTAACAGGGACTAGTTCCCCTGGAACCGGGGTGGGCGCTTCTCCAAGAACGCGGCGACGCCCTCCCTGAAGTCTTCCGTCTGGGTGGCTGCGGCCTGGAGCTCGGCTTCCCGTTCGAGCTGCTGCTCGAGGGTCGCGTTGAGGGCGTGGTCGATCAGACGCTTCGTCATCCCGATGCCGCGGGTGGGTAGTGCGGCCAGCTGCGCCGCGACCTCCGCCGCACGAGCCGCGAGCCCGTCTGCTTCGACAACCTCCGAAACGAGACCCCACGCATGCGCTTCGGCCGCAGTGAGCTTGCGGCCGGACGTGAGCCACTCGAACGCCCGAGCCGGGCCGAGGATGCGCGTGACGAAATAGGACCCGCCAGAATCCGGGACGAGCCCGATGTTGATGAAGGCCGGCACGAAGCTCGCGGAGTCGGCGGCGATGCGCAGATCGCACGCGCATGCGAAGGACATCCCCGCGCCTGCAGCGGCCCCGTTCACCGCCGCTATCACCGGCTTCCCGAGCGAGCGGATCGCGAGGACATTCGGGTGATAGGTCTCGCGGAGCCGCGAGCCGATGTCGCCCGACGCCTCCCTGAACTCCGTCAGGTCCTGGCCGACGCAGAACCCGCGTCCCGCGCCAGTGATGACGACCGCGCGGACGTCAGGGCTGCGCGCCTCCTTCAGCGCAGCCGCGAGAGCCTTGTGCATCTCGGTGTTGAAGGCGTTGAGGACATCCGGACGGTTGAGCGTGATCGTGAGGACAGCGCCCTCGCGACTCGTCTCGACCTCGGCCATCGCGAGGACTTTCGCAGATCGACGTAGCCATCGGTGGCATTGCTAGCTTGGCCGGATGGAGCTCACCTTCTTCTCGTCGCCGTCCGGTGAGGTCTCTGACGAGGAAGCGCTCGACGCCTACTCGCTGGCCGTCACGACCGTTGCAGACCGGCTTTCCCCGTCGGTTGGCAACCTCCGCGTCTCGCGACGTGTCCGCGGCGGCCGCATCCTGGCCGGAGGCGGCAGCGGCGTCGTGATCACACCTGACGGCTTCACGCTCACGTCCGCGCACGTCGTCGCGCGCACCGAGGGCAAAGGGCGCGCCTCCTTCGTCGACGGCCGCGAGCTCGAGTTCGAGGTCGTCGGCTCCGATCCGCTTTCCGACCTCGCAGTTCTCCGGGTCGACGCACGCGACCTGGTGCCGGCGGAGCTCGGCGACGCTGAGCGGCTGCGCGTGGGCCAACTTGTCGTCGCGATCGGCAATCCGCACGGCTTCACCGGCTCGGTGACGGCCGGGGTCGTCTCGGCGCTCGGGCGCTCCCTGCCGACGCGCTCCGGTGCAAACGTGCGCGTCGTCGACAACGTCATCCAGACGGACGCGGCGCTGAATCCCGGCAACTCGGGCGGGGCGCTCGCCGACGGGCGCGGACGCGTCGTCGGGATCAACACCGCCGTCGCCGGCGTAGGGCTCGGCCTGGCCGTGCCGATCAACGCCGCCACCCGACGCATCGTTGCAGCGCTGATGGCGGAAGGGCGATTCCGGCGCGCATACCTCGGTATCGCCGGTGGCCCCAGGCCTCTGCCGCCGCGGCTCGCGCGTGAGCTCGGCCGCAAGAGCGGTGTCGAGATCGCGCAGGTGGTCGAGGGCGGTCCGGCCGACCGGGCCGGCATGCGCGCCGAGGATCTGATCGTCGAGCTCGAGGGCACGCCGATCGAAGGGATGGACGACCTCCAGCGCGTCGTCGTCGGCGAGGTGATCGGCCGTGCCGTTCGCGCGAAGATCGTGCGTGGCGGACGCGAGCGCGAGCTCGAGCTCGTGCCGGCCGAGCTCGACGGTTAGCCGCCTAGCGGCCGCGAAACTCGGGCTTGCGCTTCTCGACGAACGCGGACAGGCCCTCGTCTGCATCCTCGGAGGCGCGCGCGAGAAAGAACGAGCGCCGCTCGAGCTCGATCCCTGCTGAGAGCGGCGTCTCGAACGCCTCGTCGATCGCCTCCTTGGCGAGCCTCACGGAGACGGGGCTCTTCGCCGCGATTTCTCTCGCGACGCTCTTCGCCGCCTCGAGCCACGCCTCTTGCGCGACGACGCGGGCGACGAGCCCGAGGTCGCGCGCTTCCTCCGCGCCGAGCATGCGTCCGCTCAGGATCATGTCCATCGCCACCGCCTTGCCGACGGCGCGCGTCAGGCGCTGCGTGCCGCCGGCGCCGGGCATGACGCCGAGGTTGATCTCAGGCTGGCCGAACTTGGCCGACTCGGATGCGACGATCAGGTCGCACGCCATCGCAAGCTCGCAGCCGCCGCCGAGGCAGAACCCCGAGACGGCCGCGACGAGCGGGGTACGCAGGTTGCGAATCGTGTCCCAGCGATCGAGGCGGCGGTCCTGGTACAGCGACACCGGCGTCCCCGCGGCCAGCTCGGCGATGTCGGCGCCCGCCGCGAATGCGCGCTCGTTCCCGCCGAGAACGATGCAGCGAACGGCTTCGTCCTCGTCGAGGTCCCGCAGGGCTGTGACGAGCTCGTCCATCAGTTCGCCCGACAGCGCGTTCAGCTGCTGCGGGCGGTTGAGCAGCACGGCCGCGATCGGGTCGTCGCGCTCTACGAAGACGAGCGCTTCAGAAATGCCTTCACCGCCTCCTGCGCTTCGTCGCCGAGCATCGACATGGCGAGCCAGTCGCGCGCATGATTCACGGTCTCGTGCCACGACAGGTCGCGCCAGAAGTTGAGCTGCTGCTTCGCGTAGCGCGTCGTCTGCGGGAGCTTCGTCGCGAGCTTCTCCACGTAGTCGTCGACCGCGGCATCGAGCTCGGCCGCCGGTACGGCGCGGTTGATCAGCCCCCACTCCGCAGCCTTCGTTGCGGGGAGCTCCTCGCAGAGCATGATGATCTCGCGCGCGCGCCGGTCGCCGACGAATACTGGCAGCCACTGTGTCGCGCCTCCCGCCGGCACGGAACCGTGCTCGAGGCCGACGTGGCGGATGAACGCGTCCTCCACCATCACAGCGAGATCGCACGCCATCTGCAGCTCGTTGCCGCCTCCGACCGCGATGCCGTTGATGCGGGCAACCGTCGGTTTGCCTATCTCGCGCAACCTGTCGTGCGCGTCCTTGAACGCGCCGAACCATTTCCAGTACTCCTTCGGGTTGCCGAGGTAGTCGGCTGCCCAGGACTTGAGATCGGCGCCGACGCAGAATGCACGCCCCGCACCGGTGAGGACGACCACGCGGATCTCGTCGTCCCACGACGCGTCCTCGCACGCACGCGCGAGCTCGCGCAGCATCCGGAAGTCGAACGCATTGAGCACCTCGGGACGGTTGAGCGTGATCGTCGCGCGCGGCGGCGCCTTCTCGTAAACGATCGACTCGAAGCCGAGCTCGTCCGGCGAAGACGGGCTGGGATGTGTTGGCTCAGTCAACGTCGGCGAACATCACGGTGAACTTCCCGCCCATCTCCATCGCATCCTCGCCGGTCGCCATGAACTCCTCGCTGCGAGCCGCCAACTTGAACCCAGCCATGTCCGGCCACTCCCACTCGGCGTAGTAGCCATACGGCGGGTCGCCCATCGGCGCACCGAAAACGCGTCCGTGACGGAACGTTCCACCCGGCACCTTGCGGCAAAGCTCGGCGTGTTGCTCGTAGCGGGCCGCATCCGGCTCCTCCTCGTACAGCACGATCGCGCGAACCATGGGTTCTCCCTCGTCGTAGACGGCATGAGCGTATAGCTTCATCCCAAAAGGAGGACAGCATGGGCAAGAAGATCGTGCACGTCGAGTTTCCCGCGCAGGACGTCGATCGCGCGGAGAAGTTCTGGGAGGCCGTCGGGGGCTGGTCGATCGAGGCCATGAGCATGCCGGGGGTCGACTACCGGATGTACCAGGAGGGAGATCAGGGCGGAGCCGTCTACGCAGGCGACGGGGGCGCGCTCGTCTACTACGGAGGCGAGGACATCGATGCCGACATCGCGACGGTCCGGGGTGCGGGCGGCGAGGCCGAGGACAAGCAGCCGATTCCCGGAGTCGGCTGGTTCACCCGGTGCAAGGACACCGAAGGCAACTCCTTCGGCCTGTTCCAGAGCGACGAGTCGGTGACGATGCCGGAAGGAGCGCCGAGCACGTGACCGGATTGGCCATCGCGCTGGCGGTGGCCGCCGGCCTTGCGGGCGCCGTCCAGGCGGCCGTGATGGGCGAGTTGGGCGGGCGCGCGGGAATCTTCCCCGCGCTCGCCTTCTCCGGCGTTACGGCGGGCGTGATCGGTCTCGCTCTCTTGCTCATCACCAACCAGGGCTTTCGTGGGCTGGCCGACGTTGCGCGGCAGCCCGTGTGGCTCTGGACGGGCGGAGCGATGTCCGTGCTGATCATCCTCGCGATCACCGTCGCGTCACCGCGCATCGGCCTTGCAGCCACGATCGGGATCATCATCGCGTTCAACCTCGGCGTCGCCGCGCTCATCGACCGCTTCGGCTGGTTCGGCTTCGATCAAATCGCGATCACCTGGACACGAGCGCTCGGCCTTCTCCTACTAGGTGCCGGCGCGGCGCTCTCTCTCTTCAAGAGTGGCTGACGAACTCGTCATCGGCACTGTCGTGCGCGTGGACGAGCACCCCGGTGCGCGTGCGCCTTCGCTGCTTTTGACCGTCGACCTCGGCACCTATGGATCGGTCGAAGCCGTGCTCTCGACCGGCGCATACGACGCCGGCGAGCTGGAGGGGACGCAGGTCGTCTGCAAGCGCGAAGACGACGGCGCCACTCTTCTCGGTGCGCACTCGCACGGCCGGGGCCTCGTCCTCCTCAGACCCGACCAGGAGGTCGAACCTGGATCGCTCGTTTCCTAGGAGGCGGGGAACTTAAATCGCTCGCGCGGACGATCGAGGTTCGCTCGCGCGGCTGATGACCGCGAGGCGGTCGTGGCCTAGGCTCGAGGCATGTCGAAGATCGTCCAGAGGTATGGCGACGTCCTGCTTGCGGCCGGCTTCGCCCTTGCAGCGGCGGTGGACGTGTTGGGCCGCGGCGTCCCTGAGCCGGCCCTGGTGCTTCCCGGAGCGGTGGCGGTCCTCTCGCTCGTCTGGCGGACGCAGGCGCCTCTTCGAGTTCTTGCGGTGAACCTCGCCGCCTCGCTCGCAATCGAGCTCATCGCCGGTCCCGACGACTATCCGGTGACGCTCGGGCTCGTCCTCCTCGTCTCCGTCTACACGGCAGCTGCCCACACCCTCGACCGTGACGAGACCGCAGCCGGTGGGCTGCTGGTGGCCTCGGTGCCGATCCTGACCGGTGCGCACGCCCTCGACTACGACTGGCCCGACCCAGGCGCAAGCACGAATGTGTTCATCGGATTCGTCTTCCTCACGATCACTTTTCGTGGGGCCTGGCTCGCGGGGAAATGGATGCAGAACCGGCGGGCAAAGCAGCGCGCGCTCGTGACAGAGCGCGCGGAACAAGCGCGCGAAGCTCTGCGCGCAGAGCGAGCCCGCATCGCGCGCGAACTGCACGACGTTCTCGCCCACGCCATCAGCGTCATCGTTCTCCAGGCGCGCGGAGCGCGTCATGCGCTGGCCGATCAGCCGCAGGAAGCGCGCGGAGCGATCGACGCGATCGAGCGCACCGCATCCCTGGCGCTCGGAGAGATGCGACGACTCCTGAACGTCCTTCGTGCCGACGACGGTGAAGCTGCCCTAACGCCGCAACCATCGCTTGCGCTGCTGGAACCGCTCCTCATCGAGGTGCGCGCCGCCGGCTTGCCTGCGGAGCTGCAGGTGGAGGGAAAGGCTCGCGAGCTCCCGCCGGGCGTCGACCTCTGCGCGTACCGGATCATTCAGGAGGCGCTCACCAACTCCCTCAAGCACGCACGCCAGGCGACGGCAGAGGTAATGCTTCGATACGGGGACCAGATGCTGGACGTCGAAGTGGCAGACACAGGCACCAGCGATGTGAACGGGGACGTATCCGGACTCGGCCTCGCAGGTATGCGAGAGCGGGTCGCACTCTTCGGCGGTCAGCTCGAGAGTGGCCCACGTCCCGATGGCGGCTATCTGGTCAGAGCTCGGCTGCCGCTTTGATCACCGTCCTCGTCGCCGACGATCAGCGGCTCGTCCGCTCGGGCTTTCGTCTGATCCTTCGCGACGATCCCGGAATCGATGTCGTCGGCGAGGCGAGCGACGGGGTCGAAGCGGTCTCGCTCGCGCGGGAGCTGAAACCGGATGTCGTCCTGATGGACATCCGAATGCCGAACCTCGACGGAATCACGGCCACGGAGCAGCTCCTCCAGGAACCTGATCCACCACGCGTGCTCGTCCTGACGACGTTCGACCTCGACGAATACGTGTTCGCTGCGCTCCGAGCCGGAGCGAGTGGCTTCCTACTGAAGGACGCACCCGAAGAGCAGCTTCTGGCGGCCATCCGCGTTGCTGCAGACGGCGGTGCCCTTTTCTCGCCGGGCGTGACACGCCGGCTCATCGAGCGATTCGCCCAGCTCGGCGAGACGACCCCACCGCCCGAGCTCGGCGAGCTCACCGCCCGCGAGCTCGAGGTCGTCAAGCTGGTCGCGCGTGGTCTCACGAACGCCGAGATCGCGAAGGAGCTTGTCCTCAGCGAGCACACCGTGAAGACACACGTGGCGCGCATCCTTCAAAAGCTCGATCTGCGCGACCGGACACAGGCCGTCATCGTTGCGTATGAGTCCGGCCTCGTCCGGCCGGGTGACGGTTAGAGCCCGACGATGTCGTCAGGCCGGACCGGGACTCGAGTTAAATCCCGGCCGGTTGCCGCGCGGAGTGCGGCAACGATGGCCGCCGTCGAGACGACCGTCGGCGGCTCGCCGACTCCCTTGACGCCGTAGGGCGCATCCGGCTCGGCTTCCTCGACCAGCTCCGACACGACGGGAGGCATGTCGAGCGTCGTCGGGATCAGATAATCCGTGAAGCTCGCATTCGTGATCAGCCCGTCGCGGGTCTGGATCTCCTCCATCAGCGCCAGGCCGAGCCCCTGTGCCGTCCCGCCTTCGATCTGCCCGCGCACGGCCTGAGGGTTGACCGCCTTGCCGACGTCCTGCACCGTGCCGATCCAGACGACTCGCGTCAGTCCCAGCTCGACGTCGACCTCGGCGACGACGCGCATGGCAGCACACGCGTAGGCAACGTGCGCGCGCTCGCCGGTCACTTGGCCCGTATCCGGATCGAGCGGTGTCGTACGTGGATGGCGGTAGATCCGCTCGACGTCGGCCTCCCCTCCTCCGTTCTTCTCGCGTTCCTCCAACGCCGCCCGGCACGCGTCACGCACTGCGCCGGAAGCCATCCAGGTCATGCGGGAAGCCGACGCAGACCCGGCTGAGTCGACGGTCGCCGTCGTATGCGGCGCAAGGGCGACATCGCGGCTGCCGAGCTCGGTGCGCGCGACTTGAAGGATGACGTTCGCAACTCCCTGGCCGACCTCGGCGGCCGCGCAATGGACGGTCGCGCTGCCGTCGGCGTGGAGCTGCACTCTCGCCGCGGTGTAGTCGTCGAAGCCCTCCGAGTAACCGATGTTTTTGAAGCCGACCGCAAAGCCGACGCCACGCTTGACTCCCTCGCCGCGCGTCGTGTTGCCCGAGCCGCCGGGAAGACGCATCGGACTGCGCGGGAGCTCCTCGGCCTCGGGGATGTCGAGCGCAGCTGCGCGGCGGATCACATCCGCGACGGGGAGCGTCCCGGTGATCTTCTGTCCCGTCGGGAGGAAGCCGCCAGGCCCGAGCGCGTTCAGCAGTCGCAGCTCGATCGGGTCGATGTCCAACGCATCCGCGAGCTTGTCCATCTGCGCCTCGTGCGCGAAGCAGACCTGGACCGCGCCGAACCCCCGCATGGCGCCGCACGGTGGGTTGTTCGTGTAGACACACGTGCTCTCGATCAGCGCGTTGTCGACCGCGTACGGCCCGACCGCGAACGAGGCGGCGTTGGACGTGACGGCAGTCGAGCTCGATGCGTACGCGCCGCCGTCCAGGAGAATGCGTACGCGGACGTTGACGAGCCTCCCGTCTCGCGTCGCGCGGTGCTCGGCCCAGATCTTCGCGGGATGACGGTGGATGTGGCCGACGAACGACTCCTCGCGGTTGTAGACGATCTTCACAGGACGGTTCGTGTGCAGGGCGAGCAACGCGCCATGGATCTGCATGGACAGGTCCTCGCGACCGCCGAAAGCACCGCCCACGCCCGCGAGGTGGATTCGTACCTGCTCGGGCTTGACGTTCAGGCATGGGGCGACCTGGTCGCGGTCGACGTGCAGCCATTGCGTTGCGACGTAGATGTCCACTCCGCCCTCGCCGTCCGGCACTGCGAGCCCCGACTCCGGCCCGAGGAACGCCTGGTCCTGGATCCCGACCTCGTAAAGCCCGGAGACCGCCACGTCGCCCTCAGCCTCGGGGTCGCCGTGCGTAATGAGGAGCGAGCGAACGATGTTCGGACGCGGATCGTCACGGTAACCGTGGCCCATCGTCGGCCGGTCGGGATGGAGCGGGTCCTGTTCCGTCGCCCGTTCTGCGTCGACGACCGGCTCGAGCGGTTCGTACTCGACGCGAATCCGCTCGGCGGCCCGGCGTGCCTGCTCAGGATGCTCCGCGGCGACGAGCGCGACCGGCTCTCCGAAGTAGCGCACGCGCTCGTAGGCGAGCACGGGCTGATCTTGAAACTCGAGGCCGTACCGCTTCTCACCGGGGACGTCCTCGTGCGTCAGCACCGCGTGCACGCCGGGCATGCCTACTGCCTCTGAGATGTCGATCGACGCGAGCCGGGCATGCGCATGCGGGCTGCGCACCGTATGGCCCCAGAGCATCCCGGCCGCCTGCAGGTCGCTGGAATAGGCGAACTCGCCGGTGACCTTCGGAATGCCGTCGATGCGCGGAACGCTGTCACCGACGCGGCCGAGCTCCAGCTTCGGCGCCGCGGTCTCGCTCACAACGCCGCGGCCGCCATTCGCACGGCGTCGAAGATCTTCGCGTAGCCGGTACAGCGGCAGAGGTTCCCGGAGAGTGCCTCGCGGATGTCGTCGTCACTCGGGTAGACGTTGCGTGCGAGCAAGTCAGCGGTCGCAACGACAAGTCCCGGCGTGCAGAACCCGCACTGCACCGCTCCGGCAGCGACAAACGCCTCCTGCACCTTGTGCAGTCGCCCATCCTCCGCCAGTCCCTCGACCGTGACGATCTCGTGCCCCTCGCCCTGGGCAGCGAGCACGAGGCAGGCGCACACGAGCTTTCCGTCAAGGAGCACCGAGCAGGAACCGCACTCGCCCTGCTCGCACGCGTTCTTCGATCCGGGAAGGCCCAGCCGCTCGCGCAAGGCGTAAAGGAGGCTCTCTCCCTCCCAGACGTCCGCCTCGTGTTGCTCGCCGTTGACGTTCAGTGCGATCCTCATACGAGGCACCGGTCGAGCGCGCGCCTCGTCAGGATGTGCAACGCGTGCCGCCGGTACAACGCCGTGCCGCGGACGTCGTCGATCGGGCTCGCGGCTTCGGCGACGCGCTGCGGGAACGAATCCGCGTCCCCGAGGTCAGCCCGCACGAGCGTCGGCACCGGGCCGGCCGAGCCGAACGCGGCGAGCAGATGCTCTCCGTCGACGCGCACTGCGAGCGAGACGACCGCGATCACCATCGCATTGCGCGGGCCGACCTTCATGAACGTCTGCCTGCTCTCCGTCGCATCGACCGAGACACCGAGGATGAGCTCATCCGCGGCGAGGACGTTCCGCTTCGGCCCGACGACGAACTCCGGCAGAGGGACGACTCGTTCGCCGCGGACGCTCGCGATCGTCACCTCGGCACCGCACACGAGCAGCGGCGGCAGCGCGTCGCCTGCAGGTGAAGCGGTCCCGAGGTTCCCACCGATCGTCCCGCGGTTCCGGATCTGCGGCCCGCCGACGGTTCGCGCCGCCTCCGCCAGAGCAGGCAGCGCCTCGGCGAGCGGCCGTTCCATGGCCTCTGAGTAGGTCAGGCCGGATCCGAGCCACACCGTCCCGTTCTGCCGCGACCAGCCCCGCAGCTCCGGCACTTCGTTGAGGTTCAGGAGCGCCACAGGCCTGGCGCGGTCGAAGTTGAGGTCGACCATCATGTCCGTCCCGCCCTGGATGGGCACGGCGTCGGGACGCTCCGCCTTCAGGCGCAACGCCTCTTCGAGGGTGCGGGGCGTCAGCACGTCCACGGGGGCCAAGCGTACTTCGCCGTCATGGGAGAATCGCCTCGGCATGTCCAGCGATCTCTCCCGACGCCTTGCCGTGGCCCGCGGTGACGAGCCTGCCGACGTCGTCGTGCGCGGCGGCCGCGTCCTTTCCGTGTTCACGCGCGAGTGGCTCGACACCGACATCGCGATCGCTGACGGCTGGATCGCCGGGCTGGGCGAATACGAAGGACACGAGATCGTCGACGCGTCGGGGCGCTACGTCGTCCCCGGCTTCCTCGACGCACACATGCACCTCGAGTCGACGAAGTTGCTGCCGGACGAGTTCGCACGGTTGGTGCTTCCCCTCGGCACGACCGCAGTCGTCCTCGACCCACACGAGCTCGCGAACGTCCTCGGCACCGACGGCGTCCACTGGCTGCTCGACGCATGCGAAGGACTGCCCCTCGACTTCTACTTCATGGCGTCGTCGTCCATTCCCGCGTCGAAGTTCGAGTCGCCGCGGCGGCCGCTCCTGAGCGGCGACCTCGAGAGCCTGCTCCGGCGCCGTCGCGTCCTCGGTCTCGCCGAAATGATGAATTTCCCGGGCGTCATCAACGGCGATGCAAGTGAGCTGGACAAGCTACGGCTCGCGAACGGCGTGCAGGTCGACGGCCATGCGCCCGGGGTGCTCGGCAAGGAACTCAACGCCTACGTGGCGGCGGGAATCCGCTCGGATCACGAGGCCCTGACGGTGGAGGAGGGACGTGAGCGCCTGCGCAGCGGCATGTGGCTTCTGATCCGAGAGGCGTCGATGGCGCGGAACCTGCAGGCGCTCCTGCCTCTGGTCAAGGAGTTCGGCACGAACCGCATCGCGTTCTGCACCGACGACCGCGACCCGGAGGACATCGCCGAGAACGGCCACATCAACGGGATGGTGCGCGAGGCGGTCGCGGCGGGCGTCACGCCCGAGGACGCGGTCGTACTGGCGACCATCAATCCCGCGACGTGGCATCGACTCTGGCACCTGGGAGCGATTGCACCCGGCTACCAGGCCGACCTACTGCTCCTGCCCGACCTGGAACGGTTCGAGCCCGAGTTGACGCTGAAGGCCGGCCGTCCGGTCGAGGAGATTCCGGAGCCGGACGTCCCGGAATGGGTCAAGCACTCCGTTCGCAACAAGCCGGTGAGCACGGCGGACTTCCAGATCCCGTGGGACGCCGGCAACGCGCGCGCGATCGGGCTCATTCCCGACCAGGTGGTGACCGAGTCGGTCGAGGTCGAGCCGACGACGGTGGGCGGCTTTGCGGTCGCAGACCCGCACAACGACCTCGCGAAGATCGCGGTGATCGAACGCCATCTGGGAACGGGACGCATCGGACATGGCTTTGTCCGCGGATCGGGAATGCAGCGCGGCGCGCTCACGTCAACAGTCGCGCATGATGCACACAACATCGTCGTCGTCGGGATGGATGACGACGACATGACGCGCGCAGTGGAGCGGCTCGGCGAGCTCGGCGGCGGCATCGTCGTCGTGGACGCCGGCGAGGTCACGGCTGAGCTGCCGCTTCCTGTCGCCGGACTGCTTGCGGACGCACCGCTCGCCGAGGTGATCGAAAAGAGCCTGGCGTGCAACGACGCTGCCCGGAAAGTCGGCTGGTCGGGCGCGACGCCGTTCCTGACGCTGTCGTTCCTCGGCCTGTCTGTGATCCCGAGCCTGAAGATCACCGACCGAGGTCTCGTTGACGTCGACCGCTTCCAGATCGTGCCGTTGAAAATTTGAGCACCTTGCTCACCAACGCCCTCGTCGTGACGATGGACGACGCGGGGACCGAGTACGACGGCGGGTGGATCCTCGTTGAGGAGGGCCTTGTGAAAGACGCAGGTGCCGGCGTGAGGCCGGACGCCGACGAGGTGCATGACCTCGGCGGAGCCGTTGTGACACCGGGGCTTGTGAACACGCACCACCACCTGTGGCAGAACCTCACGCGTGCGCGTGCGCAGGACGAGAACCTCTTCGGCTGGCTCAAAGCCCTCTACCCGATCTGGTCTGCGATCGACGAGGAAGCCGAGTACGCCGCGGCGCGCGTCGGCCTCGCCGAGCTCGCCCTCTCAGGGTGCACGACCGTGTTCGACCATCACTACCTCTTCCCGCCCGGCGTGACCGGGCTGCTCGAGGCAGAGATCCGCGCGGCGCGCGAGCTCGGAGTGCGAATCGTCGCATCCCGAGGCTCGATGGATCTGGGCGAGTCGCAGGGCGGCTTGCCACCCGACTCGGTCGTGGAGTCGCGCGACGATGCGCTCGCTGCGACAGAAGCGGCGGCCGCGCTCGCCGACGGTGCCCAGGTCGAGATCGCCGTTGCGCCCTGCTCGCCGTTCTCCGTCACCCGGGAGCTGATGACCGAGTCGGCGGAGCTTGCACGCAAGCTCAGCCTGCGTCTGCACACACACCTCGCCGAAACGGTCGAGGAAGAGGACTACTGCCGCGAGCTCTACGGCTGCACACCCGTCGAATACCTCGGGGAAGTCGGCTGGCTCGCGCCCGATGTGTGGTGCGCGCATTGCGTGCACCTCTCGGACGACGACGTCGAGACCTTCGGCGCGCGGGGCGTGGGCGTCGCGCACTGTCCCACTTCCAACATGCGATTGGGAGCAGGCATCGCACGCGTGCGCGACCTGCTCGAGGCAAACGTAGGGGTCGGGCTCGGTGTCGACGGGTCGGCCTCGAACGAGCGCGGCGATCTCTTCATGGAGGTCAAGCAGGCGCTGCTCGTCGCGCGCGCCCGTGGCGGGCCGAAAGCAATGAATCCGCGCGAAGCCCTGCGACTCGGCACGCGGGGCGGCGCAACCGTGCTCGGCCGGGACGACATCGGCCAGCTCTCCCCTGGCAAGCGCGCGGACGTGGCCGTCTGGCGGACGGACGGTCTCGAGCTCGGCGGTGCCGGCGATCTCGTCGCCGGGCTCGTGTTCTCGGGGCCTCACCGAGTCGATCGTCTCTACGTCGGCGGCGAGGAAGTCGTCCGCGACGGCCATCTCGTCCAGGCCGACGAGACAGAGATCGCGAAGGAACATCGCGTCCAGGCGGAAAGGTTCGCGTAATGAGCATCTCGCTTTCCACCCATGTCCTTGACATCGAGCGCGGCCAACCGGCGAGCGGCGTGCGCGTCGAGCTCTGGCGCGACGACCTCGTTACCGCCAGTGACACAGACACCGACGGCCGCATCGCTCCTCTCGCGACGGATCTCGAGCCCGGCGTCTATCGCCTGCTGTTCCGACCTCCCTCGCCGTTCTTCAAGGGCATAGGCGTCGAGGTCGAGCTCGAGAACGGCCACTACCACATCCCGCTGCTCGTTTCCTCCTACGGGTGCACGACCTACCGCGGCAGCTGACCGTCGAGCAGTTGGCCGAGCTGTTCGAGGGGCGGACACAGCTCGTCGAGAAACTTGCCGAGCACCCGGACCCGCTCGCGTCGGCGCACGCGGTGATCGCTGAGCTGAGCCAGGACGAGAAGCTCGAGGCGCTCAACGCGCATCCGGCGATCGGCGCGAAGAATCTTTCCACGCGCTCGGCTGCCGAACAAGGTGGCGACGATGACTCAAAGACGCTGGCGGAGCTCGAACGACTCAACGCCGAGTACGAGGAACGGTTCGGCTTTCGTTTCGTCGTGTTCGTGAACCGCCGCCCGAAGAGCGAGATCGTCCCGATCCTGCGCAAGCGGCTCGAGCGCTCCCGCGAAGAGGAGCTCGACACGGCCGTGCAGGAACTGGTGGCGATTGCGGAGGACCGATGGCGTCGCTCCTAGCTCTCGACCCGTACGTCACCGACTGGCTCAACCTGCTGACACGCTGGCTGCACGTCATCGCAGGCATCGTCTGGATCGGGTCGTCCTTCTATTTCATCGCGCTCGACAACCACCTCCGGCCGCCGCAGGACGAGCGCGAACGAGAGGCCGGCATCGGCGGCGAGACATGGGAGATTCACGGCGGCGGCTTCTACAACATCAAGAAATACCTCGTCGCGCCGCGTGTGCTTCCGGAGACGCTGCACTGGTTCAAGTGGGAGGCCTACACGACCTGGCTGAGCGGCTTCGCGCTCATGATCGTCCTCTACTACCTCAACGCCGACACGTACCTGATCGACAAGAGCGTTGCCGACCTCTCGACCGGCGAGGCGGTCGCAATCAGCGTCGGCTTGCTGGTCGCAGCCTGGTTCGTGTACGACGTTCTCTGCCGCCTCCTTGCATCGAGGCCATTCGTCCTTGCTGCTTTGCTGCTGGGATTGATCACGCTCGCGGCCTGGGGCATCGGCCACCTCTTCAGCGGACGCGCGATGTATCTCCAGGTCGGCGCGATGCTCGGGACGATGATGGTCGGCAACGTCTTCTTTGTGATCATTCCGGCGCACTGGGAGCTCGTGCGCGCGAAGCAGGCCGGGCGCGAGCCCGACCCGGCGGCGAACGTCCGCGGAAAGCTGCGATCCGTTCACAACAACTACCTGACTCTGCCCGTCGTCTTCACGATGCTTTCGAACCACCTCCCGTTCACGTACGGGCACAGCTACTCCTGGCTGATCCTCGTCGTGCTGCTCGTCATCGGCGCGTGGGTCCGCCACTTCTTCAATCTGAGGCACATGGGACGAACCGTGTGGGCGATCCCGGTCACCGCAGCGATCGCGATCGCCGTGCTCGCGATCCTGATCCGCCCCCAGAACGACTCCGCGGCTGGAACACCGGCTGTGCAGTTCGCGCAGGTCGCGCGCATCATCGAGCAGCGTTGCGCCGCCTGCCACTCGCTCCAGCCGACAAAAGTGGCCGAGGCGCCGCGAGGGATCAAGCTCGACACGCCGGAGGAGATCAAGGCCCAGGCGTCCGCGATCGAGCAGCAGGCCGTGCAGACCAGGGCGATGCCGCTTGGAAACGTCACCGGCATGACCGAGGCCGAGCGCGACCTCCTCGGGCGTTGGATCGCGCAAGGAGCGAGAATCCCCTAAGTGCCCCCAATGCTGGAGATCACCACCGGCGACTTCCGCTTCCTCGCGCGCTTCGAGGAAGAGCTCGCGCCGCAGACCGTGGCTGCGTTCAGACGCATCCTCCCCTTCGACGACCACATCATCCACTGCCGCTGGAGCGGGGAGTCGAACTGGATTCCCTGGGGGGACCGCGATCTCGGGATCGGGCCGGAGAACGCGACCTCGTATCCGCATCCCGGCGAGCTCGCCCTCTACCCGGGCGGTCAAAGCGAAACCGAGCTGCTCTTTCCTTACGGGTACTGCTCCTTCGCATCGAAGGCGGGACACCTGTGGGCGAACCATTTTGCGACGCTCGTCGAGGGGCAGGAGCAGCTCAAGGAGCTCGGCCGACGCACGCTCTGGGAAGGCGCGCAGGCGATCACGTTCCGCGAGGTCTGATGCTCTACCGGCCGGAGGCGTTCGAGCCCCTGGTCGACAAGCCCTGGAGCGAGCTGCGGGCGCGGGTGGCAATCAGGGAACTCGTCGAGGACGCCGGCACCGCTTTCCGCGGGCCGCGGCTCTTCTGGCGAGCGAACGAGTGGGACGGCTGGCACGGCACGAGCCCGATGAAGAACCTCTATGTAGGGACGGCCGGAATGCTGTGGGCTCTCGACCGCCTGCGCCAGCGCGGTTACACAGAGACCAAGCTTGACCTCGCCGGCCTCGCTAGCCGAAACGTCGAGCTGTTCCGCGAACGACCGGACTACATGAAGGGCATGAAGCTCCCGGCGCAAAGGGACTCCGCGTTGCTCACCGGGGAGGCGGGAATTCTCCTGGTCGCCTGGCGCCTCGCCCCAAGCCGCGACCTTGCGGACGACCTGTTCGCACGGGTCCGGGAGAACGTCGACAACGAGGCGGACGAGCTGATGTGGGGATCGCCGGGCACACTGCTCGCCGCGCAGGCGATGTTCGAGTGGACCGCGGACGAGCGGTGGCGGGACGCGTGGAACGAGAGCGCGGACGCGCTCCTGTCACGCCGTGGCGACGAGGGCTACTGGACCCAGCGCCTCTACGGGCAGGAGTTACGCGGCCTCACGCCGCCACACGGGCTCGTCGGGAACGTCCAGGCGTTGCTCCCGCTACTCGCCGAGGATCGGGCCGACACGCTGAAGCGTGAGACCGCAGCGCTCCTCGCGGGCAATTCCGTCCAGGCCGACGGGTTGGCGAACTGGCCTCCCCGGCCCCGTCCAGAGCTGCCGGGGCCAGACGGCCAGATCCGCGTCCAGTGGTGCGCCGGCGCCCCGGGGATCGTCATCGGCGCCGCGGCGTACCTCGACGAGGAGCTCGTCCGCGCCGGCGCAGAGCTCTCCTGGCACACGGGACCTCCGACTCTCGAGAAGGGACCCGGCATCTGCCACGGCACCGCCGGCAACGGGTACGCGTTCCTCAAGGCCTTCGCGCGAACGGGCGATGAGCGCTGGCTCGAGCGCGCGCGCCGTTTCGCGATGCATGCGCTCGAGCAGGTCGAACGGCTGCGCAGCGAGCGCGGCCACGGTCGCTATTCGCTGTGGACCGGAGACATCGGCGCGGCGCTCTACGCGGCCGACTGCATCCACGGCACGAGCAGCTATCCCGTCTTCGACGGCTTCTAGCGTTCCTCGCGTACGTACGGTAAGCCGAGCGCCGCCGGCGCGCCGAACCGCAAGCGCGCCGCGCGCGACGACACGAGCACGAGTGCCAAGATCGTCGCGACGTAGGGCAACGTCTGGAAGAGCTCCGGCGCAAGTGTCACACCGTGCCCCTGCAAAGCGAACGGCAGCGCTGTGAACGCACCGAAGAAGTAGGCGCCGATGAGACAGAGCGTCGGGCGCCAGAACGCGAAGATGACGAGCGCGATCGCAATCCAGCCCGCGCCCTGCGTGAGCCCGTCGACCCACTGTGGCGTGATCGAGAGGCTGAACGCTGCACCGCCGACTCCGGCGAAGGCGCCCCCGACCAGGGTGTGCGCATAGCGGTACCTCGACACGTTCACGCCCATCGCGTCGGCCGCGGCGGGCGACTCTCCCACCGCACGCAGGTTGAGGCCGAGACGCGTGCGCGTCAGGTAGAGCGCCACGAGCACAACACAGACCCAGGACGCGTAGACCAGCAGCGACTGGCCGAAGACGATGGGGCCGATCACGGGCAGGTCCTGCCACGACGCCGGAAAGATCTCCTGGAACTGATGCTTTGCCGGCTTGCCGGCAAGATTGAGGTCGTTGCCCAGGTAGGACGACAACCCGGCGGCTCCGGCGAAGATCGTCAGAGCAAGTCCGGAGACGATCTGGTTCGCGCGTAGCGTGATAACGAGGAACGCGTGGATGGCAGCCATCACGGCGCCCACCAACGCGGCCACCCCGATCGACGCGGCGAGCACGAGCGGCGTAGGCCCGTCCACGCGCTCGACCGTCCAGAAGCCCATCACGGCGCCCATGAGCATCATCCCCTCGACTCCGAGGTTGAGGACGCCGGAGCGCTCCGCGAGCACCTCCCCAAGGGCTGCGTAGAGCAGCGGCGTCCCGTAGAGGACCCCGGATGCGAGCACGACCACGACGAGGCTGTTGTTCACCAGGCGAACCTCACGCGGTAGCGCACGAACAGCTCCCCACCCAGCGCGCAAAAGAGGATCAGGCCCTGCATCACCCCGACCAGTCCGGCGGGGAAGTCGGCGCCCTGCAGCGTGAAACCGGCATTCGTCAATCCGCCCAGCAGCAGCGCGACAAGCACGACTGCGAACGGGTTGTAACGTGCGAGCGCCGCGACGACGATTCCCGTGTAGCCGTAGTTGGCCTGGCGGAGTCCCTGCGGATCGAGCTGGTGCCGGAAGTCGCCCATCTGGCTGGCGCCGCCGAGCCCGGCAATCGCGCCCGACAGGCACATGACGGCAAGGATCTTCCGCCGCGTGCGCATACCGGCGTAGCGTCCCGCGCGCGCCGAGTCGCCGATCACTTGCACCTCGAAGCCGAATCGGGTTCGTGTGTAAAGAACCCACACGAGTGTCGCGACCGCAATCGCGAGCAGGAACCCGAGCGGCAGCACGAGCCCGTGGATCGTCCAGCTTGACCAAGTCGCCTCGTCGGGAAGCGTCTTGCCCTGCGGAAAAACGCTCGCTTCGAAACCTGATGTGTCGCGCAGGTACGAGTGGCTGTCGAAGATCAGGTACTCGAGGACCAAAGCGACGACGTAGTTCAGCATCAGCGACGTGATGATCTCGTTGGTCGAGAAGAACGCGCGCAACAGCGCGGGGATCGCCGCGAGCAGCGCTCCTCCCGCTGCGCCCGCCGCGATCATCCCGGCGAAGACGAGCGGTGACGGCGAGCCCGCCATGAGCAGACCGATGGCCGCGCCCGTGATCGCGCCCGCGTAGAGCTGCCCCTCGCCGCCGATGTTGAAGAGGTTCATCCGGAAGGCGACGGCGGCCGCGAGGCCGGTGAACGCGAGCGGCGTCGCGGCGATAACGGTCTCGCTCAGCGCGCCGTTTGCGATGAAAGCCGCGTCGAGAATGCGGTGGAACGACTTCAGCGGAGGATGTCCCGTCAAGAACAGCACGAACCCCGAAAGAACGAAGGCGACCGCGATGGACACGACAGGGACGACGACCGTGAGCCACCAGGGCTGCCGCAAGCGGCGCTCGATCCGCATCAGTCTTCGCTGCCCGCTCCGGCCATCATGAGGCCGAGCTCTTCCACCGTTGCAGTGCCGGCGTCCCGCTCCCCGACGACGGTGCCCTCGTACATCACCGCCACGCGGTCCGCAATCGCCAGGATCTCGTCGAGGTCCTCGCTGATGAGGAGAACGCCGACGCCCGTCGAGGCTGCATCGCGCAGATACGAGTGCACAGTCTCGATTCCCGCGACGTCGAGCCCTCGAGTCGGAGACGCGGCGACGAGCACGGCGGGGTCGCCGGAGAACTCGCGTGCCAGTACGACCTTCTGGAGATTACCGCCGGATAGCTGCCACGCCGGAACGTTGGGACCAGAGGTGCGCACGTCGTAACGATCGATGACGCCCCGCGCGAGGTCGCGAATGCGCCCGAAACGCAACATCGGACCGCTCGAGACAGGCGAACGGCGGTACGCCTTGAGCACGATGTTCGAGGCGATGCTCAGTCCCGGGGCAACACCCGTCCCGAGCCGGTCCTCCGGGACGTAGGCCACGCCCGCCGAGATCGCCTCGCGCGGATCGCCGCCGGAGAGGCGGCGCCCGCAGACCTGTACGGCTCCGCGCGTCACCGGCCGCATCCCGACGATCGTCTCTGCCAGCTCGCGCTGTCCGTTGCCGGCAACGCCGGCGACGCCGACAATCTCACCGCCGCGAATCGTCAGCGACACGTCTTTCACAGCCGCCACTCCGCGGTCGCCGTCCGCCCAGACGCCGTCGAGCTCGAGCACAGCCTCTCCCGTGGGACCACGCTCCGTCGAGCGTCGCCCCGTCTCCAGTTCGCGTCCGACCATGAGCGCGGCAAGCGACCGCGGTGTCGCGTCGGCAGCAGGAACTGTGGCAACAGACTTACCGCGGCGAAGTACGGTCACACGATCTGCAACCGCCTTGACCTCGTGCAGCTTGTGCGAGATGAAGATCACCGTCCGGCCGTCGGCGGCCATCGCCCGGATCGTCTCGAAGAGCGCTTCCGCCTCCTGGGGAGTCAGCACGGCAGTCGGCTCGTCGAGGATGAGGATGCGCGCGTCCTGATAGAGAGCCTTGAGGATCTCGACCCGCTGCTGCTCCCCAACCGACAACTGCCAGATCCGGGCACGCGGGTCGACCGCGAGCCCGTAGCGACGTGACAACTCCTCGACGCGACTTTCGATTGCACGCTGACGCAGGAGGAACGAACGCCCGACGTCCCGTTGGTCGCCGAGAACGACGTTCTCGGCGACAGTGAACGGCGACACGAGCTTGAAGTGCTGGTGGACCATCGCGATCCCCGCGTCGAGCGCATCTCGCGGTGAGCTGAACTCGACCGTGCGGCCGAACAGCACGATCTCGCCTTCGTCGGGACGGTAGAGCCCGGTCAGCATCTTCGACAACGTCGTCTTGCCGGCGCCGTTCTCGCCGAGGAGGGCGTGTACTTCTCCCTCCGCCGCGTCGAAGTCGACGTGGTCGTTCGCGACCACGGCTGGAAACCGCTTCGTGATCCCCCGCAGCGCTACCGCAGAGGAAGAAGGCGGAGAGGCCTGAGCCCCTCCGCCTTCCGCGGTGCTAGCCCTTGGCGCTACCGACGACGCCCTTAACGAGCCAAGTCATGCCGTACAAGTCCTTGACGGACATGCGCTTGCCCTTCGGGATCCGCAGCTTACCCGCCTGGTCGTAGAGCGGGCCTGCGAACTCGTAGAACCTGCCGTTGATCAGCGCCGCTTTCTTGGCCGCAATCGCCGCCTTCGTCTTCGCGGTGACCTTGGGCCCGTACGGAGCCAGACCGACCATCCTGTCCTTGAGATTGCCGTAGTAGAAGTTGGTCTTCCAGGTCCCGTTCATCGCCGCCTGTACCTTGCGCAACGAGTACGGGCCCCAGTCGTAGATCGCCGCCGTCAGCCACTGCTTGGGCGCGAACTTGCGCGCGTCCGAGTCGTAGCCGACCCACGGGATCCCCTTCTTCTCCGCGTACTGGCCGGCTGCCGGGCTGTCGACGTTCTGGCCGAGCACGTCGGCCCCGCCGGCGTGCAGACTCTGGGCGGCCTTCGTCTCCTTGCCGGGATCGAACCACGAGTTCGTCCAGATCAGCTTGACCTTGACGCCCGGGTGTGTTGCCTGCGCGCCAAGCGCGAACGCATTCGCGTGCCGGATCACTTCCGGAATCGGGAACGGCACGACGTAGCCGATGACGCCCTTCTTGGTCGCCGCACCTGCGGCCATGCCCGAGAGGTAGATGGCGTCTTCGCCTGCCCCGAAGTACTCCGCCATGTTCTTCGACTGCGCGGTGCCTGTCGCCATCTCGAATTTGACGTCCGGATGCTTCTTCGCTGCAGCGACCATCGCCTTCTGGAAGCCGAACGAGGTCGCAAAGATGATCTTGTTTCCGTCCCGGATGAGGCTCTCGATGACCTGCGCCACCTGAGGTCCTTCGGGGATCTTCTCCTTGAACGTCGTCTTGACCTTCGAACCGAGCTTGCTTTGGACGAAGAGCCGGCCCTTGTCATGCGACTGCGACCAACCACCGTCGTTGTGAGGACCGACGTAGATCCAAGCGGCCTTGAACGCCGCGGCCTTGTTCTGCGTTCTCGCCGAGCCGGTCGAGACGCCGAGCGCGAGGAGCAACGCAGCGACGAGCGCGAGCGGCAGGGCGAAAGCAAACTTACTTTTCTTCATGTTCTCCTCTCTCCTGTGCCGGGGGTGCCGCTCGCGACTATAGGCCTGCCGACGGGCGCTGCCTAGGTCAGCCTCGCGAGGGCTCCGGCGAGCACGTCGACGGCCAACTCGACGTCTTCGGCCGAGGACTCCTCCTGGGGAGAGTGGCTGATCCCGCCGTTGAGGCTGCGGACGAAAAGCATCGCCGCCGGCACGCCGGCGCCGGCCAGGACCGCTGCGTCGTGGCCTGCTCCCGACGGGAGCTCCAGGACGGACAGTCCGCGCTCCTCCAGCTCCGCACGGAAGGCGCCGATCGGCCGATCGGCCATGGGGACCGGCTCGAGACGGAAGTCCGCGTGAAGCTCGAGCTCGGCGACGAGGCGGTCGAGGCGCTCCCGGTCGGGGGCGCGGGCATCGACGGAGACGCGTACCCGGCTTGGGATCACGTTCACCGCTCCGGGCTCGACGTCGACCTGGCCGACGGTGGCCACCGCTCCGTCGATGTCGCTGGCGATTTCTCGCACCCGCAGGACGTACTCGGCCGCCGCCACCAGCGCGTCGAGACGGCCGGGCATCGGAACGGTGCCCGCGTGGCCGGCCTGTCCTTCGAAGGTGCGTTCGCCGCGCACGATGCCGACGATCCCCATCGCCAGGCCCAGCGGGATGCCCGCCCGTTCCAGGACCGGCCCCTGCTCGATGTGCACCTCGAGGAAACACTCGGGCAACGCTCCGCGCTCGATGAAGGCCGAGCTCCCGATGCAGCCGCGCTCCTCGTCCCTGAAGACAACGACGGCCCCCTTTTCCACACGCTCGACGGCCTCGATCGCCGCGACGACCCCGAGCGCACCATCGAACTTGCCTCCGTACGGCACCGAGTCGAGATGCGAGCCTGTCCAGACGCTCGGCTCCGCGGTCCGACCGATGAGGTTCCCGGCTTCATCGAGCTCGACCTCGAGGCCGGCCTCTCGCATCCACCCGGCGGCCAGCTCGTGCGCCTGGTCCTCGCCGTCGGTGCCGGCGACACGGTTGGCGCCGACACCGCCACCGATGGCGTAGAGCTCGTCTAGACGCTCGTGCAGGCGCACGAGCGCGATCATCCCTCTTGGCGTGACGCCAAGGGACAGTACCGGTGCCAAGCACGGGTACGACTCTGTGACAGCTTCGCGCCTAGAGCCCGAACGGGTTGATCGGCTTCGGGCTCGTCGAAACGAGCACGCTCTTCGTCTCGAGGTAGAGCTCGAGCGTGTCGATGCCGAGCTCTCGGCCGAACCCGGACTGCTTGTAGCCGCCGAAGGGGATGCCCGGAAAGGCGGTGTAGGGCATGTTGATCCCCACCGTGCCGGCCTTGATGCGGCTGGCGACGCGGTGGCCGCGCCCTGGGTCGCCCGTCCACACCGTCGCCATCAGCCCGTACCGCACGTCGTTGGCGATGCGGATCGCATCCTTCTCGTCCTCGAACGGGATCACCGTGACGACCGGTCCGAAGATCTCCTCCTGTGCAACCGACATCGGGCTTTCGACTCCCGCGAGCACGGTCGGGGGATAGAACGCGCCCTTGCCGTCCCCGATCGCTCCCCCGGTGACGACCTCGGCGCCTTCCTCGCGTCCCTGCTCGACGAAGCCGTGGACCTTGTCACGGTGCGCCGCCGAGATCAGCGAGCCGACCTGCGTCTCTGGATCGAGCGGATCGCCGACACGCAGCTGTTGCGCAAGCGCGGAGAACTTCGCCACGAAATCGTCGTAGATCGAGCGCTCGACGAGCACCCTCGAACGCGCCTCGCAGCTCTGACCGGCGGAGTAGTAGATCGACCACACCGAGCTCGGAATCGCATCGTCGAGATTCGCGTCCGCGAAAACGAGGTTCGGGCTCTTGCCGCCAAGCTCCAGCGTGATCCGCTTGATCGGCCCCGATGCGAGCCGCATGATCTCGCCGCCCGTCTGCGTGGAGCCGGTGAACGCAACCTTGTCGACGCCTGGATGACGAACGAGATACGCGCCTGTCGTCTTGCCTGGACCGGGAACGATGTTGATCGCACCGGGCGGGAAGCCGACCTCGGACGCGAGCTCTCCGAGCCTGAGTGCTGTCAGCGGCGTCGCCTCGTCGGGCTTCAACACGACCGAGCAGCCGGCGGCCAGAGCCGGCGCGAGCTTCCAGGTGGCCATCATCAGCGGGTAGTTCCACGGGACGATCTGACCGGCGACGCCGACGGGCTCCTTCAGGGAATAGAAGAGCAGCGAGCCACCGATCTGATTCGCGCGCCCCGCGATCGACGCGATCGCCGACCCGTAGAAGCGGAAGTTCTCGACGGCCTGATTCACCTCCGCTTTGACCGACGAGATCGCCTTGCCGACGTTGCGCGCCTCGAGCTCGGCGAGCTCCTTGCGGTTCGCGACGATCGCGTCCGCGAGCGCGTGCAGAAGTCGTGAGCGCTCGGTCGGCGGCGTCTTCCCCCACGGCCCGTCGAGCGCTGCGCGTGCCGCCTCGACCGCCCTGTCGACGTCCGCCTCGCCGGCCATCGCGGCCCGTCCCAGCAAATCACCGGTCGCGGGCTCCGTCAGGTCACGAACTTCTCCTGACGCGGGCTCGACGAGCTCGCCGTTGATGAAGAGCCCGTATTCGCGCGCGGTCGCAACGGCCATCGGTCGCTGAGGATACGGGTTTGGCGGTGGGGAGGGCCAGTAGGATCCGTTCTATGGCCGACCAGACCGTCCACGTCGAAGCTGCGCGCATTCCGGACCGAGATCGCCTGCTCCAGGAGCTGCGCGACGCGGGGCTCGACGCGCGGCCCGTCGGGGAGGTCACGATCGAGGTGCCCTGTGGCTCGGACACCGATGATGCGTCCGACGAGCTCCTCGCGCAGACCGAGCACATGGTCCAGAGCCTCGGCGCACCCTTCGTGCCGCAGAAGCACGAAGGCGTGATCTACATTCGCCCGGCGGTGAGCTGACTAGGGCAGCTTCGGCACGACTTCACGGTCTGGGCTTGCATCGATGAATTCGCGTCGCATTGGCGGAGAAGAACGCGATCTCCTCGCAAACTTGCGTCGCTACGCGCAGAATCACCCCTTCGAGGGAACCCGAACGTAGACGACCGCCCTTGCATCCACGGCGACGCGTCGGAAGGAACGATCACGCTCGAGCCGTTCCTGAGGCGCGCTGCCGCGCGCGACGACGACGGCGGTGGCTTCGCGCAGCAACGCGTCTCCTGCCGGACTGGCGTCGAGCCAATCCAGGTAACGGCGTTGATCCCGGCGCGAGAACGCGTCGAGCGGATTCGCGATCCAGACGCGCTGCCCGTCCAGCGCCAGCTGTTCTGCGTCGATCCCGTCGGCGAGGATCGGCTTGCCGGCGGCCAGTCGCGCGGCCTCACCGCGCACCCGTTCGCCCGCACCGTCCCGGTGTGGCGCCTGGAGCACCCCGATGGCGAGGAACGCAGCCGGAGCCGCCGCGCACAGCACGAGCGGGCGCAGGGAGACGGTGAAGTCGCGGAGGAACCGCTTCCCGAGACCGTGCGCGGCGGGAGCCGCGATGAAGCAGAGGAGCCAGATTGCGTTCCGCCCTGCCTGCAGGGTCATCGCCGCGAATGCCGCGACACAGACGAACTCCCAGATCCTCAGGCCCGAGCGGTACGCGAACACGAGCAACGGGATTGCCAGCAGGATGAAGAGGACGTCGAAGGGCTTGTGCAAGGACAGGGGTGCCCACATCTCTTCGCCGTGTTGCGCCGCCTCGCTTTTGAGCACGCCGAGGTAGTAGCTGCCCGACTTCGCGAACGCCGGTGTGATGAAGAGCGCAGCGCCGCAGGCGATAAGGACGCTCCCCGCCACAACGGGCTCGCGACGTAGACGCTCGAGAACGAGATACGCGGCTGCGATCGCCAGTCCGACGAGCACCGCGCCGTGGAGGTTGCCCCAGATCGCGATTAGCGGGACAAGAAGCCAGACGCGCCGGCTCGGTGTGCGCGCCTCGGCGCGGAGAAGGAGCAGCGTGGCGCAGAACAGCACGAGTGAAAAGAGCTGCGCGCGCACGATGATGAAGGACGGCACGGCACCGAAGAACACCAGCATGAGCACCAGCGCGCTAGCCGCATCGGACGCACCGAACGCACGCATGCTGAGGGCAAGCAGCGTGAGGGCCGCGGTCACAGCCACGAGCTGCGCCAACAGCAGTCCTCGATCCCCGCCTACCCACTGCAGGGCATGGAAGACGATCTCGCCCAGGACAGGCACGTTGACCCAGTCCACGGAAGGCGACGCGGCATAGGGAACGCCTGTGGGGATCGAGCCCTGCGAGAGAATCGTCCGCCCCAGCACGGCAAGCCATCTGGCATCGCCGCCGATCCTTCCGAGGAGTGCGCAAGCGCCCGCGCCTAGGGCGACGGCAAGCCAGGTAAGCCTGGAGCTCTGCGGCCTGGGCTCCATAGGAAAGGCATCGGCCTGGGGACCAGGCTGCTGTAGGACTTCCGGCTGGAGGCTAGGAAACCCGTTCGAACAGGGCAGCTTGGCCCTGGCCGACGCCCACACAGAGCGCCGCGATGCCCAGTGTGCCCCGGCGCCGGCGCAGCTCGTGCAGGAGCGACACGACGAGCCGCGCCCCGCTCATTCCAAGCGGATGGCCCATCGCGATGGCGCCTCCGTTCACGTTCACCTTCTCCTCGTCGAGCCCCAACTCTTGGATGACGGACAGGCTCTGCGATGCGAACGCTTCGTTCAGCTCCACGAGGTCGAGGTCGTCCACCGACACGCCCGCGCGATCGAGCAGCTTCCGAATCGCAGGGACGGGACCGATCCCCATCACGCGCGGATCGACGCCGGCAACCGCGCTCGCGACGAAGCGGCCCAGCGGTTCGATCCCGAGCTCCTGGGCCTTCTCCTCGCTCGCGATCACGAGTGCGGCGGCGCCGTCGTTGATGCCGCTCGCATTGCCGGCAGTGACCGTTCCACCCTCGCGGAATACCGGCTTCAGAGCTGCAAGCTTTTCGGCGCTCGTGTCGGGACGTGGCTGCTCGTCGCGCTCGACCCCATTCACCGGGACGAGCTCGTCGTCGAAACGGCCTGCCTCCGCAGCTGCCGCCCAACGCTGCTGGGAGCGCAATCCGAACGCGTCCTGTTCCTCCCTGGAGATCTGCCAGCCCTCTGCAACGTTCTCGCCGGTCTCGCCCATCGACTCAAGCGGAAACTTCTCCGCGAGCCGCGGATTGGGAAACCGCCAGCCGAGCTGTGTGTCGTAGCTGGTCCCATCGCCGTACTCAGGCTTCGCCGTCACGAGTGGAGCTCGGCTCATCGACTCGACACCGCCCGCGACGAACAGCTCGCCGTCTCCCGCCGCAATCGCATGGCACGCGGAGACAACCGCTGACAATCCCGATGCACAGAGGCGGTTGACCGTGATTCCCGCCACCGTCTCCGGCAGACCTGCCAGTAGAACGGCCATGCGCGCCACGTTGCGGTTGTCTTCGCCGGCCTGGTTCGCAGCACCGAAGTAGACGTCCTCGATCTGTTCGGACGGTACACCCGCACGCGCAACGGCTTCCGCAATCACGGTCGCTGCAAGGTCGTCCGGCCGAAGACCCGAGAGCGCGCCGTCCTTGCGCCCGATCGGCGTGCGGACGCCAGAGAGGATGATCGCGCGACTCACGTTCCGACGAAGTCGATCCGCACCGGCTGTTCGTAGACGCCTGCGTCCTCGGCCCGCCGCAACAGCTCGGCGACGGCCTGGCGCCCTTCGTCCCCGTAATCGCAAGTGAGCTCGTTCACGTACATCTCGATGAAGCGATCAGCCGTTTTTGGGTCGAGGTCGCGTGCAAACCCGAGCGCATAGTGCGTTGCCGCTTCGCGATGCTCGAGGCCGGCGGTGATCGAGGCACGGAGGACCGTGGAGAGCTCGTCGAGTCGCGCCACGTCTCGGCGCGCAACGTTCACTCCGAGCGGCAGCGGCAGACCGGTCTCGAGCAGCCACCACTCGCCGAGGTCGAGCACCTTCACGAGCCCTTCGTCCGCGTAGGTCAGCTGTCCTTCGTGGATCAGCAGGCCCGCCTCGGCGTGCCCTGACTTGACCTCATCGAGAATCTGGTCGAAGGCGAGCGCGCGATGGGCGAACGGGCCGCCGAGCGCCATGCCGAGGACGAGGAATGCAGTGGTCAAGCGCCCGGGCACGGCGATCTCGACGGCACGCAGCTGCTCCGTCGATAGTTCCTCACGCGCGACGACGATCGGCCCGTAGCCCGACCCGATCGACGCACCATGGGGCAGCAGCGCATACCGGTCTTGTACGAGCGGATAGGTGGCGAGCGACAACGCGGTCACCTCGAGCCTGCCTTCGAGCGCCCACTCGTTCAGCACCTGGATGTCCTCCGGGACGAACTCGAAGTCGAAGCCTTGCGGGTCCACCCGGCCTGAAACCAGGCCCCAGGCCATGAAGGCGTCGTCTGGATCTGCCGAGTGGCCGATGCGGATGCGCACGGGAAGCAGATTAGTGCCGCCTCCGGTGCTGCTGCGGCACACTGTGTCGCAGTGGCTAAGCCCGCTCTGACGGACGCGATCCAGGACTACCTGCGCGAGATCTACAAGCTCGGCGCGAGCGGCGATCGGGTGTCCGTGACGGCACTGGCCAAAAGGCAGGGCGTCTCTCCGGCATCCGCCAGCGCGATGGTGAAGAAGCTTGCTGCGCTCGAGCTCGCAGTTCATCAGCCGTACCGCGGGATTGCACTCACGAACGCCGGTGAGAGAGTGGCGCTAGAGGTAATCCGCCACCACCGGCTGCTCGAGCTCTACCTCGCGGAGACGCTCGGGGTCGACGTGGAAGAGGTGCACGGAGAGGCCGAACGGCTCGAGCACGCGCTGTCAGAAGAACTGGAGGAGCGCATCGACAAGGCGCTCGGATTCCCGACGCATGACCCGCACGGGGACCCGATTCCGGATGCGAATCTCGAGTGGCCTAGCGGCGACCGAAAAACCAGCGCTCGAGGGGCTTCAACAGCTCGCCGCGGGTGAACGGCTTCAGGTTCTCAGAGCGACCATCGCTCTCCGAAACGGTGAGGTCGTCTTCGAGCGCGCCGTTCGCAGCGTCCAGCGCGTCGTCGAGCTCATAGCCCTCGAAGAGGTAGTCGTCGCGCCGGGGCTCGTCGCTCGCACGGTTCTCGAGGTTGACGGCCCGGCCCACGGCCCAGATTGCGCCCTGCTTGCGCTCGATCCAGATAACTATTGTCTCCGCGGCGCCCGCGTCGTCGACCCCGTGGACGACTCTCTCGGCGAAGCGGCCCTCAGTCGTTTTCCGCCGCACGGCAACAAGGATACAATCGCCCGATGCAGCGATTCGCAAACTTGCTGCGCTCGCCGTTTTCCTTTCTCTTGGCCCGTTCGAGCATGGAGGAGCGTGTGGCCGCGTACGTCATCCGCGAGCACGGCCGCGGGCGCGCGCTCAGCGAGATCCTGGAGGACCGGTACGTGCAGAACCGGCTCAGTCCGCAACAACGGCTGCGCATGCTCGACCGTCCCGAGTTGATCCAGGCCCTCGGAGACGAGACGGTCGAGGACACCAGGCGCCACCTCGAATCAGCGCGCGCGGGTTAAAGCTCCGTCCCCACGCCTCGCTCTCGCGCCCGCTGCACCGCTGCGGCTGCAACCGCGACGTCCCAGGATGCGATGCCGTTCGACTTGAAGAGGGTGATGTCGTCCGGAGACTGGCGGCCCGCTACCTCTCCGGACACGACCTCGTGCAACTCGTGCACCTCGAGCCAGTCGAGGACACCCTGCTGAATCGGCTCGATCAGATCAGCGGACTCGAGCCGGGCCTGCTCCTTCCAGTCACAACAAACAAATGTCGCGCGCGCAACGACGACGTTGTCGAGCTCACGTGACACACCGTTGTTCGCGCCGGCTGCACACACCAAGGCGCCGGGCCGGAGCCACTCTCCGCGGAGCACGGGATCGCGAGAGGTCGTGATCGTGACGACGATGTCCTGCTCCGCCGCCTCGCGATTGCTTTCTGCAGGCTCCGCGCCGACGCGCTTGCAGAATGCGAGCAGGTTGCGCTCCGTGCGGCAGTAGGCGACCACACGCTCGATCGCCGGAACGGCTGCGCGTATGCATGTGACCTGCGTCTCCGCCTGAGTGCCGCAGCCGATCACGCCCAGCGAGGTCGCGCCCTCGCGAGCGAGGTACTTCGCCGCAACAGCGCTAGCGGCTCCCGTCCGCAATCGCCCGAGGTTGTGGGCTTCGATCAGTGCGACCAACTCCGGCCGATCGACAGCAAAGAGGGCAACCACGAACGCCGCCCCGTCGCCGAAGCCCGCGTACGCCTTGACACAGGCGTAACGCAACTCGATGTCCGAGGCGGCCATGTCGGCCAATCGCCCCTCCTCGAGCTTCAACCGCCGGCGCGGCGCGATCTCGATCGCACCGTCCGCCATGCGCACGAACGAGGCCTCGACGGCTTCGACCGCCGCCGCAGGGTCGAGCAGGCCGGCGACGTCCTGCTCGTTTAAGAAGAGTGTCATCCGATCACCTTGTTCGTCATGCGGGCGATGTTCATCGCATATTCGGTCTTCATCCTCATCGGCTTCGCGTTCTACTTCTACATCGGCGTCGCGAATCGGTGACCGTGCGATTTCTCCGCGAGAACAGCCTTTCCCTCTTCTTCGGCTTTCTTGTGGTCGGCTCGCTGATCGGCCAGTCTTTCGCGGGGTTGCATCAGTTCAACGCTGACGCGGTCACGCACCATGAGTCGACGTACACGTGGTTTCGCTACGTCACCTCGTCCGAGTTCGGCGGAGACGTGATGGAGAACTGGCAGTCGGAGTTTTTGCAGTTTTCCCTCTACATCCTGAGCACGGTCTGGCTCCTACAACGCGGATCGAGCGAATCGAAGCGCCCTGAGGACATGGGGTTGATGAGCGATCAGCGTCAGCTCGTCGGCGCTTACGCGAAGCCGAGCTCGCCGGCGTGGGCGAAGGCACGCGGCATGCGTCGCGTGCTCTACGCGAACTCACTCCTTCTCGCGATGACGTTTTGCTTCTTCGGCAGCTGGCTCTGCCAGTCAGTCAGCGGCTGGCGTGCGTACAACCACCAGCAGCTCGAGCACAAGGAGTCGACGATCACGTGGGGCGAGTACTGGGGAAACGCGGATTTCTGGGACCGGAGCTTGCAGAACTGGCAGTCCGAGTTCCTCGCGATCGGCTGCATGGCCGTCTTCACGATCTACTTGCGCCAGCGCGGCTCCCCCGAGTCGAAGCTGGTCGGGGCGCCGCACGACGCGACGGGCCGCACCAACTAGCGCAACTACTCCTTCTTGATGAAGCTGACCTGCCCGTTCGTCTCCAGAACGGCCCAGCGCACCTGAGACAGCGACGCAATGTTCTCCATCCGAGCAGCGGCGGCGACCTCTTCCCGCGTCAGGCGGTGCCGCTTCAGGTTCTTCTCGACCACGTCGCCGTCCTCCACGAGAATCGAAGGCACCCCCTCGAGTATCGGGCGCAGCACCTTGAAGCGCCAGGGCAGATAAGAGAACACCACCGTCAACACGCCGATCGTTCCGACCGCGAGAACTGCGCCTGTCACCGAGAAGTCGTTCTGCGTCACGCCTTGTTGCACAAGATCGCCAATCGTCACGAGCAGGATGAGGTCGAACGGCTCCAGCGTGCCGAGCTCCCGGCGGCCGACCGCGCGTGTGAGCAGCAGGATGAACAGGTACGCGACCACTGCACGAAGGACGATGTCCATGCTTTAGGGAAAGACCGTCACTTCGCGGTCGATTGAGGTCAGGAAAGTGTCGCCGTCGTAGAGAGCCACGTCCTGCGAGCGGCGCCCCACGTTCGTCGGGTTCACCTGGACCTGAATGAAGAAGAGGTAGGTGTCGCCGGCGGGGATGTGGCCCAGTTCGAACACCAGTTTCCCGTTGCGGCTCGCCTCACCGATCGGGCTCGGCTCGACGGTGTTGATCGTGATCCCCTCGGCCCAGCCGGGATCCAGCACCAGCGTCGCCTTCTTCAAGTCCTGCCGAGCGTCGATCGTGAACCGTGCTTCGTAGAACAGGCCACCACGGATCCGGCTCGGCGCGTACAGCTTGAGCGAGGCCGCCGAGACGGCCGCACTCGATGTGCTTGGGCGCTGGCCGAAGACGTTCAGCAGTCCGGCGAGGCACACAAGTGCGATCAGCGTCATAACAATGCGGCGGGCCAGCGTCTCTGTACGCCCCGCTTCGTCGCGGTTGCGCTTCAGTGTCAGGAGGTCGGGCGTGTCCGCCATGCCGCAGCGTTCGCGGCCGGTCGTTGCTTCCCTACCCCGCTACACTGACCCGTCGTCAGAGCGCCCGTAGCTCAGGGGATAGAGCGCTGCCCTGCGGAGGCAGAGGTCGCAAGTTCGAATCTTGCCGGGCGCACTGACCCGTACGGTGGTCGAACCGCGGGCAAAGAGAAGAACGGGTAGATCTCGGCGCGGCTGACGACCCTGATCTCGTCGACGAGTGCTTGTAGGAGTGCTTTCTGCTGACGCGGGTCGCCCGTTTCGATCACTTGCCGTACGTGCGCCTGCAGGGCAGCGAGGTCGTCGTCGGAGAGCGGTTGTGGGCCTTCGTCGTCCAGCGAGAGTTCTTCGCGCCGCGCTTCGAGCTGGCCGAGTTTCTTCGTCAGCTCGCTGATGCGGCGGCCGCAGAGCTGCTCGGGCATCGTCTTTCGCTCGAAGGCGCGGAAGTAGCGGTCGAGGGTCTCGTGCAGTTTGCGCAGCTCCCCTTCGACGCGTTTCAGCTCGGCCTCTCGCTTCGGCCGTGAGGCGTCGAGCTCGGCGAAGGCGGCTTGGATTGCCTGGCGGACGAGCGGTTCTTGTTCGAGCAGCGAGAGGAGCTGCTCGAGCACTGCCTGCTCGAGCTCGTCGGCGGGGAGTGAGTCGGCCTCGCAGGTCTTCTTGCCGTAGCGCTGGCGTGAGAAGCAGACGTAGTAGGAGTAGCGGCCGCCGTTTCCGTGCGCGCAGGCGCCGATGTAGCGTTTGCCGCAGCGCGCGCACTTGAGCAGGCCGGTAAGCAGGTAGTCGGAGGTGTTCGAGCGCCGCAGCGAGGCATCCTCGCCACGGTGGCGCAGGATGGTTTGCGCGCGCGCGAATAGGTCCGGTTCGATGAGCGGTTCGTGCGGTGCGGGGTAGCTCTCGCCGCGGAAGTTGATCTCGCCCAGGTAGGCGCGGTTACGCAGGATCGTCAGCACCGCCTGCGGGTTGAACGGTTTGTCGTTCTTCGTCCGGTAGCCGCGCTCGGAGAGCCAGTTGGCGAGCGTGGCCGAGCCTTCCAGCCGTTGCGCGTAGCGTTCGAAGATCTCGTGCACGAGTGGCGCCTCGATTGCGTCGGGTTCGAGGTGGCGGCGCTCTGAGTCGAGGCGGTAGCCGAACGGGAGCGAGCCGCCGGTCCACTCGCCGCGGGCGGCCTTGCGTTCCATGCCGGCGATCACGCGCTCGACGATCGTCGCCCGCTCGAACTCGGCAAAGACACCGAGCATCTGCACCATCATCCGCCCCGCCGAGCTGAGGGTATCGAACGGTTCGCTGGCGCTGCGAAACAGCACCTCTGCCTGGTCGAGCTGCTCGAGCAGCTGCGCCAGGCCGCGCACGGAGCGGCTCAGGCGGTCGACGCGGTAGACAAGCAACAGATCGAAGCGCTTCGCCTGCGCCTCGCGCAAGGCGCGCTGCAAGCCCGGCCGCTCCAAGGTGGCGCCGCTCGTCTGGTCGCTGAAGCGGCGCACCAGCCGCCAGCCCTCCTGGCTCTGCACGTAGGCGGCCAAGCGGTGCGCCTGCGCCTCCAGCGAGTAGGGCTGGTGCTCCTCGTCGGTCGAGATCCGAGTGTAGGTCGCGATTTTCATGCGGCTTTCCTTTCCTGCTGGCGGGGCGCTCCATGAGACCGTCGATCCTGCAAGGAGTCAAGTCCGCCCCCTTCGAGGAAGTCGCGGTACAAGGTTTGCAACGCCGACAGAGCCGCCTGCCGCCGCTCTTCACTCGCGGGCACGAGCTGGCCTGGCAACAGCCGCAGCCGCGGCCGCCGCTTGCCCACGAGCGCCAGCGTCCGCGCCTGTGTGCCCACGACGCGGTCAGCTCGGGCCCCGGGCACCCCCGTGGCCGACCCGCGCGGCACGGTCGGGCGTGAGCCGCTGCCGCGACTTCGTCCGCTCATCGCCCGCCTCCACCGAGCCCGGCGGCAGCGTCGATGTCGCGGCGCGCCTCGGCCAAGAGCTGCTCGCGCATCCGCTCGATCGGCGTCGGCGGCGCCAGCGCAACGTCCTCCGCCGCTTCCGGCTCGAGCTCTGCTGCCGTCGGGCGCGCTTCGGCCGGGCTCGGTACGCCCGCGGAGACGCCGAGCGGTGAAAGCATCTGCCAGAAGTCGCGCCGTTCTTTGCGCCAGCGGCGGCCGAGGCAGCGCGACAGCTCGATCGGCGCCAGCTCGGTTCGCGCGGACAGCTCGGAAAGGCGAGCGCACTGCACCGTGTCGGGCAGCGACCGCCAGACGTGAGCGAGCGGCCCGCGCACGGCGAGCTCCGGCTGCAGGGCCGCGGCGAACGGCCATTTGGGTCTGAACCAGCTGTCGCGTGCTTCGCGGCGGCGTTCATCGTCGGCTTCGAGAGCGTCGGCGAGCGCGAGGAGCCGCCGATGAGTGGGGACGACGAAGAGCACGTTCACCGGCCCCCGCTCGCCGGATGAATGAACCTCGGCGTGCCGGTACAGCTTCACCTTCTCGCCGAGGCGGGCAAGCGTCTCGGTGCCGCGGTCCCACTCCAGGTAGCACTCGATCGGCCCGTCCCGCGTCTCGAGGACGAAGCCGCTGTCGGGGATCGGTCGCGAGTAGCGACCGCGATCGCTCAGCCGTGCGGCGGCGCTGCGGCTGCCCCACCACTCGCTCACGCCCACCGACTCATCCTTGAGCGTCGTCGCGATCAGGTCGATAACGAAGTGGTTCACCTCGAGGCGGTGGAGGAGCTGCGGATACGAGGCCCAGTCGTCGCGCCTTTGCCAGCCGAGCTGTTTGCGTTCGAGGTTCAGCGAGGCGGCGACAAGGATCGCGCCCCCCTCGTCCAAAAGCCAGTGCGCCGGGGGCTTACCGAGCCCATACGGGCGTGACGGGTAGAAGCGGTCGAGGACGCGTTCGTCATAGAGGAAGCGCAGCCGGTCCTGCGCTCTGCGTTTCGAGCTGAAGAAGAGCAGGCTCAGCTGGTCGGTCGTGAGCAGCTGCTGCTCATAGAGCGCGAGCGCGATCTCGCGGTCGCGCTCGGTCAGATGACGCGCCAACTCGAACACACGCTCGGCGCTCACGCGCACCGCGCGCGAGCGCAGAACGCGGCTGCGATCAAAATCAGACAGCGCTGTCACCCTCCTTTGTCGGGATCGAAGGCTCGGCACAAAGCCGCATCGCAGGCGGCAATGCGGCGACTTGGGCCGGCTGCTCGGCACCGCCGATAACGCCAGCGAAAACGCCGTCGCTAGCGCCGCCGAAAACGCCCACGGCCCCGAGCCCGCAATCTGCAGGATCGGACACCTCGCTCACAGCCCACCCATCGACCAGATGCGCAAGACCCGCCGCCTCTCTCACAGACTTCACCAACTCCTCAATCCAATGCGCTTTCAGGGGCAACTTCCGAACACCCAACCTGCATCGACGAGGCACCCTCATAAAGAAAGGCCCCTCCCGCGCCGGAATAGGCACAGCGCCGAGGCGAACCGCGCAGACCATCACGACAGCGAGCATCCGTCTGGAAACGCCATTTTTGGCCGGCCGTTGGGGTCAGGCCAGGCCGCTGCCGCACGCCCTGCTGCACATGCACCAGTCCAATGAGGTGCCTCCAATCACAAGGTGTTCGGTCTCGCCTCTCCTCGAAGGCGCGGCGCGAGCCGATGCGGACCGGCGCGGTGCGAGCTGCTCTTCCCATCGGCGCCGACCCGACCTCCCCGCGTGTTCACCTGTCGCATCCAAGAACAACCCCAAAAGTCACAGCCCGACAGGAACGGTCACGAGGCTGTCACCGAGCTGTCACAGGCAGCGGCGGAGGCGTGACCGCTAGCCGCGGAGATCCAAGCGACCGATCCGGCCGAGTAAGTCCTCGCTGGCCGCCCGCTCGACTTGAATGTCGTCGGCCACTCGGCCGTCGCTGAGAGTGACGATGCGATCGCAGCGCGCGGCGACGACTGGATCGTGCGTGGCGATGAGCACAGTCATGCCGCGCTCGTCTCGCAGGCGAAGGAGAAGCTCGATGATCTCCGAGCTCGTGGCCGAGTCGAGGTTGCCGGTCGGCTCGTCCGCGAGCAAGAGTCCGGGCTCGTTGATCAGCGCGCGCGCGATCGCGACCCGCTGCTGCTCTCCTCCCGACAGCCGCGACGGAACAGTTTGTTCCTTACCGGCAAGTCCGACGGCTCTGAGCAGGTCGGCTGCGCGGCCGTGCTTGTCGAAGTCGGTGCGGCGGGGAAGCAGCGGCGCCGCGACGTTGTCGAGCGTGCTCAGCGCCGCCAGGAGGTGGAAGCGCTGGAAGACGAAGCCGATCGTGCGGCGATAGGCAACCTGCTCCTCGCGGCTCAGCCTGGTGACCTCCCGTTCACCGACGCGAATCGACCCCTGCTCGGTTTCGTCCATGGCGCCGATCAAGTGCAGCAGCGTCGACTTTCCCGAGCCGGACGGGCCCGCGACCGCGACGACGCGGCCGCCGTCGATCGCGAAGCTGACATCGTCGAGCGCCGCGGGCGCCTCGGCGGACGCCGTCGGATAGCGCTTCGACACGCCCTCCACTCGCACCGCGAAGCCGCTCATTCGGCCGCCAGCACCGTCGGCGGCGTCAGCCGCCGGAGCTGAGACAACGGCAGCAGCGAGGCGAGCGTTGCGGCGAGGACGCCGCCGGCGGTCGCGATCGCCGCGCCCGCGAGCAGCGGCAGCACCGGAATCGCGAGTAAAAGAGCGCCGAGCACGATCCCGACGGCGGCGCCGGCGAGGGTCGCCGCGAGCGCCAGCAGCAGCGCTTCGGCCTCGACGAGCGCGAGCAACTCACGCTCGCTCCAGCCGACCGTGCGCAACGTCACCAGCTCCGCCGAGCGCTCCCTCAAGTTCAGATACAGCACATCGGCGACCGAAAGCGCCGCCAGCGCGACCGTGAGTCCGATCGCCAGAAAGTCCGCGCCGCGCACCTGCACCGACAAGGCGCTTCCCAGCAGCGTCCCCACCAGCGTTCCCTGAAACGCAGCCTGAATCGCCAACAGCACCGTCAGCGCCGCCGCCCCGATCACCAGCCCCGCACCACCCACGAGCGCCCGCGCCCGCAGCCGCCACAAATTCACCAGCGCCATCCGCAACACGCTCCGTACCGGCAGCGCCCGCGCACCACCGGAAACCGGCGGCCGGATCGCATCCAACGGACTCCCCCGAGCCGCCCGCCACGCCGGCACGAGACCCGCCGCAAGCGCGAGACCGACGGCGAGCGGCAACACATACAGCACGTTCACCAGCGCGAAATCGAGCGACAACACCGCCACCAGCACCGCCGCCAGCGCGCTCCCCGCAACACCCGCAAGCAGCCCCACCAGCGCCAGCTCACAAAGCACCGCCGCAAACACCTCGAGCTTCGACCAGCCAAGCGTCAGCAACGTCCCGATCTCGACGCGCCGCGTCGTCACCGACGCGAAGGCGCCATTCGCGACGAAGAAACCACAGATGATCAGGATCAACGCGAACAGCGCTAGATCCTTCCGATCCAACGCGTTGAGGAAGCTCACTGTGACACCCTTCTTTGACCAGCCCTCGCTGAGCAGCAGCGGCGGCCGGCCGAACCTCCCCTTCGGCAGCGAGATCAACACCGCGTGCGGCGACGAGCCGGCCGTGATATCCACCTGCAGGCCGGTCTCCTCGTGGATTCTCTGCGCGACCACGCGGATCCGCTGGAGGGAGAGCGGGTCTGGCCCGCTCACGCCGGCCACTTTGACGCGGATGGCGGAGATGGGCGCGAGCCGCTGCGCCTTCGGGATCGCGGTGCCTGCCCCCTCGTTTCGCGACCAGTTGTCCGGGTTGAGAAAGGCGCTCAGCCCCTGCAGCGTCGTCAGGAAGAGCGGCGGCTGCTGGATGTAGTCGCCCAGGTTCTGGTTCGGGAGTAGCCGCTTCCCTTGCAGTGCACGCTCAGCGAGCTCGTCTCCGGGAAGCAACTCGGGCGGGTAGTAGGTTTCGAGCGGAACCTTCGACAGCGGCGAATAGCTCGGCAGCTTCTCGGGATCGAACTCGCCGACGACCTTGAGCGGATTCCAACGCGCGGCGCCGCCCGTGATCTCGTTCGAGACCACGCGCGCGTGCAGGCGCCGGAACTGCATGTCGACGTTGTCGCGCGGCGGCGTGATGTATCCCGAGAACTGGCTCCTCCAGACGGCGGCGGGGTTGCGCACCGGTACCGGCGCGAGCCTGCCCGGGCCGAGTGGACGGTAGCGCGCCGGCGACGTAGTCCAATACGCGCCCGGTGCGAACGTGCCGGCGGGCCACGGCTTTGCCCACGACGTCGTCAACAGATCGCGGTAGACCGTCGCGGCTGCAACCCCGCGTTTCGCGATCGTCGTGCCAGAAAGCCGCTCGACGAACTGCCGCGCGTTGGGGTAGAGAGCACCGGTCGGCGGTCCGAGAGGGTCGCGACAAGGAACGACGTTCCGCAGGCACGCGCCGCTCGCGAGCGCCCGCGGAACGTTCGTCCTCGGTGGGATGTGGAGCCGTTGGATCGTCAACTCGAGCCGTTCGTCGACGTAGGTCCGCGAGCTGGCGAGGATCGGTGCCAGCTTGTAGGCGATCCCCGGCAGCCGAAAGGACGAGAAGCCCTCGTTCGGACGCAGATAGCGCCCGCTGACGACGGCCCGGTCGAGCCGGACGAGCTTCGCCTCCTGCACCGGATCGATGGCGCTGATGTAGATCGGGAAGTAGACGTCCGCCTGCGTGCCGACGAACTTCACGCTGGGCGGGAGAAACGTATTCACGGAGGCGACATATCCGGTTCTTACGAGTCGCCGCGTCGTCGTGGGGAAGCACGCGAGAGACGACTGCGACGCAAGCGGCGGAAACGGCGACGTCGGCTGCCCGGGTCCCGACTGGTTGAAGCCGCTGCACGAAGGCTGCGGTGGGCGCGCGCCCGGCCCGGACTCCTCCCAGGGCGTGTTGTCGCTGAGGCTGACGAAGCGGTCGCGTGGCGTGTAGTAGACGTACACACTTGGCGCTGGGTATTGGGAGAGCCCGCCGTTCGCAATCCAGGTCTGTCTGATCCGGTAGAGCTGGTACGGCGCCGCGTCGACTAAGTCAGTGATCGGGATCGTCACCTTTCCGAACGGCAGGATGTAGCCGATGTTCGCGATCGGCGCCGCCACCGCGACACCGCGGATGCGCTTGAGCTGGCGCCACTGCCTGAAGCTGATCCCGCCGAAGAGGCCGGAGAGGAAATTGGGCCGCACCAACCGCTCGCGCCGCTCGAGGGGCGTCTCGGAGCCGGGCGGCCGCACGAGGATGTCATACGCCGGACGGAAGGCGCTCTTCAGCGTCCCGCGGACGTGCAGCTCGCTCGTGCGCGTCGCCGCCGTCAGGAGCACGAAAGCGACCGCCGCCACGACGATCCCTATGCCGAGCGTCGCCACTCTCCCCGGCTGCACCCGAAGCTGAGCGCCGAGGACCCTCAGCACCGAGGCCGCCGCTGTTGCATCCCTACTCGGTCAGCAGATGCAGAACTGGCTATCGAAGCAGTTTCCGACGTCGGAGTTGCAGATGCAGCACGAGGGGCAGCCGCCGTTCGCCAGGCAATGGTACGCGACCTGCCCGGAGGGACAACTTGTGCAGCTTTGGCGGCAGCACTGCTGCAGACCCTGTGTGTTTGCGTTCGCCCGGCTCGGGACGAGTGCAACGCCGAGGCCGATGGCGAGGGTCATTCCGACGCGGCGGAGGAAGCTGCGACGCGTCGCCACGTCATCTTCGAACTTCTGCGGCATCGACTGATTGTGAACTTCCACGGTTACTCCTCCTTCGTTGCGCTAGACGTGAACGACTGCCGCAGGCAGAGATCGATGAGCATCACCTCCTTCTCGTTGGAATCTGGCCATTTCGTGTAGGTCGAGCGCGGACGCAGGAACCTTCCTCGCCAGAACGAGCCCTTCGTTGTCGATGACGTACGCCTGGGGGGTAGCGCGGTTCCGAAACGCGCGGAATACATCACCGTGCTGCTCGTAGACGACCCTCACGCCTTCGGGAAATGCGAATGCGCGGGCGCGACGGGAATCCTCGATGACGATCGCGAACGGAACGCCGTCGAGGGTGGCGCCGGTGCCATCAAGCTCCTGTACAAGCTGGCGACATGCGCCACAGCCTGGCTCGACGAACAGTAAGAGAGTTGGCTCGTTGACTGCATCGCGTGTTAACGCGACGCGCCCACTTTCGTCATAGAGCTTGAAATCAGCGACGGTCGAGCGAACTGGCGCTCCCAGCTCGTTCTGAGCGCTGACGCGAGCTTCCGCTGCCTCGAGAACGGCGCTGAAACGGCGGAGGATCCCGAGGACGGCCAAGCCGATCCCGAGCGTTACAACCCAAAGGGCGCCGAAGGCGGCGATCCACGGGCCGCTCACGTCGCCGCCTCTTCAAGGGCAGCGAACAGTTTCCGTACCATCCAGCTCTCCTGCGCAACAAGGGCCGCAAGAACAGCAACGGTCGCCGTGATAAGCATCGCCGCAGCTTCATCGTTCGTTACGGCCCTTGAGCCCGCCGTTGCCCATCCGGGCCAAAGAGTGAGCGACGCGGGAGGAGAAGCCAGAATTAGTACGGTCATCGCAAGTAGAAGAGCGTTCCTGGCGACGACCCACCACGTCATTTGCCGGGGCGCGCCGGAACTACCGAAGCAGCCGCACTCCATCTTCTTCTTACGAAGAAGGTTCAACGCGACAGCGGCGATGAAGACGGCGAGCAGGATCGCCAGAAAGGAGGTTACCGGCGCGATCGCAACGCCTACACCGAGGAGTACTGCGGCCGCCACTTCGCCTAGCGGAAGCCAGCGACCGACAATCCTGGCGGCGGAGCGTGGAAGAAGGTCGTAGTTCAGTACCGCGCGCTCGAACTCATCCCGCCGCGGAAGCTTTGCCAGGCCGGCCAGCAGAAACACGGTCACCACCGCGAACCGACTCGCCTGTGAGGCCAGCTGGACTGAAGCGTCCGCTGCCAAAGGGTCACCGTCTCCTGACTTCGAGTTAGATAGCGGCAGACTACCTGGCCTCTATCTAATTCGTCAAACTCTATTCGTTGGCGGCCAGGCCGCGGTGCGTACTGCGGCGAACAGGAGGCGCGATGCCGATCGAACATGCTGTCTTGGGGCTCCTGGCACATGGCCCGAGCTACGGCTATGAACTCAGGGCGAGCTTCCAAGAGGCGATCGGACCGCAGTGGGGCGAGCTCAATATCGGCCGGCTCTACCAAGTGCTCGATCGGCTGGCGCGCGACGGCCTTGTGGCCGGTACCCTCGTGCCGCAGCAGCGTCGGCCCGACAAGACCGTCTACCGCCTCACCGACGCCGGCCGCGCCGAACTCGACCGCTGGCTCGAGCGTCCAATCATCCGTACAACGGGCTACCGGGACGAGTTCTTTCTCAAGCTCTTCGTCGCATCGCGATTCGGCCTCGAGCGGGTGCGCGGCCTTGTCCGGACCCAGCGGGAGGCCTATCTCGGCGAGCTCGGCGGACTCGAAGAGCTTCGCGAACGCCACGACCACGATCCCCTTCTCCGCCTCTTGATCGAAGCTGCCGTTTTGCACACCGAGGCAAACCTGCGCTTCCTCGAGCAGGTCGCCGCCCAAGCAGAGGACCTGGCAGCACGAGCCGCGGTCGCCGCTCCCGAAGACGGGGAGCGAGTCGCCGGAGAGCGGACAAGATCGGCCCAGTAATCCGAAGCGAGCGATCGGTTCCCGCGCGACGACGCGTGTCGCGCATGCGGCGCATATCGAGTAGCGGACTTCCGGCTTAGCGCGGCCGCCCCGGGCACCAGGGATCATTACGCGGCCGTGATTGGCGGCGGGAGGCGGTTGGTAAAAGAGTGAAAGAATCGGTAGCAGGAGCGGATGCGCTTGTTCGTGCCGGGGAGATCGCTGACATCGCGTACCGGGGAGATGTCTGACAGCTGGTCCTCCTCGCGCGGGTGCTCGTTGCACAGGCGGCAAATCGTCGCCTCAAGTTGGGATCGATCTGGAGTGAACCGGGATCGAACCGCCGGGTCGTCTACTAATGCGCACCGCCACGGGTTCATCAGTGTGACGATGCACCTTTCCTAGCGTAAGTAGCCGCGAGCTCGAGCCGATCTCCGGGCACCCCCGCCGCGTGGTTCGGATTATGTGAGGCTGGGAGCACTCCGCCGGAAAATCCGCCGCGCTTCGCGCGGCATGATGATTTTCCGGCGTTCGGTCTTCGGATGCGAAGCGTTGATCAGCGAAGCCGGGCAAAGCCCGGCTTCGCGCCGAGTTCTAGTTTCGCGTCGTTCGGGACTTCCACTCGCACATAGCCGAGCGCCAGACCTGGAACGACGCTTGTGATGCGGCCGACCTTTTTTCCCTCCAGCAGTAACTCGTCTCCGGGCGCGGCGTCGCCGTCGACCTCGAGCACGCGCAGCTTGCGGTTCACCTTGCCGCGATAGCGCTGGCGGGCGATTGGTTCCTGGCCCGGGTAGCAGCCTTTGCTGAAGCTGATGTGCGTTTCGTCGAGACCGGCTTCTGCGGGCAGGATGCGATCGTCGATCTCCCGGCCCCAGCGTGGTATGCCCAACTCGATCCGCCAGCGCTCGAGTTGCTCCTCACCAATCTCTTCACCCGCCGGCCGCTCGTCGAGGACTTCTTCGCCGCCGAGGATGAGCCACGACTCGTGCTCTTCGGGCTCGATCTCCGCCTTCGCGGCGAAGCGCATCCGGACGAGCTCAGTGCGCACGGTCTCTCCGAGCTCCGGCTCCGTCAGCAGCAGAAAGTCGTCGGCAGCACGTCGAATGATCCGCAGCGGCGCGATCACTCTGGCCTTCGCGGTAAGCAGCAGCGCATCGCAGCTCTCGCCGACAGCGAGGGCCTCGACATCGTTCGAGACCATGCGCTGCAGGTAGTCGGCGGCGTCGGGCCCCGCGACGCGCAGGAACGCGCGTGGCAGGCGTGCAACGGCCGGTGACGTGACGCTCTGCATCACAACTAGTCTAGGTTCGCATGACCCTCTTCCGGTCCAAGGCGGAGCAGAAGCTGGTCGACAAAGGGCTCGACCCCGCCCGACTCCCGCCCGGCCAGTACCTGACGGAGAAGTGGCCAGTCCTGCACGCCGGCACCGTTCCGCGGACGGACCTCGCGACATGGGACTTCAAGGTTTTCGGCGAGGTGGAGGAGCCCCTCGCGCTCGGCTACGACGAGCTGCAGGCGCTGCCGCAGACGGAGATCACAACCGACATCCATTGCGTTACCCGCTGGAGCCGGTTCGACACGTCGTTCAAGGGCGTGCACTGGCGCGAGCTCGCGAAGCTCGTACGGCCCAAACCAAGCGCACGCTTTGTCCTCGCGCACGCCGAGCAGGGCTTCACGGCCAACGTGCCACTCGAAGCCCTCGAGGACGACAACGCGCTCGTCGCCTGGGAGGCGGACGGCGAGCCGCTCGAGCCCGAGCACGGTTGGCCGCTTCGGCTCGTCGTGCCCTCGCGCTACTTCTGGAAGAGTGCCAAGTGGTTGCGAGGCATCGAGCTTCTCTCCGCGGATCAACCGGGCTTCTGGGAGCGCTACGGCTACCACAACGACGCCGACTATTGGAAGGAACAGCGGTACGGGTTCTGAGCTAAGGTCTTCGACCGTCAGAGGGGCAACAACACAGGGGGGAGAATGAGACGTTTCGTACTCGTCGGCGTGCTCGCAGCCTTGACGCTTTTCGTCGTGGCAATCGCAGGCGCATCTACACCAGGAGGGGACGTTCGGCTGACGAACGACTGCCATCCCGACGTCACTCCGCCGAACACCGGAGCGACCGCGACGTGCGGGGTCGGCTACGTGAGCGCTTACACGCTCGCGACCGGCGTTCCGTACACCGACCAGACACTCAACGAATGCACCGTGTCGAGAGGGCGAGAGAACGAGCCTGCAGTGGCCGTCAACCCGCGCAACACGAACGTCCTCCTCGGCAGCTCGAACGATTACTGCGGCGTGTACAACCGCGGGGCGCTTGCCGGCGCCATCGGGCCGATCTGGCTCGGCTACTACCGCTCGACGGATCAGGGTGCGAGCTTTACAAGCTCGCTCGTCCCCGGATACCCGGACGACACATCGCCATACGCGGCGCTCTCACAGGCTCGTACTGCATCCGCGGGCGATCCGGTGATCGCCTGGGACAACCACGGCCGTGCATTCTTCGGCTCGGAGAGCTCCGATGACCCTGCCGGCTCGGCGAAAACGTTTGGTGACGTCTTCGTCGCCCGCTTCGAGAACCCGGCTGGTGCCGATGCCTCAGATTCGACCCGGGACGGGCTTGCCTACCGCGGCACGACCGTGGTCGCGCGCGGCTCGTCCGCGCCGAACCTGCTCGGCAAGTTCAACGACAAGACGGCGATCGAGGCCGACCGGACAGGCGGTGCCTGCGACGGCAACGTTTACTTCTCGTGGTCGCGCTTCACCGGAAACGGCGGAGTCGGCATTTACTTCTCCCGTTCGACCGACCACGGGGCGACCTTCTCATCGCCGATGAAGCTGACGCCGTCGATCCACGACGTCCAGTTCCCGGACATCTCGGTGACGGGCAACGGCCATGTCTACGTGACCTTCCGCCAGTTCGACGGCGGGGGCAAGGATCCGAACGCGGTGATGATCGCGAAGTCCATCGACTGCGGCAAGACGTTCTCCCCGCCGCAACTCGTGACGACGTTCACCGAGAACGACGCGCAAGACCAGCGGGCACCGGAGCCGATCCCGCAACCCCAGTCCCAGCCTGACGATCCGTTCTTCCACGATGAGGCGGGCACCGAGGGCAGCCCGAGCACCGCCCGGGATTGCGGCGACTTCGGCGACGCCTGCACGTCCGGCTTCACGTTCTTCCGCCGGGACACGCAGGTTCGGTCCACGGCCGACCAGCTCGACTCGACGCGTGAGTGGGTGTACATCGTCTACGACGCAACGAAGGCCGGCACCGAGGCTACGACCACTTCGACGTATCACACGATGGAGCCGGGGGAGGTCGGCCAGGCGGCCGCGTTGTTCGTCCGCTACAACGGCGCGAGCGGCAGTCACACGACTCCGGCCGTGATCGACGATCAGGCGACCGGCCACCAGGTGTTCCCAGACATCTCCGCAGATGGCGGGATCCTGCATGCGATCTGGTGGGACAGCAGGCTCGACTCGTGCTACAGCGTCTTGAGGCCGATCGGCAACTGCGCCAATCGCACCACGGTGCCGTCTCTCGACGTGTTCGCCGCGAAGTCGACCGACCAGGGAACCACCTGGACCGGGAAGGCTCGTGTCACGGACGAGTCGACGAATCCGAACTACGAGCAGTTCGACAACCGCGCCGTACCGTTCGCGGGGGACTATCTCTGGGTGACCTCGCTCGGCGACACGGCCTACGCGGTCTGGACCGACTGGCGAAACACTGTGCAAGGCACAGATCCGCGCGAAGCGCCGGAGGACGAGGACGCGACCACGGCAGACGTCGTGCAGTGCCGCGTCACCGTTCCGGTCACGGACAAGAAGGGCAATACGACCAACACCTGGAGCGGCGACCGCTGCCCGCACGCGGGCGGCATCGACCAGAACATCTACGGAGACAAGACCCCGTAGGGTCGACTGCATCGCTCGAACCATCGAAGGGGCGCCGAAGGCGCCCCTTCGCATTCCCCCTTTTGAGGGAGAAGCCCGGGGCGCAACTGACCGATATCTCTTGCGAACCACCTCCCCCTAATCCCCCTCGCAAAGCGGCCCTCCCCGGGCCGTTTTGCTGTTCAGGGGCGAGGTTCAGACTCAGGAACGACGAAGGCCGGCTTGCGCCGGCCTTCGAAGTCAAGCGAGCGAAGGCTCGCTTACATCATGTCCATGCCGCCCATGCCACCCGGCATGCCGGGCCCCGCACCAGCCTTCTCGGGCGCCTCGGCGACGATCGCCTCAGTGGTGAGGATGTTCTTGGCGATCGAAGCGGCGTTCTGGAGCGCCGAGCGAACAACCATCGTCGGGTCGGTGATCCCGGCCTTGACGAGGTCCTCGTACTCGTTGGTCTCGACGTTGAGCCCATGCCCCTTCGGAGCGTTCCGGATCTTGTCGACGACGATCGAGCCTTCGAGGCCGGCGTTGTTCGCCAACTGGCGAACCGGCTCCTCGAGCGCGCGAACGATGGTCGACGCGCCGGTCTTCTCGTCCCCTTCGTAATCGTCGAGCTTGATTGCCTCGATACTGTTCACCAGCGCAACGCCGCCGCCGGGGACAACGCCCTCTTCCAGAGCGGCTCGTGCCGCCTGCAGAGCGTCCTCGACGCGGTGCTTCTTCTCCTTCATCTCGGTCTCGGTCGCAGCGCCAACCTTGACGACTGCAACGCCGCCGGCGAGCTTCGCGAGCCGCTCCTGGAGCTTCTCGCGGTCGAAGTCCGAGTCGGTGTTCTCGATCTCGGCCTTCAACTGCTTGATCCGGGCCTTGATC